>DASVDK010000295.1:0-9542 GCA_036381125.1 Thermodesulfobacteriota bacterium | reverse complement strand
ACCGTGCCGCACCAGGCCGACGAGTGGGTCGGCGTGGACGACCTCGTGGCCTCGGCCCGCCTCTACGCCGCGGCCGCGGTGCTCTTCCTCATGGAGGACGAATGACCATGCGGCGGATCCTGACGACCGCCCTCGCCCTGGCCGCGCTCCTTCTGCCCGCGGCCGCCATCGCCCAGGGGCCGGCGCGGGGCGGCACCCTCACCGTGGCGCTCAACGCCGAGCCGCCCCACCTCGACCCCACGGCGAGCACCTCGCAGGAGATCGCGCGGATGCTCTACGGGAACGTCCTCGAGGGGCTCGTCCGCTTCGACGACGAGGGACGGATCCTGCCGCTCCTGGCCGAGCGCTGGAGCGTCTCGAAGGACGGGCTCGTCTGGACCTTCACCCTCAAGTCGGGCGTCAGGTTCCACGACGGCCAGCCCTTCACGGCGGCCGCCGTCAAGGCGAAGTTCGACCGGGCGCGGACCGCCGGCTCCGGGCACACCAACCACGCCTACTACGAGGACATCACCGAGATCACGACCCCCGACGCCCGGACCGTGACGTTCCGGCTCGGGAAGGTGAACGCCGACTTCCTCTTCGACCTCGCGCGGCCCGACTCGGTGATCCACGCGCCGGGCGACGTCGAGGCGCAGAAGGCGCGCCCGGTCGGCACCGGGCCCTTCCGCTTCGTCGCCTGGGACCGCGGCTCGGCCGTGCGGCTCGCCCGCTTCGACGGCTACCACGAGGCCGGCCTCCCCTACCTCGACGGCGCCGTCTTCCGCTTCCTGCCCGACCCGAGCGCGCAGATGGCGGCGCTCGAGGCGAGCGACCTCGACGTGATCGGCTACGCCCTGTCGCCCGAGAACGCCCTCAAGGTGAAGGGGAACCCGGCGCTGCGGCTGATCGAGGGGCGCACGACGACCGAGATCACGGTCGGCCTCAACAACTCGCGCCGCCCCTTCTCCGACGTGCGGGTGCGGCGGGCGATCGCCCACGCCACGAACCGGAAGGAGATCGTCGACGGCGCCATGTTCGGCTTCGGCACGCCGATCGGCTCGCACATGAGCCCGGGCGAGCGCTACTACGTCGACACCTCCGGCACCTACCCCTACGACCCCGAGCGGGCGAAGGCGCTCCTCGCCGAGGCCGGGTACCCGAACGGCTTCGAGGCGACCTTCTCGCTGCCGGCCCCCTATCCCTACGAGCGGCGGGCGGGCGAGCTGCTCGCGGCCCAGCTCGCGAAGGTCGGCATCCGGCTCCGGCTCGAGGTCGTCGAGTGGACGACCTGGCTCTCGCGGATCTTCCGCAACGCCGACTACGACATGACCATCATCGGCCACTCGGAGCCGTTCGACATCGGCATCTACGCCAACCCCGGGTACTACTTCCGGTACGACAACGCCGAGTTCCGGGCGCTCCTCGAGAAGGGGCAGACGACGCTCGACGAGCGCGAGCGGGCGAGGATCTACGCCGACCTCCAGCGGATGCTCGCGCGCGACGCCGTGAACGACTGGCTCTACAGCTCGCCCTACCTCGCCGCCACGCGGGCCGCCGTGCAGGGGTGGTGGCGGCACCAGCCGACGCCGTCCATGAACCTGGTGCGCGTCTGGCTGTCGCGGTAAGTCGTGTCGTGAACCGGCCGGCCGACTCGAGGCGCCGGCCTGCCGGCGCCGCCCGTGCCCCGTGCCGCCCACGGACCGCTCTGCCGGCGCGCCGGGCTTCGCCCGGGCCCCGCTTCGCGGGGCGCGGGAGATCGGCCCCTGTTTCCGCGTGCCGCCCACGGACCGCTCTGCCGGCGCGCCGGGCTTCGCCCGGGCCCCGCTGCGCGGGGCGCGGGGGATCGGCCCCTGCTGCCACGTGCCGCCCACGGACCGCTCTGCCGGCGCGCCGGCCTTCGGCCGGGCCCCGCTTCGCGGGGCGCATTCCCGCCTCCGTGCCTGCGGCGTGAGGTACGTTCTCCGGCGGATCGGCACGGCCGTCCTCACGCTCCTCGTCGCCTCGGTCTTCGTGTTCGGGGCGCTCCTCCTCGTTCCGGGCGACGCCGCCCAGGCGATCCTCGGCATGGAGGCGTCGCCCGAGGCGCTGGCGGCCGTGCGCGAGCGGCTCGGCCTCGACCGGCCGCCGCTCACCCGCTACGCGACCTGGGCCGGCCGTGCGCTCCGCGGGGACCTCGGCGTCTCGATCCGTTACGACCGCCCGGTCGCCTCACTCGTGGCCTCGAGCCTCGGCGTGACCCTCCCCCTGGTCGGCCTCTCCGCCGCCCTCGCGCTCGTGATCGCGCTGCCGATCGGCGCCCTGGCGGCGATGCGGCGCGGGTCGGCGCTCGACATGCCGGTCGTGGCGCTGTCGCAGATCGGCCTTGCCGTGCCGACCTTCTGGCTCGGCCTGCTCCTCATCCTCGTCTTCGGCGTGCGGCTCGGATGGCTGCCGACGACCGGGTTCGTGCGCTGGAGCGAGAGCCCCGTCGACGCGCTCCGGTCGCTCGTGTTGCCGGTCCTCGCCCTGGGGCTCGGGCAGGCGGCCATCCTCACCCGCGTCGTGCGCGCGTCGCTCCTCGAGGTCCTCGGCCAGGACTTCGTCCGGACGGCGCGAGCCAAGGGGCTGCCGGAGAGGGCCGTCCTGATCCGACACGCCCTCAGGGCCGCGCTCCTCGCCATCGTGACCGTGGCCGGGAGCCTCTTCGGGCAGCTCCTGGCCGGCGCGATCGTCGTCGAGAGCGTCTTCGCCCTGCCGGCCATGGGGCGGCTCGCGCTCACCGCCGTCGAGGCGCGCGACTTCCCCCTCGTCCAGGGGATCGTCCTCGCCCTGGCCGCCGTCATCGTCGCCGTGAACCTCGCGATCGACCTCCTCTACGGCTGGCTCGATCCCCGGGCCCGGTCATGAGCCGCCGGCTCGCGCTCCTCGGCGGTCTCGCCCTCGTCGGCGTCATCCTCCTCGCGGCCGCGGCCGGCCGCCTGGGGACCCCCTACGACCCCGACCAGCCCGACTTCGCCGTGCGCCTCGCGCCCCCCTCCTCGGCCCACCCGCTCGGGGCCGACCACTTCGGCCGCGACCTCCTGTCGCGCATCATGGTCGGCGCCGGCAGCGCCGTGGCGATCGGCGGCGCGGCGGTCGCCATCGGCCTCGGCATCGGCGCGCTCGTCGGCGTCGCCGCCGGGTGGCGCGGCGGCTGGCTCGACGAGATCCTCATGCGCCCCGTGGAGGCGCTGGCCGCGCTGCCGGCCGTCCTCCTGGCGCTGCTCCTCGCGACCGTGATGGGGCCGGGCGGGACCGCCGCGGTGCTCGCCATCGGGCTCGCCTCGGTGCCGGCCTTCGCCCGCCTCGCGCGGGCGAGCGCCGTCGAGCAGCGCGGCCGGGAGTACGTCGAGAGCGCGCGGGCCCTCGGCGTCTCGCCCGCCCGCCTCGTCCTGCGGCACGTCGTGCCGAACCTCGCCCCCCCGCTCCTCGTGCTCGCCACGGCGGCCCTCGCCACGGCGATCCTCGCCGAGGCCGCCCTCTCCTACCTCGGCCTCGGCACGCAGCCGCCCGCGGCGAGCTGGGGGCGGATGCTGCGCGAGGCGCAGACCTTCCTCGCCCTCTCCCCCTGGCCCACCCTCTTCCCCGGGCTCGCCATCGCCCTGGCCGTCCTCGGCTTCAACCTCCTGGGCGACGGCCTGCGCGACCTGCTCGACCCCAGGACCCGGGGCGGCACCGGGGCGCCCGGTCGGTCCTGAGAGCGGTCAGACGGTCGCGATCGGGGTCGGCCTCAGCGCCTCAGCTCGGCCCGGCCGTTGTCGAGCACGACCACGTCGCGCTCGACGACGCGGGCGCGGAAGCTCACGCGTGCACCGTCGCGCCAGATCTCGGTCCGGATGGTCTCGCCGGGGAAGACCGGGGCCGAGAAGCGGGCGTCCATGGCGACGAGGCGCCCCGTGTCGTAGCCGCACACGGTCCTGAGGAGCGCATGCCCCGCCACGCCGTAGGTGGCGAGCCCGTGGAGGATCGGCCGCGGGAAGCCGGCGCGGCGCGCCACCGCCGGGTCGGCGTGGAGCGGGTTCAGGTCGCCGCTCAGCCGGTAGAGGAGGGCGGCCTGCGGCGAGGTCGGCAGATCGCACGCGAGGTCGGGGGCTCGTTCGGGGATCGGGTGCGGCCTCCGGGTCGGGCGGGGCGGGCCGCCGAACCCGCCGTCGCCGCGACAGACGGTCGTCTGCGTGAGCGTCGCGAGCAGCTCCCCGCTCGCCGGCTCGTAGACCTTCCGTTCGGCGTACACGAGCGCGCCCTTGCCCGGCCCCTTGTCGACGACGTCGACGACCCGTGTCTTGCCGACGACCGTCCCCGACGCGGGCAGCGGGCGGTGGAGCACGAGCCCCTGCTCGCCATGGACCACCCTGACCCAGTCGATCCCCGTGTCGAGGTCGCGCATCCAGAAGCCGGGATAGCCGAGGATCGTCGCCATGGTCGGCAGCACCCGGAGCCCTGGCTCGTAGACGAACGCGAGCTGCGCCTCGTCCACGGGGTCGTGACCGAGCCCGACGCCGAGGGCGTAGAGAATCGTGTCCCGTTCCGTGTAGCGATGCTCGGCGTCGGGGATGCGGAGCGCGAGGAGCCGTTCGTAGTCGATCGCCATCGTCCCTCTCCGTGCCCGGATGGGGCGCTGCCGCATCCATCGTAGAGGACGCGGGCGCCGACGTCTTCCGGTCCGACCCGCCACGGCGTTCGGCCCGCGAGGCGGCGCTTGAAGATCGCCCACCGCGGCTCTAGGCTCTCGGGGTGCGCATCTGGCATCAGGGCTTCATCGAGATGCAGACGGTGCCGGCCTACGGCGAGGCGCTCGCGCGGCATCTCGCGCGGGTGGCCGGCGCCGGCGTCGAGGTGGTCGTCCACGGCCTCAGGCCGGGCACCTACACGCCCGACGCCTCCCCGGCCGACCTGGCGCGCCACGCCTACCTCACCGCCCTGCACGAGCAGCAGGTCGTCGAGGCCGCCCGGCGCGCCGAGCGGGAAGGGTACGACGCCGTCGCCATCGCCATCATCCAGGACATCGGCGTCGCCCTCGCCCGGTCGGTCGTCGACATCCCGGTCGCCGGGTACGGGGAATCGGCCATGCACCTGGCCTGCCTGCTCGGCGAGCGGTTCGGCGTCGTGGCCTTCAACCCCGATATCTTCCACCCCATCAGGGCGGCGGCCCATCGGTCCGGGCTCGAGGGCCGCATCGCCGCGATGGTGCCGATGACGGTCGACTACCGGGACGTGGTCGACGCCTTCGAGCGGCCCGGGCCGCTCGTCGACGCCTTCCTCGCCGCGGCGCGTGAAGCCGTGCGTCAGGGCGCGGAGGTGATCCTCCCCGGACAGACCATCATGGCCGAGGTGCTCTTCCAGAACGGCGTGTGCCGGGTGGACGAGGCGCCCGTCGTCGATCCGGTGGCCGCCGTGATCAAGACCGCGCGAACGCTCGCCGAGATGCGGGCCGAGTCGGGCGTCTCCGTCACCCGGCGGGGCTTCGCCTTCAGCCGACCGCCCGAGCGGCTCGTCGAGGCGGCGCGTCGGGCCTACGGCCTCGACCGCGCGCCGCTCTTCGAGGACTGACCGGCCGACCCCCTCCCCGATCGGTTAATATAACGACGGCTCGACCTCACCGACGGAGGCGCACGATGCGCGCAAGAGTTGCCGTCCTCGCCCTCGCCCTCCTTGCGGCCGGCTCGACCCCCGGCTTCGCGCAGGGCAAGCAGAAGGTGGTCGTCGTCTTCGCCCACGCCCAGGTGGCGCCGACCGAGGAGGTGCCGCTCTGGGCGGTGCCGCTGAAGATGGGGTGGTTCGACGAGGGGGGGCTCGAGGTCGAGTTCCAGTGGGCCGCCGGCTCGGCGGCGGCGCTCCAGGTGCTCGCCTCCGGCACCGCGCAGTTCGCCCACTCCGACAAGACGAGCCTCATCGGCGCCCGCGACAAGGGGGTCAAGGTGAAGGCCGTCCTGAACCTCCAGCGGGTCTGGCCGTACAGCATCGCCGTGCTGCCCGATAGCCCGATCAGGAGCACGCGCGACCTCAAGGGCAAGACCATCGGCGTGCCGAGCCTCGCATCGGGCGCGGTCCCCTACGTCCGGCAGGTCTACAGGGCGATGGGCTTCGACGTCGACAAGGACATGAAGCTGGTCGCGGCCGGCACCGGCGCCCGTGCGGCCACGGCCCTCACGACGCGGCAGGTCGACGCCCTCGGGCTCTGGGGCGGCGCCTACGCGGTCATCGAGGGGGCCGGCACGAAGCTCCGCTACATGCACGCCGGCTTCGAGGACCGGATCTCGAGCCTCGTGCAGGCGACGACCGACGAGTTCGCGGAGAAGAACCCGAAGGTCGTGATCGGCCTCAACCGGGCGATGATGAAGGGGCTGGTCTTCACGAAGGCGAACCCCCGGGCGGCGGTGCGGATGTTCTACGAGGTCCACCCGCAGTCGCGGCCGGCGAACGTGGAGACGCAGCTCCCGGTGGACGTGGGCGCCCTCCTCGGCTGGCTCGACTACACGTACACCGACCAGAAGCCGATCGGCCGCTTCGTCCGCGACGAGTGGGTCGGCATCCAGGACATGGCGCTCGACGTCGGCATGACGACGCAGCGGGGCGACGTGGCGCAGTACTTCGACGACCGGTTCCCCCGCGAGGCGGCATCGTTCGACGCGAAGGCGATCCAGGACCGCGCCCGGGCCATGAAATAGGCGTGATCCGCATCCACGGGCTCGAGAAGACCTACCGGACGCGCGACGGCGGCACGGTCGAGGCCCTCGCCCGCGTCTCGCTCGAGGTGGCCGACGGCGAGTTCCTCTCGGTCGTCGGCCCGTCCGGCTGCGGCAAGACGACGCTCCTCAAGATCCTGGCCGGCCTCTCCCCCAGGAGCGCCGGCGAGGTGATCGTGGCCGGGCAGCCGGTGGAGGGGCCGCGCAAGGACATCGGGATCGTCTTCCAGGACGCCACGCTGCTCGCCTGGCGGACGGTTCTCGAGAACGTGCTCCTGCCGGTCGAGGTGCAGAAGCTGCACCTCGCCGCCCATCGCGAGCGGGCCCTCGCCCTCCTCGCGCTGGTCGGGCTCGCCGGCTTCGAGAGGCGCTACCCGAACGAGCTGTCGGGCGGCATGCAGCAGCGGGCGGCCATCGTGCGCGCCCTGGTGCTCGACCCGCGCATCCTCCTCATGGACGAACCGTTCGGGGCGCTCGACGCCATGACGCGCGAGCGGATGAACGTGGAGCTGCTGCGGATCTGGGAGGAGCGGAAGAAGACCGTCTTCTTCATCACCCACTCGATCCCCGAGGCGGTCTTCCTCGGCGACCGCGTGGTCGTCATGTCTCCCCGGCCCGGGCGGATCGTCGACGTGATCCGGGTGCCGCTGCCCCGGCCGCGGGGCCTCGCCGTCATGGGGAGCCCGGAGTTCGGCGCGTTGACGGCCCGCATCCGGGCGCTGTTCGAGGCGGAGGGATCGATCGACTGATGCGCGACTGGCTCAGGCACCCCGAGACCTACACGGTCCCCGGCGTCTTCGTCCTCGTGGTAGGCGGCTGGGAGCTGTTCGTGCGTGCGCTCGGCATCCCGCCCATCGTCATCCCGGCGCCCTCGGCGGTGGCGGGCGCCCTGGTGCGTCTCCTGTCGCTGCCGAGCTTCTGGACCGACATCAAGGTGACGCTCTTCGAGACGCTCGCGGGCTTCGGCATCGGCGCCCTCTCGGCCATCGCGGTGGGCGGCCTCATCGCGCAGTTCCGGCTCCTCGAGCGGACCGTCTACCCGTACCTGGTCGGCATCCAGACGGTGCCCAAGATCGCCATCGCCCCCATCCTGGTCATCTGGTTCGGCTTCGGCCTCGCCTCCAAGGTCGTCGTCTCGGCGGTCATCGTCTTCTTCCCCATCCTCGTGAACGTCATCCAGGGGCTCGGCGCCACGCGACAACAGGAACTGGACCTCCTGCGGGCCATGTGCGCCTCGCGCTGGCAGATCTTCTGGAAGGTGAAGGTCCCCAACGCGCTACCCTTCCTCTTCGCCGGCCTCAACATCGGCATCGTCTTCTCGGTGCTCGGCGCGATCGTCGGCGAGTTCGTGGGGGCCCAGGTGGGCCTCGGCTACCGGATCCAGCAGCTCAACTTCACCCTCGACATCGCGGGGATGTTCGCCGTGCTGGTCGTCCTGGGGACGATCGGCGTCACCCTGCACCTCGTCATGCGTGCCATCCAGCGTCGGGTCGTCTTCTGGGCGCAGCCCGACCGGGTGAGCGGAGCCTAACGACCATGACCCAGACCCGAATCCCTTGCGTGCTGATGCGCGGCGGGACGTCGCGCGGCCCCTACTTCCTCGCCTCCGACCTGCCCGACGACGTGCCGACGCGCGACCGGGTGCTGCTCGCCGCCATGGGCTCGCCCCACCCGCTCCAGGTCGACGGGATCGGCGGGGCGAACCCCCTCACGAGCAAGGTGGCCATCGTGAGCCGCTCCCGGCGCCCGGGCGCCGACGTCGACTACCTCTTCGCCCAGGTCGCGATCGACCGGGCCTTCGTCGACACGAGCCCCAACTGCGGGAACATGCTCTCGGGCGTCGGCCCCTTCGCCATCGAGGCGGGCCTGGTGCCGGCCCGCGACCCCGAGACGACGCTGCGCATCTACAACGTCAACACCGAGAGCCTCGTCGAGGCGGTCGTCCAGACGCCGGGCGGCCGGGTCACCTACGACGGCGACGTGGCGATCGACGGCGCGCCCGGCACGGCGGCGCCGGTCAAGCTCGCCTTTCTCGACGCCGTCGGGTCGGTGACCGGGTCGCTCCTGCCGACCGGCCGGGTGCGCGACGTGATCGACGGCGTGCCGGTCTCCTGCATCGACAACGCGATGCCGATGATGCTCCTGGCCGCCGAGTCGGTCGGCAAGACCGGCTACGAGTCGCCCGCCGATCTCGACGGCGATCGCGCCCTCATGGCGCGGCTCGAGCAGCTCAGGCTCGAGGCCGGGCGCCTCATGGGGCTCGGCGACGTGACCGGCCGGGTCGTCCCGAAGATCGGCCTGGTCGCCCGGCCGCGCCAGGGGGGCACGATCGCCTCCCGGTACTTCACGCCGCTCGCCTGCCACAAGGCCTACGCGGTCACCGGCTCGGTCTGCCTGGCAACCGCGTGCGTCCTCCCCGGCTCGATTGCCGCCGACTACGCCGAGCCGGCGTCGGGGACGCAGCGCGTCGTCCGCGTCGAGCACCCGGCGGGGCGGATCGAGGTCGAGCTGACCCTTTCGGGCGACCCCGACCACCCCACCGTCGAGCGCGCCGCCCTGCTGCGGACCGCGCGGCGGATCTTCGAGGGGCACCTCCTCGTCCCGCGACACGTCTGGGCCGGCCGGCGCTAGCACGTAGCGGGCTGCGCCGCGCGAAGCGGGGCCGGGCCGCGGCCCGATCGCCGTGACGCCTGTCCTTCGGCGCCACGGGAGGACGGGTGCCGGTTCCGGGGGGACGAGTGGCGTCAGACCCCGACGTCTGCCCGTCTGGAAAATGGAAAGACCTGACCCCCTGGAAAATGGAAAGACCTGACCCCAGGGGCCGCGTCTGGAAAATGGAAAGACCTGACCCCCTGGAAA
>DASVDK010000294.1:0-5262 GCA_036381125.1 Thermodesulfobacteriota bacterium | reverse complement strand
AACGACCCGGGCCAGCTCCCAGTGACGCCGGTGCGGGACGCGAGCGGCCAGTGGGTGCGCCTGGCCATCCCGATGCCGGGCTACACGGTGTGGCTGCGCGCCTGGCAGGCGACGGTCGGGCGGGTGCGGCTCCTCCTCCTCGACAGCAACGACCCGGCCAACCCGCCGGCCGTCCGCGGCATCACGAGCGAGCTCTACGGCGGCGGCCCGGAGTTGCGCCTGCAGCAGGAGATGGTGCTCGGTATCGCCGGCTGGCGGCTGCTCGGCGCCCTCGGGATCCGGCCCGAGGTGTGCCACCTCAACGAGGGGCACGCCGCGCTGGTCGTGCTCGAGCGGGCGCGCGGCTTCATGGAGGAGACCGGGCAGCCGTTCGACGTGGCGTTGACCGTCACCCGCGCCGGCAACGTCTTCACCACGCACACGCCGGTCGCCGCCGGCTTCGACCGCTTCGCGCCGGACCTCGTGGCGCGCGCCCTCGGCCGCTACGCGCGGCAGGAGCTGGGGCTCGAGCTGGCCGATCTGCTCGCCCTCGGCCGCGCTCGGCCCGACGACCCGTCCGAGCCGTTCAACATGGCCTACCTGGCCGCGCGCGGCAGCGGCGCCGTCAACGCGGTGAGCGCCCTCCACGCGCAGACGAGCCGGCCGATCTTCCAGCCGATCTTCCCCCGCTGGCCGGAGGCCGAGGTCCCGGTGACGCACGTCACCAACGGGGTCCACGTCCCCTCCTGGGGCTCGCTCCCGGCCGAGCGGCTCTGGGAGGCGGCGTGCGGCGAGTTCCCCTGGGGCGGTACGACGGTGGACGCGGCGGCCTGCATCCGCCGGCTCCCGGACGAGGCGCTCTGGCGCATGCGCACCGAGAACCGCCGCAATCTGATCCACTACGTGCGCGAGCGGGTCGCCCGCGAGCTGGCGGCGGCCGGCGCCTACGACGGGGACATCGCCGCGGCCCGCGAGGCGTTCGACCCGGAGGCGCTCACCCTCGGCTTCGCCCGCCGCTTCGCGACGTACAAGCGCCCGGACCTCCTCCTCCACGACGAGGACCGCCTGGTCCGCCTCCTCACGAGCCGGGAACGGCCCGTGCAGCTCATCGTGGCCGGCAAGGCGCACCCGCAGGACCGCGACGGCCAGGCCCTGGTGCAGGCCTGGGTGCGCTTCATCCGCGAGAGGCCCGAGGTGCGGTCGCGCGTCGCCTTCGTCGGCGACCACGACGTGCTCCTGTCCCGGTACCTCGTGCAGGGTGTGGACGTGTGGATCAACACCCCGCGCCGACCCTACGAGGCAAGCGGCACGAGCGGGATGAAGGTGCTCGCCAACGGCGGGCTGAACCTCTCCACGCTCGACGGCTGGTGGGCCGAGGCGTACGCGCCGGACCTGGGCTGGGCGCTCGGCGACGCCGGCGAGGCAGGCGACGACCCGTCCCGGGACGCGGCGGAGGCCGCGGCGCTCTACGACCGGCTCGAGCGCGACGTCGTCCCGTGCTTCTACGACCGGGACGTCCGCGGCATCCCGGTCGCCTGGCTCGCCCGCGTGCGGGAGAGCATGGCCCGCCTGACGCTCCGGTTCTCGGCCGACCGGACGGTGCGCGAGTACACCGAGCGGCACTACCTGCCGGCCGCGGCAGCCTATCGCCGCCGCGCGTCCGACGAGGCGGCCCTCGGCCGCCGCCTGACCGACTGGCAGCGGCACCTCGCGCGAGACTTCCGGACGCTTCGATTCGGCGCCGTCTCGGTCGATACGGTCGGCGGGCATCACGCGTTCCGCGTGGAGCTGTTCACCGGCTCCCTGGACCCCGACGCGATCCGGGTGGAGCTCTACGCCGAGCCGCAGGACGGGGAGCCGCCGGCCCGGGAGACGCTCGTGCGGGGCGCGCGGCTGCCCGGCCCCGAGCCCGGGTACGTCTACGCCGCCCGCATCCCCGCGACGCGGCCGGCCTGGCACTACACGCCGCGCGCCGTGCCGGCGCACCCCGACGCGGCGATCCCGCTCGAGGCGGGCCAGATCCTGTGGCAGCGGTGAGGTGAGCAATGGAGAAGGACACGCTCGAGGCGATGGACGCCTACTGGCGAGCTGCCAACTACCTGTCCGTCGGCCAGATCTACCTCCTCGACAACCCGCTCCTGCGCGAGCCGCTCCGGCTCGAGCACATCAAGCCGCGGCTGCTCGGCCACTGGGGGACGACGCCGGGGCTGAACTTCGTCTACGTCCACCTGAACCGCGTGATCAACGAGCGCGACCTCAACATGATCTACGTCACCGGCCCGGGGCACGGGGGCCCCGCGCTCGTGGCCAACACGTACCTCGAGGGGACCTACAGCGAGATGTACCCGAGCGTCTCGCAGGACGCCGAGGGGATGAAGCGGCTCTTCAAGCAGTTCTCGTTCCCGGGCGGCGTCCCGAGCCACGTCGCGCCCGAGGTCCCGGGGTCCATCAACGAGGGGGGCGAGCTCGGCTACTCGCTGGCCCACGCCTACGGCGCCGCCTTCGACAACCCCGACCTCGTCGTCGCCTGCGTGGTGGGCGACGGCGAGGCCGAGACCGGCCCCCTCGCGGCGTCGTGGCACTCGAACAAGTTCCTCAACCCCGCGCGCGACGGCGCCGTGCTGCCGATCCTCCACCTGAACGGCTACAAGATCGCCAACCCGACGATCCTCGCCAGGATCGGCCGCGAGGAGCTCGAGAGCCTCCTCGTCGGCTACGGGCACCGGCCCTACTTCGTCGAGGGGTCGGATCCCATGGTCATGCACCAGAAGATGGCGGAGACGCTCGACCGGGTGCTCGACGAGATCGCGCGCATCCAGCACGAGGCGCGGGCGAACGGCAGGACCGACCGCCCGCGCTGGCCGATGATCGTCCTCCGGACGCCGAAGGGCTGGACCGGCCCCGAGGTGGTCGACGGCGAGAGGGTCGAGGGGAGCTGGCGTTCGCACCAGGTGCCGCTCGCGGAGCTGGCCTCGAAGCCCGAGCACGTGAAGATCCTCGAGGCGTGGATGAAGAGCTACCGGCCGGAGGAGCTGTTCGACGAGGCGGGCGCGCTGGTGCCGCGCCTGCAGGCGCTGGCGCCGAAGGGGACCCGCCGCATGGGGGCGAACCCGCACGCGAACGGCGGCCTGCTCCTGCGCGACCTCAGGCTCCCCGACTTCCGCCGCTACGCCGTCGACGTGCCCGAGCCGGGCAAGGCGGCGGCCGAGGCGACGAGCGTCCTGGGTCGGTACATCCGCGACGTCGTGCGGGCGAACCCCACGAACTTCCGCCTCTTCGGTCCGGACGAGATCGCCTCGAACCGCCTCTCCGCCGTCTTCGAGGCGACCGACCGCACCTGGGTCGCCGAGCGGCTGCCGGACGACGAGCACCTCGCCCCCGGCGGGCGCGCCATGGAGATCCTCAGCGAGACGACCCTCCAGGGCTGGCTCGAGGGCTACCTCCTCACGGGCCGGCACGGGATCTTCACGTCGTACGAGGCCTTCGTCCACATCGTCGACTCGATGTTCAACCAGCACGCCAAGTGGCTCAAGGTGTCGAGCAAGGAGATCCCCTGGCGGGCTCCCATCGCCTCGCTCACCTACCTGCTCACCTCCCACGTCTGGCGCCAGGACCACAACGGCTTCTCGCACCAGGACCCCGGCTTCATCGACGTCGTGACCAACAAGAAGCCCGACATCATCCGCGTCTACCTGCCGCCCGACGCGAACACGCTCCTGTACGTGACCGACGTCTGCCTGCGGAGCCGCAACACCGTGAACGTCGTCGTGGCCGGCAAGCAGCCGGCGCTCCAGTACCTCGACATGGACGCGGCCGTGAAGCACGGCACGGCCGGCATCGGGATCTGGAACTGGGCGAGCAACGACATCGGCGGCGAGCCGGACGTCGTCATGGCCTGCGCTGGCGACATCCCGACCCTCGAGACGCTCGCGGCGGTCGACCTCCTGAGGACGTACTTCCCGGACCTCAAGGTCCGCGTCGTGAACGTCGTCGACCTCATGAAGCTGCAGCCGAAGACCGAGCACCCCCACGGCCTCTCGGACAGGGAGTTCGACAGCCTCTTCACGACCGACAAGCCGATCGTCTTCGCCTTCCACGGCTACCCCTGGCTGATCCACCGGCTCACGTACCGGCGCACGAACCACGGCAACCTGCACGTGCGAGGCTACAAGGAGGAGGGGACCACGACGACGCCGTTCGACATGGTGGTGCGCAACGACATCGACCGCTACCACCTGGTGGGCGACGTGATCGACCGGGTGCCCAAGCTCGGCTACATCGCCGCGTACGCGCGGCAGGCGCTGCGCGACCGGCTGATCGAGCACAAGCAGTACATCTCGACGTACGGAGAGGACATGCCCGAGATCCGCGACTGGACCTGGGGCGCGTATTCGGCGTCCGAATCGCGTGCGGCGGCGGCCGTCCGGGCGCGCGCCCGGTAGCTCAGGGCCGGCCGTGGCGCAGGTGGTCCTCGTCGTCAACGCGGGCTCCTCGAGCGTCAAGTTCGGCGTCTTCGGCGTCGGGCCCGACGGGACGCTCGCACAGGCGGAGCAGGGGCAGGTGGAGGGGATCGGGGGCCGGCCGCGTTTCGCCGTCGCCGACCCGGCGGGCCGGACGCTCGTCGACCGCCCGGTGAGCGCCGGCATGCCGCGCGGCCACCCCGGCGCCATCGCCGAGGTGGTCGCCTGGCTCCGCGCGCACACCGACGGCGCGGCGCCGATCGCGGTGGGCCACCGGATCGTCCACGGCGGCGAGTCCTACGCGCAGCCGGTCCTCGTGGACGACGCCGTCCTCGAGGACCTCGAGCGCCTCGTCCCGCTCGCGCCGCTCCACCAGCCCTACCAGACCGAGGCGATCCGGGCCATCCGCTCGGCGCTCCCCGGCGTGCCGCAGGTGGCCTGCTTCGACACGGCCTTCCACGTCACCCAGCCTCCCGTCGCCAGGGCCTTCGCGCTCCCGCGCGCGTACGCGGCCGAGGGCATCCGCCGCTACGGCTTCCACGGCCTCTCGTACGAGTACGTGACCTTCGCCCTGCCGTCGGTTGCGCCCGAGGCGGCGGGCGGGCGCGTCGTGGTCGCGCACCTCGGCAACGGCGCGAGCCTCTGCGCCATTCGGGACGGCGCCAGCGTGGCGACGACGATGGGCTTCACCGCCCTGGACGGCCTGGTCATGGGCACGCGATGCGGCTCGCTCGACCCGGGCGTCCTGCTCTACCTGATGGACCGGCACGGCATGACGGCTCGAGACCTCGAGCGGCTCCTCTACGAGGAGTCCGGCCTCCTC
>DASVDK010000293.1:0-2919 GCA_036381125.1 Thermodesulfobacteriota bacterium | reverse complement strand
CCAAGGAGGCGATCGAGATCCTCGAGGAGAACGTCGGCGACCGTGTCTTCGCCTCGCGCATCACCAAGACGGTGCGCTTCGCCGAGGCGCCCGTGAAGGGCATGTCGGTGCTCAAGTACGACCCGGACGGCAAGGCGGCCTACGCCTACCGACGGCTGGCTGAGGAGGTTCTCGCAAATGGCAAGCGGTAAGCGGGCGAGCATGCGCGAGGGTCCGCTCGCGGCGCTCTTCCGCAAGACGGAGGAGGAGGGGCTCGGCGACATCCCGGCTCCGCGCCAGCAGCAGCTCGACACCGAGCAGGACGGCCCGCGCGTCAAGCCCCCGCAGGAGGGCGGGGTGCGCCGTCAGACGCCCGCCGCCTCCGCGCCGCCGGCCGAGGAGCAGCTCCGCCCCGCGCCGCCGTCGCAGCGCGAGCCCGAGCGCGGCCCGGCGCGGCAGGTGCGCACGCCCGAGGAGCGCCTCCGCCAGGTCTTCTCGGCCGACATCCCCGAGAACATCCTCGACAAGCCCGCGCAGCCGCGCTACGGGCGCGAGGAGCCGCAGGTCCAGCTCACCCCCGAGCCGGTCGGCCAGCCGATCCTCAAGGTCGTCGGCGTCGGCGGGGCGGGCGTCAACGCGGTCAACCGGATGATCGAGGCCGGCGTCGAGGGCGTCGACTTCATCGCGGTCAACACCGACCTCCAGTCGCTCCAGACCTCGAACGCCGACACGACCCTCCACATCGGCGCCGAGCTGACCCGCGGGCTGGGCTCGGGCTCGAACCCGCAGCTCGGCCGCGAGGCGGCGATGGAGTCCCACGACCAGCTCAAGGCGCTGCTCAAGGGCGCCGACATGGTGTTCATCGCCGCGGGCGCCGGCGGCGGGACGGGCACGGGCGCCGCGCCGGTCGTCGCGCGCATCGCCCGCGAGCTCGGCGCGCTGACCGTGGGCATCGTCACCAAGCCGTTCGCCTTCGAGGGCTCGCGCCGCTCCGATCAGGCCGAGCGCGGCATCGAGGAGCTCTCCGGCGAGGTCGACACGCTCATCGTCATCCCCAACTCGCGCCTGCTCACCGTGCTCGACAAGAAGACGTCGATGGTCGAGGCGTTCCGCGTCGCCGACGACGTCCTTCGCCAGGGCGTGCAGGGCATCTCCGACCTCATCACGCTGCCGGGGCTCATCAACCTCGACTTCGCGGACGTCCGCACGATCATGTCGTCGGCCGGCCACGCGCTGCTCGGCATCGGCATGGGCGTCGGCGAGAACCGCGCCGTCGAGGCGGCCCAGGCCGCCGTGGCGTCGCCGCTGCTGGAGACCTCGGTCGACGGGGCGAAGTCGATCCTGCTGTCGATCACCGGCGGGCGCGACCTCTCGCTCTGGGAGGTGAACGAGGCGGCGCGCGCGGTCAGCGAGGCGGCCCACCCGGAGGCGAACATCATCTTCGGCGCGATGGTCGACGAGAACGTCGTCGACCAGGTCTGGGTCACCGTCGTCGCCACCGGCTACGGCGAGCGCCCGGCCCAGCGTCAGGCGGCTCCGGCGGTGGTGGCGGCCCGCGAGGCCGACCGCGAGCCGCGGGTCAGCCGCGCCCCGCAGCGCGAGCGGAGCGAGCCCGCGAACGGCCTCCAGGAGCTTTCCGTTCCGGAGTTCATCCCCGGCGGCCGGTAATCCCGGACGCCGGGGAGCGTCCCGGCGCCCCGCCCTCCGCGCCGGAGGGGGCCGCACCGGGTAGGTTCACGACATGGGTGGGGTGGTCGCAGCCGGCCATCCGCTGACCGCCGAGGCCGGCGCGCAGGTGCTGCGCGAAGGCGGCAACGCCGTCGACGCCGCGGTCGCCGCCGTGCTCATGTCGTTCGTCGCCGAGCCGGCCCTCACCGGGCTCGGCGCGGGCGGCTTCATGCTCGTCCACACCGCCGACGGCGAGGACCACCTGCTCGACTTCTTCGTCGCCGCGCCCGGGCGCGACGCGGTCGCCCCGCCGGCGCCGCTCGTGCCGGTCGAGGTCGTCTTCTCCGAGGACGCCACGCAGGTCTTCCACGTCGGGCCGTCCTCCTGCGGCGTCTACGGGACGCCCGCCGGGCTCGCCGCGGCGCTCGCGCGCTTCGGCACCGCGTCGCTGTCCGACCTCGTCGGCGCGCCCGCGGCGGCCGCACGCAAGGGCGTGCCGCTGACGCGGATGCAGGAGTACCTCCACCAGATCCTCAGCCCGGTCTTCGCCGCCACGCCCGAGGGCGCCGCGCTGTACGAGCCGGAGGGGCGGCCGCTGCGCGAGGGCGAGCGGCTCCGCCAGCCCGAGCTCGCCGACCTGCTCGAGCGGCTCGGGACGGAGGGCCCGGGCTTCCTCTACCGCGGCGACGTCGGCCGCGCCGCGAGCGCCTGGCTGCTCGAGCACGGTGGGCTGGTGAGCGAGGCCGACCTCGCCGCCTACGAGCCGGTCGAGCGGCGCCCCGCCGAGACCGCCTACCGGGGGCGGCGCGTGCTCACCAACCCGCCGCCGTCGTCGGGCGGCATCCTCATCGCGTACGCGCTCGGCCTGCTCGAGCGGCGCGGGGCGGTCGCCGACGTGGCCGCGTTCGTCGAGGCGAGCGCGTGCGCGAACCGGATGCGGACCGAGGAGTTCGTCCTAGGGCTCCACAGCGAGGGCTACCTCGAGCGCTTCCTCGCCGCCGCCGCGCTCGACCACGAGGCCGGCCGGCTCGGCTCGACGACCCACATCGCCGTGCTCGACGACGACGGGGCGTGCGCGAGCGTCACCTGCTCGAACGGCTCGGGCTCGGGCGTCGTCATCCCGGGCACCGGCCTCCACCTCAACAACATGCTCGGCGAGCAGGACCTCAACCCGCTCGGCTACCACCGCCACGAGCCGGGGCTGCGCGTGTTCAGCATGATGGCCCCGACCGTCGTCCTCCACGATGGGGAGGTCGAGCTGGCGCTCGGCTC
>DASVDK010000292.1:0-2008 GCA_036381125.1 Thermodesulfobacteriota bacterium | reverse complement strand
TCGGCCTCGTCGCGCCCTTCGTCCTGCAGCTCCGCGCGGGTCACCACGCGGGGCGGCCGACCTTCGCGCTGGCCCTGCCGGCCGTCCTGGTGCTGGTCGGCGGCTTCGTCCTCCGGTACGTGGTCATCATGGGCGGGCCCTATCAGGGGTAGGCGGCGCCGGCGCGCGTCTCCGGGCGGCCCGGGGAGACCCCGGGCCGCTCGCGTTTCCGGGTACAATCTCCGCATGCCGGACACGCGCGCCCGCCTGCGCCAGCTCCCGTCGGTCACGGAGGTCCTCAAGAGCCCCGGCGTGGAGGCGCTCCTGCGCCGCCGCCCGCGCCCGCTCGTCGTCGAGGCGATCCGGGGCATCCTCGACGAGGCACGCCGCCGGCTCCTGTCGGGGGAGGCCTTCGAGCCGGGCGCCTTCCTCGCCGGCCTGCCGGCCGCCGTCGAGCGCACGCTCGACGCCCGCACCCGGCCGAACCTGCGCCGGCTCCTCAACGCCACCGGCGTCGTCATCCACACCAACCTCGGCCGCTCGGTGCTGGCGCCCGAGGCGCTGGAGGCGATGGAGGCGGTCGCGGCCGGCTACTCGACGCTCGAGTTCGACCTCGCGTCGGGCGAGCGCGGCTCCCGCCACGCGCACGTCGAGGGGCTCCTCGCGGCGCTCACCGGCGCCGAGGCGGCCTGCGTCGTGAACAACAACGCCGCGGCCACCATGATCGCCCTCAACACGCTCGCGGCCGGCCGCGAGGGGATCGTCTCGCGGGGCGAGCTGGTGGAGATCGGCGGCGCCTACCGGATGCCGGACGTCATGGCGGCCTCCGGCGTGACGCTGCGCGAGGTGGGGACCACCAACAAGACGTACCTGCGCGACTACGAGGCGGCCATCACCGAGCGCACCGCCGTCCTGGTCCGCGTCCACACCAGCAACTTCCGCATCGTCGGCTTCACGCACGCGGTCGACGGCGCGGAGCTGGCCGCCCTGGCCCACCGGCGCGGCCTCGCGGCCCTGGAGGACCTGGGCAGCGGGTGCCTGGTCGACCTCGGCCGCCTCGGCCTGCCGCGCGAGCCGACGGTCCAGGAGGCGGTCGCCACGGGCATGGACCTGGTGACCTTCAGCGGCGACAAGCTCCTCGGCGGTCCGCAGGCCGGCATCGTCGTGGGGCGGGCCGCGGCGGTCGCGGCCGTCAAGAAGAACCCCCTCATGCGGGCCCTGCGGCCGGACAAGCTCACCCTGGCGGCCCTCGAGGCGACGCTCCGGCTCTACGAGGCTGGCCCGGACACGGCGCTGCAGCGGATCCCGACGCTCCGGATGCTCGCCATGACCGAGGAGGCGCTCAGAGCGCGCGCGGCGCACCTCAAGGCGCACATCCGGCGACTCGCCCCGCAGGCCGCGCTCTCGCTAAGGGCCGACGTCTCCCGGGTCGGGGGCGGCGCGCTGCCGCTGGCCGAGCCGCCGACGACCGTCGTCGCGGTGGCGCCGCGCGCGGCCGACCCGGGCCGCGCCGGCGCGGCGCTCGTCGCGCTCGAGGCGGCCCTCCGGGCCGAGGAGCCTGCCGTCGTCGCGCGCCTGAAGGACGATGCGCTGCTGCTCGACCCGAGGACCCTGCTGGACGACGAGATCGCGCCCTGCGCGAGGCGGGTGGCCGCGGCGCTGCAGCGCGTGGGGTGAGCGCCTCGACGTCCGGGCGGCCACGCGCCGGACGGGCCGTCTCGCGGCCGGACGTCCGGAGACCGGACGGTCGAGCCCGGCCGGACGCCGGCCGGTCGCGCGCGGTCGGGGAGTTACGGCGGCACGGTCGTCGCTTCGCCTCCACGCATGATCGCAGAGGGAGGCTCGGGGCGGACAGGGAACGAGGACCGCCCGCGCGAGCGGCTCTTCGCCGTGGGGCCCGAGGGGCTCGCGTCGGCCGAGCTCCTGGCGCTGGTGCTCGGCTCCGGCGGCCCGGGACGGCCGGCGGCCACGCTGGCGGCGCGCCTGCTCGCCAGGTTCGGCTCGATACGCGGGCTGGCCGCGCGCAGCC
>DASVDK010000291.1:0-2654 GCA_036381125.1 Thermodesulfobacteriota bacterium | reverse complement strand
CGCTGGCCTTCGCCGCCGGGGAGGCGGCGCTCGTTCGCGGCGACGCGGAGGCGGCGCTCGTCGCCTTCGGCCGCGCGGCCGTGCTCGAGCCGCCGCAGGCCGCCGACGGCCGCGACAGCGCCGCGCTCGCCGCCGCGCGGGGGCAGGCCGCCTTCGAGGCGGGCCTCGCCGCCTACCGGGTGCGCGACTACGCGCGCGCCATCGACTTCTTCTCGGCGGCCCTCGCCTTCGTGCCGGGCGACGACCGCGCCGCCCGGCACCTCCGGTACGCCCGCCAGTGCCGCGACGGCTCCTTCCGGAGCCGCGTGCAGCACCTGGAGACGGGAGAGCACCGTGCCTGACGCACCCGCCGGCCGGGAGCCGCGGCCGGCCTTCGACGAGGTACGGATCTTCATCGACCCCGACGGCACGGTGACGATCTGCGACCTCTGGGAGGGCCTCCTGCCGGTCGCCGAGGCGCTCGGCGAGGTCGTCCCCGCCTGCCCGATCCAGGCCCCCGAGCCCGAAGACGCCGACCGAGGTTGACAGAACCGGGCCCCTGATGCTAAGGGGGGCGGTCCCGGAGGAATCCCGTGCGAATTCCCATCCGTCGGCGGTCCACCGCCATCGTTCTTGCGGCCGTCGTCCTCGCGGCGGCCGGCGTCCTGGCGTCGAGCGTGCTCGGCGGCGCCCCGACAGCCCGGGACGGCCGGAGCGTGTCGCTCGAGCTGTTCCTGCGGCGCTTCTACGGCCTGCCGCGCACCGTCACGGTCGCCGTCGGCGCGCCGAGGCCCGGACCGGCGGCGGGCGTCGAGTCCGTGCCGATCACCGTCGGCGAGGGGGACCGCGCGCAGACGATCGAGATCATCCGGAGCACCGACGGGCGGTACGTCGCGCTCGCGCGGTTCCTCGACCTGGCCCAGGACCCCTTCGCGGCGACCGCCGCCGCGATCGACCTCCGCGACCGGCCGGGTCGCGGCGAGCCGCAGGCGACGGTGACGATCGTCGAGTACTCCGACTTCCAGTGCCCGTACTGCCGGCGCATGTCGCCGGTCGTCGACGCGATCACGTCCGGCCCCCTGGCGCGCGACGTGCGGTGGGTCTTCAAGCACTTCCCGCTGCGAGGGATCCATCCGTGGGCCGAGCCGGCGGCCGTCGCGGCCGAGTGCGCGCGACAGGTGGGCGGCGACGCCGCGTTCTGGAAGCTCCACGACCTCTACTTCGACCAGCAGGACGCCTTCACCCCGGAGAACCACCGGGGGCGGGTCGTGCGATGGGCCCGCACCGAAGGGCTCCCGGTCGCGCGCTTCGAGGCGTGCCTCGACTCGCCGGCGCCGAAGGCACGGGTCCAGGCGGACTTCGCCGAGGGCCAGGCGATCGGCGTCGACTCGACGCCGACGCTGGTGATCAACGGCCGGGTCACCCCCGGCCTCAAGAGCGCCGAAGAGCTGTCCGCGCTCATCGATCAGGAGATCGCCTACCAGCGCGAGCGGCGGCGCATCGCGGGCGAGTAGCCGCTCGATGCGCCGCTGCCTCGTCGTCGAGGACGACGCGCTCGTCCGGGGCTTCTTCGCCCAGACGCTCGCGGAGATCCCCGACCTCGCGGTCGACGTGGCGGTCGACGGCCGCGAGGGGCTCGCCCTCGTCCGCCAGCGGACGTACGACGCCATCCTGGCCGACGTCATGATGCCGGAGCTGTCCGGCCTCGACTTCCTCAAGACGCTCAAGGTCGAGCAGCCGACGGCCGAGGTCGTCCTCGTCACCGGCTACGGCACGATCGAGCGGGCCATCGAGGCGATGAAGGGGGGCGCGGCGGAGTTCCTCGAGAAGCCGGTATCGGTCGAGATGCTGCACCTCGTCGTGCGGCGCTGCCTCGAGCGGTCGGCGCTCAGGCAGGAGATCGCGCGGCTGCGCGGCGCGGCGCAGGCCGCCGAGGGGATGGGACGCCTCGTCGGCCGCAGCCAGGCGATGCAGCAGGTCTTCGCCCTGATTCGCACGCTCGCCGGCGTCGACGCGCCGGTGCTCGTCATCGGCGAGACCGGCACGGGCAAGGCGCTGGTCGCGCGCGAGCTGCACGAGCGGAGCGATCGGCGCGGCGGGCCCTTCGTCGCCGCCTCGTGCGGCGCCATCCCCGACGCGCTCCTCGAGCGCGACCTCTTCCGTCGCGGCGGCACGCTCGACGCCGCCGAGGGCGGCACGCTCTTCCTCGACGAGATCGGCGTGACCGGTCCGGCCGTCCAGTACGGACTCGTGCGCGTCCTGCAGGAGGGAGGGGTGAGCGTCCGGATCGTGGCGGCCACCCGGCACGACCCCGAGACGCTCGTGCGCGAGGGGAGGCTGCGCGAGGACCTCTTCTACCGGCTGAAGGCGCTCGCGGTCCGGATCCCGCCGCTGCGCGAGCGGACCGAGGACGTCCCGCTCCTCGCGGCCCACTTCCTCGCCCGCTTCGCCGAGCGCTTCAAGAAGCCGATCACCGGCATCGCGCCGGCGGCCCTCGGGGCGCTCGTCACCCACCCCTGGCCCGGCAACGTGCGCGAGCTCGAGCGCACCATCGAGCGCGCCGTCATCATGACCGCCGGCTCGGAGCTGACCGACGTCCCGGTCGGCCGCCCCCCCGCACGCCCTGCCGCCGCCGACGTCGGTCCGGCGGTGGACCTCACCCTCCCCTTCGCGCA
>DASVDK010000290.1:0-12757 GCA_036381125.1 Thermodesulfobacteriota bacterium | reverse complement strand
GGAAGGCGATCTTCCAGCAGCAGTGCGTCGTCTGTCACGGGCCGTCGGGCACCGAAGGCCCCATGGACCGGCTTGCCGGCGGCCAGGGGAGCCTCGCCGGCGACTCGCCGGTCAAGACCGTCGGCAGCTACTGGCCCTACGCCACGACCGTCTTCGACTACATCCGGCGCGCGATGCCGCTCACCGCCCCGGGCTCGCTCACCGCCGACCAGGCCTACGCGGTCACCGCGTACGTCCTCTTCCTCAACGGGATCGTGGGCGAGAGCGACGTGATCGACGCCGGGAGCCTCCCCCAGGTCCGGATGCCGAACCGCGACGGCTTCGTCCCCGACCCGCGGCCGGACGTGCCCTACTGGCTGCTGCGCGCGGGCGAGCCTGCCCCACCGGCCGCGTCCGGCACGCGCTGAGCGCCCCTTCGGGGCGGCTCGCACAACCCGCCTGCCAGGGGTCCCGTGCTCCGATACGGAGCGCCGCCCATGGGCGGCGCTCCGGCCTCGGGCTGCTGCCCCTGGCCGCCGTCGTACTCGGGATCCCGAGCCTGCCGGGCACGCCGGCAGCCAGGTGCGCGGCGTGGCCACGGCGGCGGCGCCATGGGGACCGAGCGTCACCCCGCCGAGACGGCCTGCGCCACCTCCACCCGGTTGCCGCCCGGGTCGCGCAGGTAGAAGCGGAGCCAGCCGGGCACCGGCTGGTCGTCGGGGATGATCTCGAGGCCGCCGGCGCGAGCGGCCCGCTCGGCCGCGGCGAGGTCGGCCACCCGGAAGCAGACGTGCCGGCGGCTTGCGTGCGTGGCGGACGGATCGAGGTCCTCGACGGAGACGTGGAGCTGCGCCGCCCCGACCCGATACCAGGCGCCCCCCCGCCCTCGTAGCCGCTCGGGCTTCGGGATCTCCTCGAGGCCGAGCACCTCGCCGTAGAAGCGCTTCGCCTCCGCCTCGGCCGCGCGCGGCACGCCGATCTGTACGTGGTCGATGACGACGACGGTGGCGCCCATGGCCGACCTCGCAGGTTACAGGTTGAAGACGACGAGCCGCTCCTCGGTCATCTCCTCGATGGCGTAGCGCGGCCCCTCGCGGCCGATGCCGCTCTGCTTCACGCCGCCGTAGGGCATGTGGTCGACGCGCCAGGTGGACGAGCCGTTCACGATGATGCCGCCCGCCCGCACCTCCCGGATCACGCGGAACGCCACCTCGAGCGACGCGCTGAAGACGCCGCACTGGAGGCCGAAGGGCGAGTCGTTCACCTGCCGGATCGCGTCGTCGAGCGAGCGATAGGGCAGGATCGACATGACCGGTCCGAAGACCTCCTCGCAGACGAGCCTCATGTCGGGCGTGACGTCGGCGACGACCGTCGGCGCGAGCTGCGCGCCGCGGCGCGTCCCGCCGCAGAGGACCCGTGCGCCGCCGGCAACCGCCTCGCGCACCCAGCTCTCGACCCGCGCTGCGGCCGCCTCGTCGATGAGCGTGCCGATGTCGGTCGCCGGGTCGAGCGGGTCGCCCACGACCAGGGTCGGCACGAAGGCGAGCAGCTCGTCCGTGAAGCGCGCGACGACCGACTCGTGCACGTAGACCCGCTGCACCGAGATGCAGCTCTGGCCGGCGAGACGGAAGGCGTTGCGGGCGCAGGTGACGGCGGCCGTCCGCACGTCGGCGTCGGCGTGGACGATGGTGGGCCCGGTGCCCCCCAGCTCGAGGGCGACGCGCCGCAAGCCCGCGCGGGCGCGGATCGCCGCGCCGGCGCGGGTGCTGCCGGTGAACGTGATGAAGTCGACGCGCGGATCGTCGACGAGCCGCTCGCCGACCGCGGCGCCGCCGTAGACGACGTTGAGGGCGCCGGCCGGCAGGCCGGCCTCGACCATGATCTCGGCCAGGCGCATCGCGACCAGGGGGCACTGGGGCGGCGGCTTGAGGACCGTCGCGTTGCCGGCCGCGAAGGCCGGCCCGACCTTGTGACACATCAGGTTGAAGGGGGCGTTGAAGGGGGTGATGGCCGCGACGACCCCGACCGGGAAGCGGAGCATCACCGCCACCTTCCCCTCGCCGAGCGCGGCGCCGCCGAGCGGGACGTGCCGCCCCTCGACCCGCTTGGCCTCCTCGCCCGAGACCTGGAGGGTCCCGACCGAACGGTCGATCTCCGCGAGGCTGTCCTTGAGCGACTTGCCGGTCTCGCGGGCGATCGTCCGCGCGAGGTCGTCGCGCCGCTCGCGCACGAGGCTCGCCGCGCGGGCGAGCACCGCCTGGCGCTCGGCCGTGGCCATGGCCGCCACGCGCGGCGCGGCCGCGGCCGCCGCGGCGACCGCCTCGTCCACCTCGGCCGCGGAGGCGGTCGGCGCGCGTGAGACCAGCTCGCCGCGGTAGGGATCGCGCACCTCGAAGGGGTCCCCCCCGGACCGCCAGGCTCCGCCGATCAGCATCCGCACGTCGACCACGCTCATCACGTTCCTCCGGTTAGGTTTCTAAGTCTGTTCTACGCCACGCGTTCCGACGGCCGCCCATGGGCAAAATCCGATGCGAGTATTCCCCAGGCAGGACCGTGTCTTGGCGTTGACACTCACATCGTGAAAATGTTATTCATGTACATCGTAATTCGGGAGACGGCAAGCTGCGAGCACCAGGAGAAGGTACGAACATCGTTATCCGCGAGAAGTCCGGGGCGCGGCGGGGTCCCAAGCCGCGTGGCGCCGCCGCGCCCGAGGCGCCGGTCATCCAGTCGCTGCAGCGCGCCTTCGCGATCCTGGAGGCGGTCGCGCGCCGGGGGACGGGGATGACCATGGCCGAAGTCAGCCGGGAGACGAGGCTGCATCCGAGCACGGCCTTCCACCTCGTCCGCAGCCTGGTGGCCCTCGGGTACCTGCGGCAGGTGGACGGGTCGCGCCAGTACCGGCTCGGCTCCAAGGTCTTCCAGCTCGCCTCGTCGGTCCTCACCGAGGTCGAGCTGTCCGAACGGGCGCTCCCCTTCGTCACCGACATGGCGCGCGCCTCCGGCGAGACCTCTCACCTGGCGGTACTCGACCGCGGCGAGGTGGTCGTGATCGCCAAGGTCGACGGCCAGAGCCCGCTCAGGCTCGCCGAGCGCGTCGGCTACCCGCGCCCGCTCCACTGCACCGCGATCGGCAAGGTGCTCCTCGCCTACCAGCGTGACGCCGACCGGCGTGTCCTCCTCGCGGAGGCCCGCCTCGAGCCGAGGACCGCGCGGACGATCACGTCGCGCGAGCGGCTCGAGGCCGAGATCGAGGCGGTGCGGGCGCGCGGCTACGCCGTGGACGACGAGGAGTTCGCGCAGGGGTTGCGCTGCGTGGCGATGCCGGTGCGGAACTTCACCGGGCAGGTGGTGGCCGCCATCGGCCTGTCGGGGCCGGTCTGGAGGGTCAGCCCCGAACGGATGCCGCAGATCGTCGACCTCGTCGGCAGCGCGGCGGCGCATCTGTCGGCCGAGCTGGGCTACCGGCCGCCGCAGGCGGACCCTCCGGCGGCCTGATCCCCCCTTCGCCCCATCGTCAACCCGAGCGCACGCCACAGGAGGGATGACCATGCCGAGCGGCGGCGAGATCATCGTCGAGTACCTCGTCCGGGAGAAGGTCCCGTACGTCGTCGGCCTCTGCGGCCACGGCGACGTGGGCCTCCTCGACGCCCTCTACGACCGGTCGAGCGACATCACGTTCATCTCGACGCGGCACGAGCAGGCGGCCGTCCACATCGCCGACGCCTACTTCCGCGTGGCGCACCGCCCGCTCGCGACGCTCACGTCGTGCGGCCCCGGCTCGTGCAACATCCCGGTGGCCCTCGCGGCGGCGTTCATGGACTCCTCGGCGCTCTGCGCCATCACCGCCAACGTGCCGACGTCGCAGTTCAACCGCGGGCCCTTCCAGGAGACGTACCGGCACTACCAGGCCGATTTCCCGTCGGTCCTCAAGCCGTACGTCAAGCGGAGCTGGCAGCCGACGCGCGTCGACATGCTTCCCCTCGCCCTGGCGCAGGCCTGGAAGACGATGCTCTCCGGCCGTCCCGGCCCGGTGAACCTCGACGTCCCCTTCGACCTCTTCGTCGAGACGGCGGATGTCGAGACGCCGGAGCCGGCCGGCTGGCGCCACGGCATCAGCTCGCGCAGCGGCGGATCGCCCGAGTCGATCGCGAAGGCGGTGGAGCTGCTCGTGCAGGCGAAGCGGCCGCTCATCTGGGCGGGCCACGGCGTGGCGCTGTCGGAGGGGGCCGAGGCGCTGGTCGCGCTCGCCCGGCGCCTCGAGATCCCGGTCGCCACCTCCCCGAACGCGTTCGGGACCATCCCCGGCGACGACCCGCTGGCCCTCGGCATGCTGGGCCGCAACGGCACGCTCCAGGCCAACGAGGCCTCCCGGAGCTGCGACGTCCTCCTCGCCGTCGGCGTCAAGTTCGACGACCGCTCGAGCAGCGCCTGGCTGCCCGGGTACACCTTCAACATCCCGCCCACGAAGCTCGTCCACGTCGACATCGACGCCGAGGAGATCGGCCGCAACTACCCGGTGCACCTCGGCATCGTCGGCGACGCCCGCACCGTCCTCGAGCAGCTCGTCGAGGCGTCGGCGAAGGCGCGCGTCGACGCGGAGGCGCGCAAGGCCTGGCACCGCGAGATCGCCGCCTGGCGCGAGGACTGGGATCGCTTCGTCGAGCCGTGGCGTCGCAGCGACGCCCGGCCCATCCATCCGCTGCGCGTCGTCGACTCGCTGCGCCGCGTCCTGCCGGACGACGCCATCGTGGCGGCCGACGTGGGCGTCCACCACAACTGGCTCGTCCAGTTCTGGAAGACCCGGCGGCCCCAGACCCTGCTCAACTCCTGGGGCTTCTCGTCGATGGGCTTCGGCGTCTGCGGCGTCCTCGGGGCCAGGCTCGCGGCGCCCGACCGTCCGGCGGTCGCGGTCTGCGGCGACGGCGGCTTCATGATGCGGCCCGACATCCTCTGCACCGCGGTGGAGTACCAGATCCCGGCCGTCTGGGTCGTCTGGAACAACTTCGCCTTCGGGTCGATCCGCGACATCCAGATCGGCATGTTCCGGGAGCGCGAGATCGGCACGAGCTTCGTCCACGGCAAGACCGGCGAGCCCTACAACCCCGACTTCGCGGCGCTCGCGAAGGCCTGCGGCGTCGAGGCGCTCACGGTCACGCGGGCCGAGGACCTCGAGGGGGCGCTCGAGACCGCGCTGAAGGCGGAGGCCCCCTTCCTCGTCGACGTGCACGTCGACAAGGACATCCGGCCGCCCGGGACCGGTAGCTGGGTGCTGCCGCCGCTCAAGCCGATCGAGCCGGTCATCGGCCGCCGCCGCCTCCCCGGAGAGGGGGCGGCGGCCGGGCGAGCCCGGCCGTGACCACCCGGCGGGCGCGCGTCGTCCGGTTCGAGGACGCCGACTGGCGGAGCCTCCCCGGACACGTCGACGCCTTCTCGAAGCTGCTCGTTCACCCGACCAACGCCGACACGACGGACATGGACTTCCGCGTGTCGACGTACCGGCCGCGCGGCTACGCGGAGGTCCACACGCACGGGAAGGCCGAGCACGTCTACTACGTCGTGCGCGGCACCGGGGCGATCGTGCTCGACGGCGAGCGGCACCTCGCCGGCCCGAACACGACGATCCACGTCCCGCCCGGCGTCTCCCACGGGATCGTGAACACCGGACTCGATGACCTCGTCCTCGTCGTCGTATCCGTGCCCGCGGCAGACATGCCGGCGGTGGCATGAGCAGGAAGGAGGAACGGGAGATGGCAGGTGACACCCGACGTTCCGGACTCACCCGTCGCACGTTCGTGACCGGCGCGGGCCTCGGCGCCGCCGGCCTCACCCTGGGCCTGCCCCGGCCGGGCCGCGCGGCCGGCGCGGTCATGCACTACGCCGGCGGCTCGGCCGACTCGGTCAACGCCCTCTGCGACCTGTTCCGGACGAAGACCGGCCGCGACGCCGAGTTCTGGCGGGCCGGCGGCGTCAACGTCGTCCAGAAGGTGGAGGCCGAGTTCAAGGCCGGCCGGGTCCTCGCGGACGTCATCGGCAACACCGAGGTCGAGGCGATGATCGACTGGGCCGAGCAGGGGAAGCTGATGAGGTACGACTCGCCCGAGGCCTCGCACTTCCCCGCCGAGTTCCGGATGCCGGGCTACTGGGTGCCGCAGAAGGTGCTCCTCAACACGATCTCCTACAACACGCAGGCGATCAAGGCCGAGGACGCGCCGAAGCACTGGGCCGACCTGGCCGATCCCCGCTGGAAGGGCAAGATCGTCATGCTCGACTGGCGCTCGAGCGGGTCGGGCGTGCACATGATCTACGCGCTCCGCAAGCTCCTCGGCAAGGACTTCGCGGCGAAGATGGCCAGGCAGGAGGTCATGCTCAAGCGGGGCGGCGGCGACGTGTCGAACACGGTCATCTCCGGCGAGCGGCCGATCGGCGTCGGCCTCCAGGAGTACTACGTCTTCGACAAGGCGAAGAAGGGCGCCCCCATCGCGGCCGTCCTGCCCGAGGAAGGGGTGCCGATGACGCTCTACAGCATCTGCATCCCGAAGGACGCCCCGAACCCGGAGGGGGCCAGGCAGTTCGTCGACTTCGCGCTCGGCCGCGAGGCGCAGGCGATGTGGCAGGAGCGGTTCGGGACGCCGGTGCTCCGCGACGACGTGCCCCCCTACCCGCGGGTGTACGGCCTCAAGCCGATGAACGAGGTGAAGATCATCTTCAGCAGCATCGACGACCTCCGGGAGGAGGGGCGCACCAAGTCGGAGTTCCTCGAGGAATGGAAGCAGGTCTCCGGCTAGGCGGCCGGGCGCTCCGCTGGCCGGGGCGCCTCGCGGTCGTTCGTTCGCCGATCTGGTGGGCCCAGGCGGGCGTCGTCGCCCTCCTGACCTACCTCGTCCTCTACCCCTCGGCGGTCCTGGTGCTCGAGTCGCTCCGGGACGCCGAGGGGGCGTGGACGGCGCAGTGGTACGTCCGCGTCTGGACCGACCCGGACAACTTCCACGCGCTCGGCAACAGCCTCGTCGTGGCCGTCGCCTCGGGCGCCTTCGCGACGCTCCTCGGCACGGCGCTCGCCTGGGTCGTCGCGCGCACCGACACGCCGGGCCGATGGCTCATCGAGATCTCGGCGCTCGTCCCCTTCATTTGCCCCCCCTTCATCGGGGCGCTCGCCTGGTCGCTCCTCGGCAGCCCGGCCACGGGCCTCCTCAACCAGGCGATCGCGTGGGCGACCGGGGTCGAGCGCGCCATCGACATCTACTCGCTCGGCGGCATCGCGCTCGTCATCGGGCTCTACACGGCGCCGTTCGTCCTCCTCATCGTCGGCGGCGCCCTCCGCTCCATGGACGCGACGATGGAGGAGGCGTCGATGATGGCCGGCGCCGACCAGGCGCAGACCGCCCGCCACGTGACCCTCCCGATGGTGACGCCGGCCATCCTGGCGGGCGGCTTCCTGGCGTTCGTCCTGTCGCTCGAGCAGTTCGGCGTGCCGGCGGTCCTCGGCCTGCCGGCGCGCATCCCGGTGCTCACCACGAAGATCTGGACCACCATCTCCGAGTACCCGCCCCAGTACGGCCAGGGCGCCGCGCTCTGCCTCGTCCTCCTCGTCCTGACCGCGGCCGGCGTCGCGATGCAGCGGCGGGTGCTCGCCCGGCGGAGCTTCGCCACGGTGACCGGCAAGGGGGCACGGCCCCGTCTCGTGCGGCTCGGGCCGTGGCGCTGGGTGGCGATGGGGGGCGGTCTCCTCTACCTGCTCCTGGCCATGGTCCTGCCGCTCGCGGCGCTCCTGCTCGCGTCCATCCGGACCATCTGGACCCAGTACTTCGATCCGGCGCAGCTGACGCTGCAGAACTACCTCTACGTGCTCACCGACTACCCGCTCACGCGTCGGGCGTTCGTGAACAGCCTGCTGCTCGGCGTGGGCGGCGCCACGCTCGGCATCGCGCTCGCGGCCCTCGTCTCCTTCCTCGTCCTGCGGATCAAGGCGCCCGGGCGCACCCTGCTCGAGCAGATGGCCATGCTGCCGCTCGCGTTCCCCGGCACGGTGCTCGCGTACGGGATGCTGCGCGCCTGGATCGAGCCGCCGATCGTGCTGTACGGCACCGCCTGGATCCTGCTCGCCGCCTACGTGGGGCGCTACTTCCCCTACGGGGTGCAGTCCACCTCCTCGGCCCTCGCCCAGATCCACCGCGAGCTGGAGGAGGCGTCGCTCATGTCCGGCGCGTCGTGGTTCGCCACGTTCCGGCGCATCACGGTGCCGCTCCTGCGGGCCGGGATGCTCGCCGGCTGGATCCTCCTCTTCGTGTCGTTCCTGCGGGAGCTGTCGGCCTCGGTCCTCCTCTACACGCCTCGCCAGGTCGTCCTGTCGGTCGCGCTCTTCGACCTCTGGGCCTCGGGCGACATCGGGTACCTGGCCGCCCTCTCGATGCTCATGATCGCCATCGGCGTCGCCGCCCTCGGTCTGCTTCGCTGGATCGGCGCCGGCGGCCCCGGATTCAAGGGAGGCGGGGCATGACCTCGGTCGTCGTCATCGGCACCGGCCGCATGGGCCCGGGGATCGCCGCCGCCTTCGCCGCGGGCGGGGTGCCGGTGCGCCTCGTGGGCCGCGGCGCCGCCCAGGTGGCGGCCGGGCGGGACGCCTTCGAGTCCGCCCTCGCCATGCTGGCCCGGCACGGTCTCGTCGAGCGGGCCGCGGCCGACGCCGCCGCCGCGCGCCTCGAGACCGCCACCGACCTGGCCGCCGCGGCGGGCGCGGAGCTGGTCGTCGAGGCGACGCCGGAGGTCCTCGAGCACAAGCAGGCCTTCTTCGCCGACCTCGAGCGGCTGGCCGGCGACGCGGCCATCCTCGCGAGCAACACCTCCGGGCTGCCGGTCACGCGCATCGCCGAGCGGACCCGGCGGCCCGAGCGGGTCGTCGGCACCAAGTTCGTCATCCCGGCCCACCTCGTCCCGCTCGTCGAGGTGGTGAAGGGGGAACGGACGTCCGACGCGACGCTCGAGCGGACGGCGGAGATCCTGAGGGCCGTCGGCAAGCGGCCGGTGATCGTCCGCCGGGACCTGCCGGGCTTCCTGCAGAACCGCATCCAGCAGGCCATGCGGCGCGAGGCGATCAGCCTGGTCGCCCGCGGGGTCGCCAGCGCCGAGGACGTGGACGCCGCCATCCGGTGGGGCTTCGGCTTCCGCCTCCTCGGCGCCGGCACCTTCGAGTCGATGGACCTCGTCGGCCTCGAGCAGCTCCTGCGCATCAACGAGTACATCGTGCCCGACCTCGACCGCTCGGCCGAGGCGCCCGCCCTGCTGCGCGACCTCGTCGCGCGCGGCGAGACCGGCGCCAGGGCCGGCAAGGGGTTCCTCAGGTGGGCGCCCGGGCAGGCCGAGGCGACGCGCGAACGGATGGACCGAATCCTGGTGGAGGCGTTGAAGCTCGTGCGACGGATCGAGGGAGAGACGGCGTGACACGGCCCGAAGGCACACGGTGGATCATCGACTTCCGGCTCCGCCCGCCGCTCGGCGGGTTCCTCGAGACCATCATGTACCGCGAGAAGTCGCGCACGATGGCCCGCACGCGCCAGCTCGGCCTCGAGCCGGCGCAGTCGGTGGTCGAGCTGTCGGTCGAGCGGCTCCTCGCCGAGATGGACGCGGCCGGCGTGGCGGTCGGGGTCATCACCGGGCGCAAGAGCCGCTCCCGGTTCGGCACGGTCACCAACGAGGAGGCGCTCGCCATCGCGGCTCGCCACCCCGGCCGGTTCGTCGTCTGCGGCGCGATCGACCCGTCCGACCCGGCCGAGGCGCTGCGCGAGGTGGACCGGATCGTCGACGAGTGGCGGATGCCCGCCGCGTCGCTCGAGCCGGGCTTCGCCCCGACCCCGATGCGGATCAACGACCGGCGCCTCTACCCCATCTACGCGCGCTGCGCCGAGCGGAAGCTGCCGGTGATCCTCACGTCGAGCCTCAACACGGGGCCGGACATCGGCTACTGCCAGCCGGTGGACGTGGACCAGGTCGCGCACGACTTCCCGGACCTCAGGCTCGTGATCGCGCACGCCTGCTGGCCCTGGGTGCAGCCGATGCTCGGCGTGGCCTTCCGCCGGGAGAACGTCTGGCTGTCCCCCGACATCTACGCCATCAACCTCCCCGGACGCGACGACTTCGCCCTCGCGGCGCGCGGCTACCTCCAGGACCGCTTCCTCTTCGCGAGCGGCTACCCGTTCGCCCCGGTGGGGGGCGCGGTGGAGGCGTATCGAAACATCTGTTTCGACGCCGATGTGATAGAGAAGGTCTTCCGACGGAACGCGGCCGAGCTGCTCGGGCTCGGCGGAGGTGCACGATGACGTCCCTGCCCGGTGTCCGGGTCGCCACGAATCTCAAGCTGCTCGCCCACAACGACCTCGGCGGCACCCCCAACGCCGGCGAAGGGATGGCGATGAAGGTGACGCGCGACGGGCGGCGCTACCTCTACGTGGCCAACGAGAACCCGCCGACCTGCTTCTCGGTCCTCGACGTCACCGAGCCGACCGACCCGCGCGTGGTCTGGCAGCTCCCGCTGCCCCACGACCAGGTGCGCGGCAACTCGCTCGCGCTGCGCGGCGACATCCTGCTGCAGGCCTATCAGGCCGCGAAGCCGGGCGGCACGCCGGCCGGCTTCGAGATCTACGACGTGAGCCGCCCGGCCGAGCCCCGGAAGATCGGCTTCTTCGACACCTCGGGGCCGTACTCGCAGGGCGTCCACTTCGTCTCCTTCATGGACGGCCGCTACGCCCACATCTCCACCGGCGCGCCCGACTTCCAGCCGAACCACCCGAAGGACCACCAGTTCTACATGATCGTCGACATGGCCGACCCGGTACGCCCCCGGGAGGTGGGCCGCTGGTGGCTGCCGGGCCAGCGCAAGGGGGACGACGCGACGCTGCCGCCGCGCCACCCGGAGCCGTACGACTTCGCCTTCCGGCCGCACCACACCCTCTGCTACCCCGAGCGGCCCGATCGGGCCTACATCGGGTGGATCGACGGCGGCATCGTCATCCTCGACATCGCCGATCGCGCGCGCCCGCGGCTCGTCTCCCGGCTCGACTACCACCCCCCCTACCCCGGCTTCACGCACACCGTGATGCCGCTGTTCGACCGCGGCTTCCTCGTCGTGACCGACGAGGCAACCGGCGACCACGGCATCGACTGGCCGAAGCGGCTCTGGATGGTGGACGCCCGCGTCGAGACCAACCCGGTGATCGTGGCGAGCATGCCGACGCCCGAGGGCTTCGAGGAGCTGCACCGCGTGGGCGGCAGGATCGGCGCGCACAACCTCCACGAGAACGAGCCCGAGCCGGGGGCCGCGAAGCTGGTCAACACCGTGGCCGCCACGTGGTTCAGCGCGGGGCTCCGACTCTACGACATCCGGGATCCCTACCGCCCCGAGGAGATCGCGGCCTTCCTACCCGAAACGCCGGCCGGACAGCGCGGCTGTCGGATCAGTGATGTGTTCGTCGACGACCGGAGTATTATCTACGCGGCCGATCGGGCCAATGGCGGCCTGTACGTCCTCGAGTACACCGGGCGGCAGCCGCTCGACTGAGACACAGCAGGGAGGGACACGCAGCATGACGCTCAGGCTACACCTCGCACTGTGGATCCTCGTCGGGACAGTCGTAGCCACCGCCGGGCTCGCCGCCGCTGCACCCGGCGACTACCCGACTCGGGACATCCAGATCATCGTCCCGTTCGCGCCGGGCGGCGGTGCCGACGCCTCGCAGCGGGCCTTCAACAAGTACGCGGAGCCGATCGTCGGACGGTCGCTCGTCATCGTGAACCGGCCGGGCGCGGGCGGCGCCACCGGGTGGGCCGAGCTGGTGCGGCAGCGGCCGGACGGGTACACGCTGGCCATCGCGACGCCGCCCTTCACCATCATTCCGCCCCTGGTGAAGCCGAAGCAGACCGGGTACAAGCTCGACCAGCTCGACACCATCTGCATCTACGCCGTGGTGCCCGACGTCCTCCTCGTCCGCGAGGACGCGCCGTGGAAGACGCTCAAGGACTTCGTCGACTACGCCAAGGCGAACCCGAAGAAGGTGAAGGCCGGCAACACCGGGACCCTCGGCGCCGACTTCATGACGACCCTGCTGATCGAGCACGCGACCGGCATCGAGATGACGCAGATCCCCTTCACCGGCGGCGCCCAGCAGCTCCAGGCGGCGCTCTCGGGGACGATCGACGCCATGGTCGCGAGCACCCTCTTCTCCGTCGCGCAGAAGGGGAAGATGCGGACGCTCGCCATCGCGTCGCCGCGGCGCGACCCGGCGCTGCCGGACGTGCCGACCTTCCAGGAGCTGGGCTACAACGTCATCTCCGAGCGCTACCGGGCGCTCGCCGCGCCCAAGGGGCTGCCGACCCAGATCGTCGACTACTGGGCGCGCGTCTGCAAGCAGGTGACCGACAACCCGCAGTTCCGCGAGGAGATGGCGAAGCTCGGCCAGCCGGTCGCCTACCTCGGGCCGCAGGACGCGAGGTCGGCGGTCAACACCATGACGGAGCACATCCAGACCCTGGTCGAGAAGTACAACCTCGCCGAGTAGCACGCCGTGACCACGGACCCGGCGCGATCCGGTCGCGCCGGGTCCCACATGACCCCGGAGGCCCCCCGGCATGTGGAGCGACATCCTCCACGCAGTGGTCGTGAACCTGTACCCGTCCCACCTGTTCGTGGTCCTCGTCGGAACGGTCGCCGGAACCATCATCGGGGCGCTGCCGGGGCTGAGCGCCGTGAGCGGCGTCGCGCTGCTCCTGCCGTTCACGTTCGCCA
>DASVDK010000289.1:0-16544 GCA_036381125.1 Thermodesulfobacteriota bacterium | reverse complement strand
CGAAGGCGATGATCGTGACGCATTCCCGCCTACACGCCGTCCGGTACAAGCTTGCGGTGGACAGGTACCTGGCCGAGCGCGGTTATCCCTTCAAGGCGCTCGTGGCCTTCTCGGGCAAGGTCGAGGACGGCGGCCGGACCTACACCGAGGCCGGAATGAACGGCTTCCCGGAGGCGCAGACCGCGAAGGCGTTCGAGCGGCCCGAGTACCGCTTCCTGATCGTCGCCAACAAGTTCCAGACCGGCTTCGACCAGCCGCTCCTCCACACGATGTACGTGGACAAGAAGCTCGGCGGCGTGAACGCGGTGCAGACGCTGTCGCGACTGAACCGCACCCACCCGGAAAAGAAGGGGACGATGGTCCTCGACTTCGCCAACGAGGCGGACGAGATCAAGAAGGCGTTCGAGCCGTACTACGAGACGACCCTGCTCTCCGAGGCGACCGACCCGAACCTGCTCTACGAGATCGAGAGCCGGCTCGCCGCGTTCCCCGTCTACACGAAGACCGACGTGGACCAGTTCGCGAAGGTCTACTTCAACCGCAAGACGACGCAGGACGAACTCTACGCGTCGCTTGCACCGGTCGTCGAGCGCTTCCGGGAGCTGTTGGACGAGGAGCAGTACGACTTCCGCGGACAGCTGACCGACTACGTGCGACTCTACGCCTTCCTCTCGCAGGTCCTGACCTTCGCCGACGTGGACCTCGAGAAGCTGTACGTCTTCGCGCGTCACCTCCGTCGGCTCATCCCGGCGGCGCGGGCCGAACTGCCGCGCGAGGTACAGCAGAACATCGACATGGAGTCGTACCGCATCCAGCAGACGGGAAGCGGACGGATCACGCTCGCGCGCAGGGCGGGGGTGCTCGATCCGGTGCGGACGAAGGGACGCCATGCGAAGGCGCCGGAGGAGATCGAGCCGCTCTCGCGAATCATCGCCGAGCTCAACGACCGCTTCGGCCTCAACCTGGGGCCCGAGCACCGGGTGACCATCGGCCAGATGATGGAGAAGCTCGACGCGGACCCCGGGCTCGATGCCAGCGCCAGGGTCAACACGCGGGAGAACGTGCGCCTCACGTTCGACCAGAAGGTCGAGCAGGTCATCCAGGAGATCGTCGACTCGAACTTCGACCTCTACAAGCGCATCACCGACGATCGCGCGTTCGGGGAGGCGATCAAGAACCTCCTGTTCGACCAGTACCTGCGTACACACCGGCAAGCGGACGAGCTGATCAAGCGCGGCGAGTCGAAGACGCTCGAGTTCAAGTCGACGCTGCGGTGGAACCTCAAGGAGGACAGGCAGGACGACAAGGTCGTCACGCATGCGGTCCTGAAAACCATCGCCGCGTTCCTCAACACCGAAGGGGGCGATCTGCTGATCGGCGTGGCCGACGACGGCTCGATCGTCGGCATCGAGCATGACCGGCTCGAGAGCGACGACAAGTTCATGCGCCACCTGGCGCAGGTCGTTCGCAATGGTCTAGGCGACCGCGCGAGCACCTGCATCGACCCGAAGACGCAGATCGTGCAGGGGAAGACCGTGTGCGTGGTGAGCTGCCAGCGCAGCCCGGAGCCGGTGTTCCTCAAGTGGAAGGGGATGGAGACGGCCCCCGAAGGGGACTTCTACGTGAGGAGCGGGCCCGGGACGGTGAAGCTGCCGCCGGACAGCGCCAGGGAGTACATCCGGACCCGATTCCCCAGCTTCGCGAGATCCACGGACTCGCCGCCGGCGACCGCCGGCTGAGATCGCTCACCAGTCCTGTCGCCGCGTCGCTCCCGGCCGCCCGGGCCCTGCTCGGCGGCACGCCGGTGCCGCCGGGTACCGCATCGCCACGTTCGACGCCGGGAGGCACCGACCACCGTGGCATCGTCCAGGCGAGGTGGGGGCGCTCGACGTCTCCGCCGAGGGCGAGGCGGCTATGATGTACGCCGCCGTGGTGCCCGGGTGCATGCGCGGGCGAGGCGGGAGGACGACATGACGACCTTCGACGAGCGCGCCAGGGATTGGGACGCGGACCCCGCGCGGGTGGAGCGGGCCCGCGCCGTGGCGGAGAGGATCGGGGCCATGGTCCCGCTCGACCGGACCATGACGGCGCTGGAGTACGGCTGCGGGACGGGGCTCCTCGGCTTCGCGCTCCAGCCCCACCTCGGGCACATCACCCTGGCCGACAGCTCCGAGGGGATGCTCGCGGTGCTCCGGGAGAAGATCGCGGCGAGCGGCGCGGCCAACGTGCGGGCGACGAAGCTCGACCTGACGACCGACCCGAGGCCGTCCGAGCGCTACGACCTGGTCGTCAGCCTGATGACGCTCCACCACGTGCCCGACACCCGCCGGATCCTCGAGGACTTCCACGCCCTCCTGAAGCCGGGTGGGTACCTGGCCGTCGCCGACCTCGATCGGGAGGACGGCTCCTTCCACGGGCGGGACTTCGGCGGGCACAACGGGTTCGACAGGGACGTGCTGGCGGCCGACGCGGCGCGCGCCGGCTTCCCGGCGGTCCGGTTCGTGACCGCGTTCGAGATCACGAAGACGGTGAAGGACCGGCCGCGGGTGTTCCCGGTGTTCCTCATGGTCGCGCAGCGGCCGTGAGGGTCGGCCGCTGCGCGCAGGCTAGCGGTTCTCGGCCCTCGTCTGCACGGCCTTCGACGAGGGGGGGCGCTTGCCGATCATCTCCTCCACGCCCCGGACGTTCGTCTCGAGCTGGTTCGTCTCGCCCGCCTCGTCGTCGATCTTGAGGGTCGCCACCACGCGCGGCGAGCCCCGGCGCACGTCCTCGAGGCAGCGCCGTACGAGCGGCATGACGCTGTCCCAATCCCCCTCGATGATCGTCGAGGTCGCGGTCACCTGGTAAGGGAGGCCGCTCTTGTCGATCATGTCGACCACCTGCGCCACCGGCTCCTTGATCTGCGGGCCGGCTCCGACGGGGATCACGCTGAACTCAACGAGCATCGCTTCGTCTCCCTGGCCTCGGGCGCGAGAGGCGCCCGGGTAGGGCGCGGCGGTCGCAGCGGGCATGCCGCGGCGGCGTGAGCGCTACCCGGGTCCCGCCTGGTCGGCGGTGTACTCGACGTCCAGCCGGGGGACGGGGTTGCCCGACGAGCAGCCGAGGCAGGCGGCGTCGACGAACCAGGCGTAGTCGTCGAGGGAGCCGTAGGTGTCGTCGCGGGAGAACCGGAGGCGGAACTGGACGTAGCGCCGGCCCGACGTCACCGCGTCCTGCACGGCCTCGGTGACCGAGAGCTGCCGCCACCCCACGGCGTGGCTCGTCGAGAGGGTGCCGACGTTCGGCCGCACCGTGGCGTTCGAGAACTCGACGCCGGCCTCGGTCGCGCCGAAGTCGACCAGGTCGACCACCACGTCGCCCATCTGCGAGCTGCCGGGGCCGGGACCGAAGGGGTTGCCGACGGTCGCGCCCTGGTAGAGGCTCAGGGTCGCGGCCCGAACGGTCGCGCCGGCGGGCAGACTGCTCAGGTCGAACGAGAAGAACGCCCGGTGGACCGACCCGCCGGCGCCGCCGACGATCGGTTGCCCGGACGTGTCGACCGCGCCGTCCTCGCGCACCGTGCCGTCGAGCTCGGCCACGCTCCCGAAGCTGGCCGACCCGCCGCCCCCCTCGTCCGCGGTCCCGCAGCCCCCTGCCAGGAGCCCGATCGTCACCGCGCCGACCATGGCGGCGATCCACCCGCCCTTCGCCTGCATCCCTGGCCCTCCGATCGTGTCCGTTCGCTCCGCCGGACGCGGAGGGCGGGGAATCTACGCATTCGGGGGGCGGGACGCAAGCGAAAACTGCGGACGCGGCGTCCCGAGGGGCGGGAGGGTCAGCGGCCGCGCTGCCGGTCGCGCCTGGGCGCGAAGCGCGGGTCGAGCGTGAAGAAGTCGAACTGCTCGGGCCGGGCAGGCGCCGGGCGCGCCGGGCCCTGCGGTCCGCCCGCCTCTGACGGGGTCGGCGAGGGCCGGGATCCGCCCGCCTGGGCCTGCGCGGTCCGCGCCTCGGCCGCGTGCACCCGCGCCTCTCCCATGCGCGCGACGAGCGCATGGTAGAGCGGCAGGTGGGCGTCGCGGCTCACCCAGTCGCCCCGGCCGATCGCCCGGAGCCGGCGCGGCATGCCGAGGGCCGCGCTGCGGGCGCCGCGCGCGCCGTCGCCGACCCAGAGGCTGTCGAGGTAGACCCGGTCGGCGACCTCGGCCACGAGGTCGGCGAAGCGCTCGGGGCGGCAGGGGAGGACCGGGGCGATCGCCGCCTGGGTCTCGATGCCGAGCGCCCGGGCGCGGCGGAGCGACTCGAGGCGGCGCGCGGCCGGCGGCGTGGTGGGGGTGATCGCCCGGCGGACCGCCTCGTCGTCGGTCTCGATCGTCATCGACAGCCGGACGCGCGAGCCGAGCGCGACGAGCAGGTCGAAGTCCCGCTCGACGAGCGGCGAGCGGGTCTGGACCGTGACGTGCGCCGGCGGGTAGTCGACCAGCGCCTCGAGGACCGCGCGCGTGAGGCGGAAGCGGTTCTCCGCCACGAACTGGTAGGGGTCGGTGGCCGAGCCGAGGAAGATGCGGGCGAGCGCGAGGCGTCCCCGGCGCCCTTCCTCGCGCACGAGGTCGGCCGCGTTCACCTTGGCGGTGACCCACGAGCCCCAGGGCCCACGGCCGAAGAGCGCGAGCGGCATGCGACGGACGTAGCAGTAGGGGCAGCCGCGGTCGCCGCGGCCGCCGGCGTCCCCGTCCCCGGGCGGCGCGTCGGACAGGTCGGTCAGGTCGGCCCCGAAGCCGCAGCCCTGGTACGGGTTGAGCGTGTGCGTGTAGCCGCCCGAGACGTACCCCACCGCCGGTGTGAGGATGGTCCTGGCCCGGACGGTGGCGATCTCGGGGCCCGGCACGAGCCGCCCTCCTACCGACCCGTCTTCCAGCGCGCGAGGCCGGCCTGCTTGTTGAGGGCGACCACGCAGAGCGCCTCGTAGAGCAGGTTGGCCGCGAGGAGCGCGGTGACCTGGCCCGGGCTGTCGTAGAGGGGCGAGACCTCGACCAGGTCGAAGCCGACCAGGTCGAAGCCGGCGAAGGCGCGGACGAAGGTGAGCGCCTCGTAGGAGTCGAGGCCGCCGACCTCGGGCGTGCCGGTGCCGGGCGCGAAGGCGGGGTCGACCGCGTCGATGTCGAAGGAGACGAAGAGGGGCTTCCCCTTGAGGCGGCCGAGCCGCTCGATGGCCCGGGCGACGCCGTTCGCGCGGATGTCGTCGATGCGGATCACCTCGATCCCGTGCTGGCGCTGGAAGTCGAGGTCGCTCGCGTCGTAGAGCGACGCGCGGATGGCCACCTGGATGAAGTTCCGGCTGTCGAGCACCCCCTCCTCGACCGCGCGGCGGAAGGGGGTGCCGTGGAAGTACTTGCTCCCGAAGTACTCGTCCCAGGTGTCGAGGTGGCTGTCGAAGTGGACGACGGCGAGCGGCCCGTGGCGGCGCGCCACCTCGCGCAGGTGCGCGAGCGTGATCGAGTGGTCGCCGCCCACCAGCATGGGGAAGACGCCGGCGTCGACGAGCCTGCGCACCTCGGCCTGGATCAGCTCGTAGCTCGCCTCGATGGAGTTCGGCGCGATGTCGATGTCGCCGTAGTCGGCCGCGTTCAGCACCTCGAACGGCTTGACCCGGAGCACCGGGTTGTACGGCCGGAGGAGGCTCGACTGGTCGCGGATCGCCCTCGGCCCGAGGCGGGCGCCGGGACGGTAGGACATGCTGCCGTCGTAGGGGACGCCGGTGATCGCCACCTCGAGCCCCGACGAGAGGTCGCGGACGTGCGGCAGGCGCATGAAGGTCGAGATCTGCGCGAAGCGGGGCGAGCGGCTCGCGTCGGGCGGCTGGAACGTCATCGGTGCTTACGCCTCCCTGCGGACCAGGTCGAGGACCCGCCGCTTGAGCGCGGCGAACTCCGGCGTCGCCGTGAACTCGAGCGGCCGCGGGCGCGGGACGCCGACCTCGACCGTCTCCCGGAGCCGCCCGGGACGCGAGGTCATGACGAAGACCCGGTCGCCGAGGTAGATCGCCTCGTCGATGTCGTGCGTGACGAAGAGCACGGTCTGTCCCGCGGCCTCCGTCACCCTGAGCAGCATCTCCTGCATCTCGGAGCGGGTCTGGGCGTCGAGCGCCCCGAACGGCTCGTCCATGAGCAGGATCTCGGGGTCGTTCGCCAGGGCCCTGGCCAGCGCGACCCGCTGGAGCATACCGCCGGAGAGCTCCTTCGGATAGGCTCCGGCGAATCCGGAGAGGCCGACCATCGCCAGGTAGCGGTTCGCGATCGCCTGCCGTTCGGCCGCCGGCGCGCCTCGCAGCCTGGGACCGAACTCGACGTTCCCCTGCACGGTCAGCCAGTGGAACGGGGTGTAGGCCTGGGGCACCATCCCGCGATCGGCGCCCGGGCCGACGACCTCCCGGCCGTCGACGACGACGCGTCCGGCGGTCGGGGTGACGAGGCCGGCGGCGATCCTGAGGAGGGTCGACTTGCCGCACCCGGACGTGCCGACGATGACCGCCAGCTCCCGCGGCCGGACCGCGAAGGAGATGCCGGCGAGCGCCTCGAGTTCGCCCCCCCGCTTCGTGCGAAAGCGCATGGAGACGCCGTCGATGAGGAGCTTCGGGGGGGCGGTCACGGCAAGGAAGCCTCCGGCGGGGCCGGCGGCGCGACCGGCTCGAAGAGCGCGCGACCGACCGCCCGGTCCTCGGCCGCCGCGCCGGCCGGGTCGGATCCGGAGGGGCCCGCGGCCGGCCGGATCTCGGGCGCGACGGCCGGCGCCGGTCGCCCGGCGGCGGCCCGCGCCTCTGCCGCCTCCCTCTCCTCCGCGGCCGCCGCCGCCCGAGCCTCCGCCGCGGTGAGCGGCGCGGCGCGCGCCTCGAGCAGCTCGGCGCGCGACAGCCGGTTCGCCCGGTAGAGGTGGTTCAGCACGATCGCCCGGCGGCGCCGCACCCGGCCCGGCGCCTTGTCGGGGTCGAGCTTGTTGGTCGGGGAGGGGAGGATGGCCGCGAGCGTGGCCGCCTCGCCCCAGGTCATCCGGGCGGCCGAGTGGCCGAGGAGGTACCGGGCGGCCGCCTCGGCGCCGAAGATGCCGTCGCCCCATTCGGCCACGTTGAGGTACAGCTCGAGGATCCGCCGCTTGGTCAGCGCGCGCTCGAGGCGCCAGGCGAGGATCGCCTCGCGCGCCTTGCGCAGGAGCGTCTTCTCCCGGGTGAGGAAGAGGTTCTTCGCGAGCTGCTGCGTCAGCGTGGAGCCGCCGACGGCGTAGCGGCCCACCTCGAGGTTGTGCCTCGCCGCCGCCACGGTGGCGTCCCAGTCGATCCCGTCGTGCCGCCAGAAGTTGGCGTCCTCCGCGGTGATCACCGCCCACCCGAGCTTCGGGTCGATCCGATCGAGCCGCGTCCAGACCGGCGGGCGGCGGTCCTTCGGGAGCGTGTCCGGCCACCGGGACGCCAGCCGGTCGACGTCGGCGGCGAGCGCCGGCCAGAGGAGCGCGATCGCGACCGCCGCCGCGATCAGGACGGCCCCGACCGCTCGTCGCAGCCAGAGCGCGACGGCTGACCTCCCGGACCGCCGGCCCGGGCGCCGGCTCAGGCCTTGGGTGACCACGGCAGGAGCGTCCGGTGGAGCTGCTTGAAGAGCTGGTCGGAGGCGAGGCCGAGCAGGCCGATCGTGAGGATCCCGACGAAGATCCGGTCGGTGAAGAGGCCGCGCATGGACGAGAGGATCAGGTAGCCCAGCCCCTTGTTGGCGGCGAGCAGCTCCGCGACCACGAGGTAGGTCCAGGCCCAGCCGAGCGTGATGCGCAGGGCGTCCATGACGCCCGGCAGGGTCGCCGGCGCGAGGACGCGCGTGACGACCTGCCTGCGCGTGGCGCCGAGCGTGTAGCCCACGTCGAGCAGCTCCTTGGCGACGTGCGCGGAGACGTCCGCGACGAGGAGCACCTGCTGGAAGAAGGTCCCGATGAAGATGATGGCCACGCGCGTGGGGAAGTCGATGCCGATCCAGAGGATGAGGAGCGGGATCAGCGCCGAGACCGGCAGGTAGCGGACGAACTCCACGACCGGGGAGAGGAACGCCTCGACGATCCGCATCGAGCCCATGAGGATCCCGAGCGGCACGGCGAGGACCGACGCCACGGCGAACCCGGTGAGGATGACGGCGACCGAGGCGGCGATGTCGCGGCCGAGGCTGCCGTCGGCCGCCATCGCCGCCGCCGCGCGGGCGACGTCGCCCGGGGTCGGCAGGAAGATGGGGTCGACGGCGCCGCTGTAGGCGAGCACGACCCACGCCGCGCCGAGCACGGCCGGCAGCACGAGCATCGCGCCGAGGGCCGCCCGGCGCGGGATCGGCTCCTTCGGCGCGAAGAGGGATGTCCCTCTGGACACGGGCACCGCCGGCTGCGGCATCGCCTCAGCCGGCACGGCCGGGACGGGCGGTCATCTGGCGCCGGTCACCGCCACCCAGCTCAGCGTCCCCTTCGGATCCGGCTTCCCCGGCAGCTTGCCGAGTTCGCCCCAGATCTCGACGGAGTTGCGGGCGGTGTCGAGGATCGGTCCCGGCCTCTCCGGCGTCCCGAAGAAGCGCTGGTTGTCGGCGAAGGTGTAGTACCTGATGCCCGTCAGCGTCTCGGCGAAGACCTTCGGGTCCTTGAGCCACGAGCCGAGGGCGGCCGACATCTTCGCGTTGGCGTCGTCGGGCCTCTCCTTCCAGTACGCGACGGCGCGGTCCCACGCCTTCGCGATCGCCTGGATCTCCCGGCCGCGCGCCTCGATCACGCTGCGCCGGAAGATCAGCGTGTCGGTGATGAGGCCCGGCGTCTTCGCGGAGCTGACCAGCTCGTGGCCGTGCGCCGTCGTCTTCGCCCGCGTCAGGTGCGGCTCCCAGGTGACCGCACCGTCCACCTGCTTCGCGATGAACGCCGTGGCGGCGTTGCCGGCCGAGTCGACGTTGACGATCTGCACGTCCCGGAGGCCGAGGCCGCTCCGCCTGAGGAGCACCGCGAGGAAGAAGTGCGACACGGAGCCCTCGACGAGGGCCACCTTCTTGCCCGCGAGCCCCTTCACGTCGGCGATCGCCCTGTTCGCGACGAGGCCGTCGCCGCCCGAGGAGTCGTCGAGGGCGAGCACGTGCTGGTACTCGTTGCCCTGCTTGAGGTAGAGGACCAGCGTGTCGACGGTCGACACGAGGCCGTCGAGTTGCCCGGCGGCGAGCGCGGTGAAGCGAACCTTCGGGTCCTCGACGAGGACCATCTCCACCTCGACGCCCGCCTCCTTGAAGTAGCCGAGGTCGCGCGCGAGGAAGAGCGGGCCGTAGCCGACCCAGGTGGAGTACCCGATCCGGAGCGGTGCCGCGTCGGCGGACCGGGCGAGGGCGAGGCCGGCGGTCACGGCGACCGCGAGGGCGACGGCGAGGAGCCTGAGGACCATGGGTCACCTCCCGCGCGATGGACGGCCCGGCGGCCGCTCGCCGCGCGCGCGTGGTCGACGACGTGATTACCTCACGAAGTCGGTAGCTTACCGGATCGGAAGGAGCCGGGCAACGGAGACGCGCAGCGGCACGGCCGGAAGCCGCTGCGCGTCACGTCGCCCGATCGGGACCGGGGCCGCCCGGCCCGCGCCGGCGCACGCGCATCTCCAAGTGCCCGTCGCGCGGACCGGGAGGCGGGGAGCCGCTTGCTGCGTGGCCGTGCGGCCCGAAGCTTGCATGGTTCGCGAGCGCGCGGAACGTGTCGGAGGGCGATCATGCGCGCCGGGGAGGGACGGGGGATCGAGAGCGTCATCATGTCGGCCCGGCAGCGGGCCGCCGCCCTCCTCGAGTCGGTCGCGAGCGGCCGGCTCAGCCCCGACCAGGCGCTGAGCCTCTGGCCCGACGGGCGCGGCGACGACCCGGACGTGGAGACGGCCCGCGGGACCCTCCGACGGCGACCCGAGGCGCCGGTCCTCGTGGCCGCGGCCCGCGCGCTGCGCGCCGAGCGGCCCCGGCTGACGCCCCGGCACCGCGCCGCGCCCGGCCCCCTCGGCGACCGCTCCCCCTTCCCGCCGCGCGCGAGACTCGCCCTGGTCGTCACCGGCATCGCCCTCCTCGTTGCCTCCGCCTACTGGCTCGCCGGCGCCCGCTAGGGGGCACCGGGCCAACAGGCCCGCGCCTCCCAGTATCTGCTTGCGACGAGGCTGATGCACAGTAAGATTTGCGGGAACTCGTCGCTCTGGCGGGATGAATTCCGATCATGGACGCGATCGATCGACAGCTCCTGGCCTTGCTCCAGCGGGACAGCCGACTCTCGTACGGGGACCTCGGCGCCCGCGTGGGGCTGTCGGTGTCGGCCGTCAACGAGCGGCTCAAGAAGCTCGCCGCCAGGGGTGTGCTCCGCGCGTTCGTCGCGGTGGTCGACCCGCCGGCCCTCGGGTTGCGGCTCTGCGGGTTCGTCCAGGTGCTCGTCGACCGGCCGGAACACGAGGCCGCGTTCCTGGCGCGAGTTGCGCAGACGCCCGAGATCCAGGAGTGCCATCACGTGACGGGCGACTACTCCTACCTCCTCAAGGTCCGCGTCCGGGACACGGCCCACCTCGAGGCGCTGCTCGCCGACACGCTGAAGTCGCTGCCGGGAGTCATCCGGACGCAGACCGTCGTCGTGCTCTCGACCCCCAAGGAGACGACGGAGGTCCCGGTGGGCGACGGCGAGGCCGCTACGGCGGACGCGCCGCGATGATGGTCGACGCGGGATACCTGCTGCGCGGCCTCGTCATCGGCTTCGCCATCGCGGCGCCCGTGGGCCCGATCGGGCTCCTCTGCATTCAGCGGACGCTCGCCCAGGGCCGTCTGGTCGGCCTCGCCACCGGGCTCGGGGCGGCGGCGGCCGATGCCCTCTACGGGTTCGTCGCCGCGTTCGGCCTCACCGCCGTCATGGACCTCCTGCTTGCCCGGCAGGGCTGGCTGCGCCTCGCCGGCGCCGCGTTCCTGGCCTATCTCGGGGCCCGCATGATGCTGGCCGAGCCGCCGACGCTGGCGCCCGTGCCGGTGAGCCGGAGGGGGCTTGTCAGCGCGTGGGCGTCGACCTTCCTGCTCACGCTGGCGAACCCGCTCACCATCCTGGCGTTCGTCGGGATCTTCGCCGCGCTCGGGCTCGCGGATGCCGAGGTGACCTACGTCGAGTCCGCCGTGCTCGTCGTCGGGGTCTTCGCCGGATCGGCGCTCTGGTGGCTCACGCTCAGCGGCGCCGTGAGCCTGCTCCACGGCAAGCTCGACCGTCGCTGGCTCGTGGGGGTGAACCGCATCTCGGGGCTCGTGATCCTCGGCTTCGCGGCGTTCGTCCTCGCCCGGACGTTGTAGGGCGGCGGGACGGGCCGCGTACGGACCCGGCCCCTAGTGGTCCACCTCGCGCTCCTGCCAGATGGGGTCACCGGCCCGGCGCCAGCGGATTATCGTGCGCGAGCCGTCGGCCGCCGGCACCGCCTGCACCTCGACCTTCGCGTGACAGTTGGGGCAGGGGATGGTCTGCGGCGACAGCGGGCGTGCCTTGAGGAGGATCGGCATGGCGCAGGCCAGGCACGGGATGGCGTCGAGTCGCACGAACGGGATGGACACGCCGCGATCCTACCAGGGTCACAGGATCTTTTCCATGATGACCGTGTCGACCCAGCGGCCGTCGACGAGCCCCTGCTCCTTGAAGATGCCGACCTCGCGGAAGCCGAACCGGGCGTAGAGCGCGCGGCCGGCGGTGTTGTGGGCCATGGCCGTCAGGACCACCTTGTGGTACTCGAGCGCCCGGGCGCGCGCGAGCAGCGCCTCGAGGAGCTGGGAGCCGACCCCCCGCGCACGCGAGGCCCGTTCCACGTAGACGGAGAGTTCGGCGACGAGGCGGTACCCTGGACGGGGATTGAAGACGTTCAGGGAGGCCCAGCCGGCCATGGCTCCGGTCTCGGCGTCCACGGCCACGAGGACGGGGTGGCGGGCGTCGTGGGCCTCGAACCAGGCGCGTCCCTCGGCGACGGTGTACGGCTCGGTGTCGAGGGTCGCGTGGCGATCCTCGATCCCCTGGTTCCGTATGGCGATGATCCCGGGAATGTCGGCCGGGCTGGCGTCCCGGATGACGAGGGTCGGCTGGCTCATGGCGCGAGCAGGATAGCGCGTCGGGAAGGAGGCGGCTGCATGGCTGCGACGCACGAGCGGATGCTGATCGGCGGCGAGTGGGTGGAGGCGGAGTCGCGCGAGACGTTCGAGTCGCGCGACCCGGCGACCGGCGAGGTCGTGGGGGTGGTTCCGCGGGGGCGGACGGCCGACGTGGAGCGCGCCGTCGCCGCGGCCCGCCGCGCCTTCGAGGGGCGCGCGTGGCGGGAGACGACCCCGGCCGAGCGGGGTCGCATCCTCCTGCGCATCGCCGCCGGCATACGGTCGCGGGCGGACGAGCTGGCCCGGCTCGAGACGCTCGACACCGGCAAGCCGCTGCGCCAGGCCAGGACCGACGTGGAGGTCGCCGCCCGGTACTTCGAGTTCTACGCGGGCGCGGCCGACAAGATCCTCGGCCAGGTCATCCCGCTCGGCGAGGGCTTCCTCGACTACACGCTGCGCGAGCCGTGGGGCGTGTGCGCGCAGATCATCCCCTGGAACTACCCCATCCAGATCGGCGCCCGCGGCATCGCGCCCGCGCTGGCCGCCGGCAACGCCGTCGTCACCAAGCCGGCCGAGGAGACGCCGCTCACGGCGCTGCGCCTCGGCGCGATCGCCCTCGAGGCGGGGCTGCCGCCCGGTGTCCTGAACGTCGTCACCGGCTTCGGGGAGGAGGCGGGAGCCCCCCTGTCGTCGCACCCGGACGTGGACCACGTGGCCTTCACCGGCTCGGTCGAGGTCGGATCGCTCGTCATGCAGGCGGCCGCCCGGAACATCAAGCCGGTGACGCTCGAGCTGGGCGGCAAGTCGCCGAACATCGTCCTCGCCGACGCCGACCCGCAGGCGGCCGTGCCCGTGATCGTCAACTCCATCATCCAGAACGCGGGGCAGACCTGCTCGGCCGGCTCGCGGCTCCTCGTCGAGCGCGGCGTCCACGGCGAGTGGGTCGAGCGCGTGGCGGCGCGGATGCGCGAGGTGCGGATCGGCCCCGGTCTGGAAGACCCCGACCTCGGGCCGGTCATCTCCGAGGGGCAGCTCGGCCGGGTGATGGGCTACCTGGACGTTGCCCGGAAGGAAGGGGCCGAGGTCGTGACGGGTGGGGGCCGTCCCTCGGATCCCCGGCTCGCCACGGGGCACTTCGTGCAGCCGACCCTCGTCGACCGCGTGAAGCCGGACATGCGGATCGCCCGCGAGGAGGTCTTCGGGCCGGTCCTGGCGGTGCTCCCGTTCGACGACGTCGAGGAGGCCGCCGCCCTCGCGAACTCGACGGAGTACGGCCTCGTCGCCGCGATCTGGACACGCGACGTGAGCAAGGCGCACCGCCTCGCCCACCGGCTCAAGGTGGGGCAGGTCTACGTGAACACCTACGGCGCCGGCGGCGGCGTGGAGCTCCCCTTCGGCGGCTACAAGAAGAGCGGGTTCGGCCGCGAGAAGGGGCTCGAGGCGCTCCTCACGTTCACCCAGGTGAAGAACGTCTGCGTCAAGCTCTAACCGGGGGTCAGGTCTTTCCATTTTCCATGGGGTCAGGTCTTTCCATTTTCCATGGGGTCAGGCCTCTACTTTTTCCCGACTGGAAAACGGAAAGACCTGACCCCGGTCGCCGGCCGCTGGCCCGGAATGGGCGCCCGGGGCTGCGCCCGGCTCTTGCATCGGCGCCGCCGAGGAGGCGCACATGACCGATCGCAGGCGCGAGGCCCACGAGGAGATCGACCGCGCGGAGCACGAGGAGGCGAGGCGGGTGCGGGAACGGGTGGCCCGCGACGTGGAGCCGGCCTCGCAGGGGCCGATCGGCCCGGCGGACGTGGCAGGAGGCCCGGTGCCCGAGCCGCTCGAGGGTACCCCGCATGCCGACAGCGACGCCGCCGGGGTGCCCGGCGTGCCGGAGGAGCGGGTGCGCAAGGGGGGGCTGGGCTAGTCTCGGCGCGCCGCCCGGTCGATCGAGAGGGCGCGGCCTCCGGTGAGGGCAAGCGACACCGCCGCGGCGAAGAGCATCAGCGCGAACTCCATGCCGCTCGGCAGGAAGAAGCTGCCCCAGTGGACGCGCAGAAGGGCGACCGCCATGTCCACGGCGAGGGCCAGCGCCGCGTACCGCGTGAAGAGGCCGACGAAGACCAGGACGCCCCCGACGAACTCCACCAGGGAGAGGGCCAGCGCCCAGAGATAGGGCGGCTGGAAGCCCATCGAGGCGAGCATCCCGGTCACCCCCTGAAGACCAGGCCCGCCCCAGACGCCGAAGAGCTTCTGCGCCCCGTGGCCGATGAAGACCGCCCCCAGCGCGAGGCGGATCACGAGGGGGCCGAAGTCCCCCCACCCCCGTAGTATGGGCCCGAGCATGGGCGGCCTACCGGCGAGCCGCGGCGACCCACAGGTCGGCCGCGCGCCACACCTGCTCGGTGCACCCCTTGAGGCGGGGCTGCTGCTCGAGCATGTACCGGGAGAGCGCCAGGGAGGGCCGCGGCTCTTCCAGGGCGCGGCGGCCGAGCGCGTCGAGGTCCTCCGCGAGCACCTCGACGGGGATGTGCGAGAGGTCGGCGATTCGGGCGAGGAGCCCCTCGAACTCGGTCTGCGCGCTGGTCATGGCCAGGGAAGGCTACCAGATGGACGCCTTGTCTTGCAACGGGGCAGACGCCTGCGCCCCTCGGGTCAGAAGTAGAGGTACGCGCCGAGCGCCCCCTCCCAGGCGTCCGGCACCTTCGAGCCTTCGAGCCCGAGCGAGAGCCGGCGCGTGAGGTGCACCTTCGCGGTGATCGTGTACTCGTACGTCCGCCCGGGGTCGAAGTCGACCAGGTAGCGCCACGACCCGGTCGCCAGCAGCGACACCCGGTCGCCCAGCCGGGCGTGGAGGCCGCCCGTCGGCCCGATGCCGAAGCGGAACGCCCGATCGACGAACTCGCCCGATACGAGCGCCTCGGCGTCCGCCGTGAGGAACGCGGTGGCCGCCGGGAGGCCGGGGAGCGGGACCGCGTAGCCGGCGCCGACATCGAAGCCGCCGGCCAGGCAGTCGCGGCAGCTCTCGTCGCGGACCGTCTCGGCCCCGACGGAGAACTTCCACGAGGGGTCGCGGCCGAACCGCGTGATCGGCGACAGCGACGCGACGCGCACGAGGGCCAGCTCCTCGAGCCAGAGCGTGTCGGGATCGGCGTTGTACCGTAGCCGCGTCGCCCCGAACTCGATCTGCGCGTGGTCGGGGTAGCCGTCGCTCGGGTCGGTGAGATCGTGCAGGGCGAACCGGAAGTCGAGGCGCTGGAAGAAGCCGAGCCGGTCGGAGTAGCCGGCCGAGGCGCCGAGGCGGATGGAGTCGTGCCCGGCGCTCGGCATCCGGTCCAGCGGCGGCGCGAACGTCGGGTTGGGGCCGTCGGCGGGGACCTCGCTGCGGCGCTCGAGGAGGATCTGCTTCCTGTGCGTCGCCCCCGGCTCGTTCGCGAGCAGCGGCCGCGCGTAGCGGGCGTCGACCAGGTCGAGCGCCGCGTCGAGGACCGCGGCCCGCCGTTCGGGGGCCATCTCCGGCGGCATCGGCGCGCCGGGGTCCTCGACGACCCGCTCCACCAGACGGATCTCGGCCGGGCCGAGACGCGCGGCCCGCCGCTCGAACTGCGTCCAGATCGAGGGACGGTACCGCACCTCCCGGACCAGCCCGGGGCTCTCGAAGAGCGCCTTCACCGTGTCGGCCGGGATCACCCACCACGGCAGGTGCTCCGTCAGCTCGAGCGACGGGTCGGCCGCCTCGAGCAACGTCAGGATGTGATAGGAGCAGTTCTCGGAGAGGTAGTAGTAATCGAACCAGGACGCCCCGAGCTCCCAGACGTGCGCGACGACCATCTCGAGCTGCTCGGGCGTGAGGTCGAGGTCGTACTCCCAGAGGTCGCGCTTCTCGAAGTCGTTGTAGAGGCGCACCTTGTAGTAGTAGGGCCAGTAGGTCCACTGTCCCTTGAAGCCGCCGGAGAGCCCCTTGAACGCGTACACGAGGGCGTTGTTGGTGTCGACGGTCGCCGCGTACTCGATGCCGTAGTCGAGCAGGTCGAGACGCCGCGCGCCGGCGCCGTGCGGCGACTTGTTGATCCGAAGGAACGTGTGGCCGAAGGCGGACGACGGGTTGTTGAGGTAGTAGGACGAGAAGACGAGCGTCGCCGAACGCGGGGCCAGGGTTGCCCGGAACGCCTCGAACCGCGAGCAGGTGGGCGCCGGCAGGCGCGACGGGTCGAGCCCGAGCGCCGACCGGAGCCAGCGGTAGCGGCCCGGGAACCGGCACTGGGGGTGCGCGTTCGGGTCGGCGCCGACCGGCTCGAAGAAGGCCGCGATCGTCGCCGTGAGCTCCGCCTCGGGGTTCGTCCGGCCGTCGGGGGCGAGGAAGAAGGTCGGCCCGTCGACCTGGCTCTTCCAGCCGGAGAGCAGCCCTCGCCGGTAGTGACCGAGGCGTAGCCAGTGCCGGTCCTCGTGCAGCGCCCGGGC
>DASVDK010000288.1:0-14284 GCA_036381125.1 Thermodesulfobacteriota bacterium | reverse complement strand
CGTCGTTCCACGCGGGAAGCCCATCGTCGTCACCGGCGCCATGCTGCCACCGGGCCTCCCGGGGGCCGACGGGCCGATGAACCTCCTCCACGCGTTGCTGACCGCCGCATCGGCCGAGAGCGCGTCGCAAGGAGTCGTCGTCGTGATGTCCGCCGGCATCCACGCGGCGCGCGAGGTCACGAAGGCGCATAGCATGGGACTCGACGCCTTCAAGAGCCTCGATTACGGGCCTCTCGGCGCGATAGAGGAGACACGGGTCGTCTATCGCCGCCGGATCTCACCCGGCCCGACCGTGCCAGTGACGGTGATGTCCGCGAAGGTCGAGGGCCTCAAGTGCTACGCGGATTCGAGCGACGCCCCGCTCCGGGCGCTCGTCGCCGCCGGCTATCGGGGCGTCGTCCTCGAGGCGCTCGGGTCGGGACAGGTCTCGCCGGGGCTCATGCCGGCCATCGGCGACGCGGTTCGGGACGGCGTGACCATCGTCGTCACGTCGCGATGCCCGTCCGGGGGGCTCCTCCGCGACCACTACGGGCTGCCGATCCGCGTGGACGGCGACGAACGCGACCTTCTCGAGGCGGGAGCGCTCTTCTCGAACCTCAGGGGCCCGAAGGCCCGCGTCGCCCTGGCCGTCGGGCTCAGCGCGGGTCTCACGGGCGACGCCCTTCGAAGCCTCGTCGCATGGGAGTGATGCGCTCGGCTCGCCGCAGCGTATCGAACAGGGAGGATGAAGCCATGTCGAAGCGACGTCTTACCCGGCACCTCTCCACGCTGACCGTGGCTGGGTGAACTTCACGCGCGGGTACGTTCGCGCAGGCCTGAGCCTGCTCGCTCGGTCCGACGTGGCGGTCGAGAGCGCGAGCGAGTTGAACGACCCGAAGTACACGATCGCCATCCTCAACACGCCGAGCGAGATCAAGCTCATGAAGGAGGACCTGCCGAAGGCCAGGCCGCTGATCCTCGACTCGGAGGCGGACATGTTGACCGCCGTTCGCAGCGGACGCGCCCACGCCCTCATGATCGACACGCCGGTCGCTGCGTGGCGTGCCGCGAATCTGCCGAACCTCAAGAACCTCGGTTCGATCGGCCCGCGCGCTCAGAACGCGATCTTCCTCAGGCAGAACGACTTCCAGTGGTGTCGGTCGCGGCGATCGTCGATCATCAGGAGGCACGCCCAGCTCGAGCCCGGGCAGTGACGACGCGGTCAGGCATGTCGGGCACTGCCGTTCGCGAAACCTGCGGCGCTCCCACCTCGCGAAGCGTACATCGCCTCGTCCGCGTCCCGCGTGCCGCCGCCTCAACGCACGCCGCGTAGCCTCGCGTTCGCGGCCGACAGGTCGAACGCCTCCGGATCGAAGGCGCCGCCGGTCCAGGTGACCACCTCGTCGCGCTCCTCGTGAGTCGGATCACTCGGGATCTCGAGGAGTTCGAAATACCTGTGCGCCCCGCCACAGTCCTCGAGCGGGCAGGCGCGCTCGCCCGCAGTGAAGATGGGGTAGGCGGCTCCGGGGGTTGGTAGACGCACCGCGTCGGCGGCCGGCTCGTCGAGCCGGCTCCGCTGGCCGCTCTTCGCCTTCGGGAAGTCCGGGGCCGGAACGCCCGAGCGAGCGTCGCCCGCGGCGAACGCGCGTCACGACGCCGGGCAGCTCTCGACGACCCCCGCGTGCATCCGACGCTACGGCGGCGATAGCTGCTCACTTGAGCCGACTTGACAGTCGTGCAGCGAACCCATAGCGTAGACGCACCAGTGGCGGCGCGGTTCCGCGACGTCCCCGAACCACAAGCACGCACGTCTGGTGATGACGCATCGCGTCAACCGGGCTCTCCGGTCGGCGCGACGGGAGTCGACCAGATCGAGTCGGGGCGTCCGCCGTAGGGCTCGCCGACAGGCGCCCGGAGACAATCGACAGAGCCATCGGACCTGCCGCGGGAGTCGTGGATGTTCAGGCACGCCAGGCGTCTCGCTCCGTTCACCGCATCCGTCGCAGCATTCAGGGAGGGCCGCGATACGCCGAGGGCCTTTCTCGAGCGCTGTATCGAGACGATCGAGACGCGCGAAGGGGAGCTCAAGGCGTTCGTCGTCCTGGATCTCGACGGCGCGCGCGCCGCCGCGGACGCCTCGACCAAGCGCTATCGCGACGGGCGGCCGCTGTCCCCCATCGACGGATGCCCCGTCGGCGTCAAGGACATCATCGAGACCGCCGACATGCCGACGCAGATGAACAGCCCGGTGTACGCCGGTTGGCGCCCGGGCCGGGACGCCGCGTGCGTCAGGGCGCTGCGTCTCGGCGGGGCGGTGGTCCTCGGCAAGACGGTGACGACCGAGTTCGCGATCGGTCGATCGGGGCCGACCCTGAACCCGCTCGACCCGTCGCGGACGCCTGGCGGCTCGTCGAGCGGATCGGCGGCGGCGGTCGGCGCGGGAATGGCCTCGGTCGCGCTCGGCTCGCAGACCAACGGCTCGACGATCCGGCCGGCGTCGTACTGCGGGATCCACGGCTTCAAGCCGACGCTCGGCGCGCTGCCGACGGGCGGGATGCACCCGCTGTCGACGACTCTCGACCACCTGGGCGTCCTCGGGGCGAGCCTCGCCGACGTCTGGGCCGTCGCGCGGCAGATGGCCGACGTCGGCGGGACGCCCGGATCGCCGGGCCTACCGGGGCGCGGCCACGAACTTCCGGCCGCCGTGCCGCCGAAACGGCTGGTCAGGCTGTATACGAAAGGCTGGCAGGAGGCAGAACTCGACGACGCGACGCGCGCCGCGTTCGAAGAGGTGGCGGGGCGTCTGCGGGCGGCCGGTGTCGAGATCGTCGACCGCTCGACGGACCGCGAGCTGGCCGACCTCGAGGCGCTGCTCGACGAGCACGTCGACACCTCGGCCGACATCCTCGCCTACGAGATGCGCTGGCCGTACGCCGAGTACGTGGAGCGCCACGGCGAGGCGCTGGGCCCGCGGATCCGTGGCCTGGTCGCGCGAGCGGCCGAGATCACCCAGGACGACTACCGGCGCCTCCTCGACGTCCGGCGGCGCGTCCAGGCGAAGGTCATGGAGCTTGCCGACAGGGCCGACGGGTTCGTGACTCTCGCGGCGTCGGGGCCGGCGCCGCGAGGCCTGGACTTCACCGGAAGTCGGACGTTCCTCATTTACTGGTCCTGGCTCGGCTTCCCTTGCTTCAGCCTCCCGCTGATGCAGGTCGAGGGGCTCCCGGTCGGGCTGCAGCTCATGGGGTACGCCCATGCGGACGACGCGCTCGCTGCGCGGGCGGTCTGGATCGAGAACGCCGCGATCGCGCCGCCGGCCGCCTCGTAGTGCGACGGCGGTCCCGTCTTCACGCTCGGAACAGGAGGAGAGCTGATATGCAGCACAGCCACGGCATCACTCGCCGGTCTGCTCTCAAAGGTGCCGGTGCCGCAGTGTTCGGTCTGGCAGCGTCGGGCATCGTCTCCCGAGCTCATGGCGCGGCTTTCCCGTCGAAATCGATCGAGGTGGTCATCGGGTTCGACCCCGGTGGCGGCACCGACCGCTCCGCCCGGCTGGTCGGCCCCGCGTGGGCGAAGGCGCTCGGCTCGCCGTACCCGTTCAAGTTCACGAACATGCCGGGTGCCGGCGCGGTCATCGCGCTCGTTCACACGTTGAAGGCCAGGCCGGACGGCCACGTGATCAACGCCGTCCCGGCACCGCACGTCGCGTGGATCTTCGAGTTGAAGCGCGCGAAGGGCTACACGCCCGAGGACATCGCGTTCATCGGAGCCTACTTCGACGACCCGAACGTGCTCCTCGTCAAGAAGGACGCGAAGTGGAACACGATCGACGAGTTCATCGACGACGCGCGCAAGACCAAGACCCCCTTCACGGTGAGCGTGTCGACCCCCATGTCGGCGGCGCACGCCGCGACCGTGGTCCTGCGCGAGCTGACCGGCGCGAACCTCAAGGTCGTCTCCTTCCAGGGAGGGTCGGCCGCGCGCAACGCCGTCGCCGGAGGTCACGTCACCGCCTGCCTCGCACCGTACTGGTCGGCCCTCCACGTCCTCGAGCTGACCAAGGGCATCGGCATCCTCCAGGACTCCAACCCGGCGCCGCACCTCTGGACCCCGGTCCCCGCCAACAAGGTGCTCGACGTCAAGATCCCGAACCTGTCGGAGCCGTACCTGTTCCTCGTGAGTGCGGCCGTCAAGAAGGAGCACCCGGAGAACTACCGGAAGCTCGTCGACTCGATGAAGGTCATGCACCGGAGCGAGGAGTTCCGGAAGGCGGCCGATGCCCAGGACCTCACGCCGTTCCTCAAGTACATGAGCCCAGAGGAGTGCGACGCGTTCATGAAGGACTACCTGGCGCTGCTCGAGACGTACCGGCCGGCGATGGAGAAGGACCTGCAGTCGATGTAGGGTCCGGTCTTGCAGCGTGCGGCGGGCCTGGCACCCGCCGCACGCCCTTTCTTCCAGGGATCGCCATGAGTGCCCGCACGAAGGATCTGATCTTTCCGCTGACGGTCCTTCTGGCCGTCGTGTCGTACTGGCTTCAGCTCGAGGGAGCGCCTCGGGCCGCTCGCGTCGTGCCGCAGGGTGTACTGGTTCTGCTCCTCGCGCTCGTCGGCGCCGTTGCGCTAACCGCGTTGCGCCGAGAGCCTCCCCCTGGCGGCGCACCGGCGGCGTCCTGGATCCTGGGTGCCGCCCGCGCCGGCTGGCGGCAGATCGCGATCGTGGGGCTCTCCATCGGCTACTACTTCGCGTTCGAGTTGCTCGGCTTTCACATCGCGAATGCCCTCTTCCTGGCCTGCGCCTTCCCCATCGCGGGTGTCGGCCTGCGATCGACCGTCCTGCTGACGCTCGGCTCGGTCGTGGTCCTCTACGTCACCGCGTCGCTCATGCAGTTCAACGTCCCGGAGGGGTGGCTCTTCCGGTAACCGGCTTCGGACCGGAGGCCGCCGCGCAGACGCCCACCCCAATGAGCCGAGGGAGCTGACCGTGTACGATCTCGACGCCGTCGCCGCCGGCCTCCAGAACCTCTTCCAGCTCCACGTTCTCGCCAGCCTGCTCGTCGGGTTCGCGCTCGGCTTCATCGTGGGGGCGATCCCCGGTTTCAACGACGCGAACCTCATGGCGATCCTCCTCCCCTTCACGCTCTTCCTGGACGCCATGACCGCCATCGTCGCCATGTCGGCGCTCTACTTCGGCGCCCAGGCCGCCGGGTCGATACCGGCGATCCTGATCAACGTCCCGGGCACTCCCGGCACCGCGGCAAGTACCCTCGAGGGATACCCGATGGCCAGGCGCGGCCAGGCGGGGCTCGCCCTCGGCATCTCGTTCGCCGCCTCCACCTTCGGGGCGGTCTTCGGGTCCGTCGCCGCCATCGTCCTGTCGCCGATCATCGGCGCCTTTGCCCTCAGGTTCGGCCCGGCCGAGATGTTCATGATCGCCGTCTTCGGCCTCACCGTCGTCAGCTCGCTCACGGGCGACGACATCTGGAAGGGGCTTCTCGCTTCCGCCTTTGGTGTCCTGATCGCGATGGTCGGCGCCGACGGGATGACCGCCTTCGAGCGAGGGACCTTCGGGATCCTCCATCTCTACGACGGCGTACCGCTGATCCCGGTTCTCCTCGGTCTCTTCGGCTTCTCCGAGGTCCTCTTCCTCATGCGGGAGCAGGCAGTCGCCAGTGGCGAGTCCGTCAGAGGGAAGGGGGAAATCTTCCGCGGCGTTCGGGAGTGCCTCCGGCACCGCGTCACCCTGCTGCGCTCGAGCATCATCGGGACTATCATCGGCATCATCCCCGGTGCCGGCGCCACCATCGGCTCCTTCGTCGCCTACGGCCAGGCGCGGCAGTGGTCCAGGGAACCGGAGAAGTTCGGTACCGGTCACCCCGATGGGCTCGTCGCCACCGATTCGGCCAACAACGCGGTCGCCGCCGGCGCCGTGGTCCCGCTCCTGACGCTCGGCCTGCCCGGCAGCGCCTCGGCCACCGTCATGCTCGCCGCACTCGTCCTCCACGGCGTCCGGCCGGGCCCCCGCTTCTTCCTCAACTTCCAGACCGAGGCGTACACCATCTTGTTCTCCCTCTTCATCGCCTCGGCCCTCATCGCCCTCGTGGGACTCCCGGCCGCGCGCTCGTTCCGCGCGGTCGCGTTCCTGCCGACCAGGATCCTCGTCCCCATCGTCGGGGTGCTGCTGTTCACCGGTGCCTTCGCCTGGCGCTTCCTCGGCTTCGACATTCTCGTCATGGTCGTCTTCGGCCTGCTCGGCGTCGCCATGAAGGTCGGCGGGTACCCGATCCCGGCGTTCCTGCTCGCCTTCATCCTCGGGTCCCTGTTGGAGACCTGCTTTCTCCAGACCGTCCGGATCGGCGGCTACGGGCTGTTCTTCGGCAGCCCGATCACGATCACCCTCTGGGTCCTGACGATCCTGTCCTTGCTGGCCCCCGTGATCATGAAGCTCGGGCGGCGGAGGGATAAGGCCCGTGGCTGACCCAGGAAGCCGAGCGAACGCTCGACCTGCTGCTCCGCGTTCTCTCGACCCCAGGCCGCTTGCACGAAGCGGCGCGGCCGCACAAGCGTAACGTCGCTCGATGCTTCGGGCCGCCGCCGGACTGGCGGCGCGACCTCGAAGAGCGTGACGGCCAGGACGGAGATGGGCCGTGTCGGTGTGGACCACGCTGATACAGCAAGCCGGCTGCTGCCTGGAGCAGGCACGTCGTGCAAGCCTCGTCGTCGCGACCGGCCCCGGGCGGCGCATCGGGGTGTACGCCAGCAGACCAGGCAGCGTGCTTCCACGGACTCCGTGCCGCGTCCCCTTGACTCGACGTGCACGCCCCGAATAGGCTCGATCCAGGGGGGCCGATGGCCGAAGCGGACCTGATCCTTCACGGCGGCAGCATCGTGACGCTCGATCGCGCCTCGACGATTGCCGAGGCGGTGGCGGTCCGCGGCGGGCGGATCCTCGCGGTGGGCCCCACGGCGGCGCTCGAGGCGCACGCCGGCCCGAACACGCGCCGGATCGACCTCGGCGGCCGCACGATCGTGCCGGGCCTCTTCGACGCCCATCCCCACGTCGACCGCGAGGGGCTCAAGACGCGCGGCGGCATCCCGATCGAGGGCCTCCGCTCGGTCGAGGCGATCGTCGAGGTGGTCCGCGAGGCGGCGCGCACGGCGAAGCCGGGCGAGTGGATCGTCCTCATGCCGATGGGGAGCCCGCCGCACGACTACGTGAGCCGCCCGGAGGAGCTCGAGGAGGGGCGCTTCCCGACCCGACACGACCTCGATGCCGCGGCCCCCGACAATCCGGTCTACATCCGCGCGGTCTGGGGCTGGTGGAGTCACCGCCCCTTCCCCTCGGTCGCCAACTCGCAGGCGCTTGCCCGGGCCGGCGTCACGCGCGACACGGCCGCCCCGCACAACGTGGAGATCGTGCGCGACGCCCGGGGGGAGCCGACCGGCGTCTTCCTCGAGCGGAACTACGTCCCGGTGCTCGAGTACACGCTCTTCCGGATGCTCCCCCGGTTCACCCAGGAGGACCGGGTCGAGGGGGTCCGGCAGGGGGTGCGCACCTTCACGGCCGCCGGCACGACGGCCGTCTTCGAGGGGCACGCCCTCACCCCGGCGGTGATCCGCGCCTACCGGACGGTGCAGGCGAGGGGCGAGCTGACGCTCCGGATGCACACGCCGGTGAGCCTGCCGAGCGCGGTCTTCGACGAGGCGCGGCTGGCGGACCTCCTCTACCACTACGCCGGCCTCGCGAGCGAGGAAGGCATCGGCGACGACTTCTTGCGGGTCGAGGGGGTCACCTTCGGCGGCGTGGCCGACCCGCGGGTCGGGGCGCTCGTCGCCTCGGGCTACCCCTACGAGCAGTGGGCCGGCCACTTCTACCAGGCGATGGACCACGGACGGTTCATCCGACTGGGGCTCGAGGCGGCGCGCCTCGGCCTGCGGGTGAGCTGCATCGTGAGCCGAGACCTCGAGTACGCGCTCTCGGCGTACGAGGCGATCGACCGGGAGGTCCCGATCCGCGATCGGCGCTGGGTGATGATCCACGTGAACCAGGCGACGCCGGACCAGCTTCGCCGGATGAAGCGCCTCGGCGTGATCGCGACGGTCGTCCCGGGCTTCCTCTACCTCGCGAGCGACCGGTACGGGCTCGACGGGCTCGGCCAGCAGGGGGTGCCGATCCGCGAGCTTCTCGACGCCGGCGTCCCGGTCGCGCTCGGCACCGACGGGGTGCCGGTGCCGATGCTCTGGACCATGTGGGAGGCGCTCGTCCGATGGGACGGCGACTCGAGGCGCCGCCTCGGCGAGAGCCGGCTCGGTCGCGAGGAGGCGCTCCGGCTGACGGCACAGACGGGGCACCTCCTTACCTGGAGCGAGGACCGGCGCGGCTCGATCGAGCCGGGCAAGGACGCCGACCTGGTCGTCCTCGACGGCAACCCGCTCACCTGTCCCGAGGACGCGATCAAGGACCTGCGGGTGGACCTCACGATGGTCGGCGGGCGGATCGTCCACGAGGGGGCGGCCGGGAGGCCGACGTCGGATTGACGCCGCTCGACGGGTCCACGGAGGGGAACGCACCGGCGCCGCACGTCGGCCTGCTGTTGGCCGAGGTAACCGCGGTCCAGACGGTGGCGGCGGCGGCGCTGCTCGTGATGCCGGCGATGGCGCCGCTGGTGGCGGCGTCGCTCGGCCTCGAGCCGAGTCTGATCGGCGTCCAGGTCAGCCTGGTCTACCTGGCCGCGACGCTGGCGTCGCCGATTGCGGGCGGTCTGGTCCGCCGGCTCGGCGGCTCTCGGACCGGGCAGGTTGCCATGCTCGTCACGGCGCTCGGGCTCGGCGTCGAGGCGCTCGGCACGGCCCCGGCGATCGCCGCCGGCTCGATCGCGCTCGGGAGCGCCTACGGCCTCCTGAACCCGGCCGCGGGCCACCTGCTCGGCCGATGGACGCCGCGGGCCCGCCGCAACCTGATCTTCTCCATCAAGCAGACCGGCGTGCCGCTCGGAGGCATCGCCGCGGGGCTCCTGGCGCCGCCGGTCGCCCAGGCGTTCGGGTGGCGGGCGATGCTGGCCGGCGTGGCCGCTGCGGCGCTCGCCCTCGCCGTCCTCTCGCAGCCTCGGCGTGGCATCTGGGACGCCGACCGCGACCGGGACGCGGCGATCTGGACCAGCCCGCTCGCCGGTCTGCGTGTGGTCTGGGGCTCGGTCCCGCTCCGGGCGTTGGCGCTCGCGGCGCTCTGCTTCGCCGGCGTGCAGGTGACGGTGACGACCTTCCTCGTGGCGTATCTCACCAGCGAGGTCGGCATGGGGCTCGTGGCCGCCGGGGTCCTTCTCGCGACGGCGCAGGGCAGTGCCTTCTGCGGGCGGATCGTCTGGGGCTGGCTTGCCGATCGCCTGCGGGCTCCGCTCGAGCTCCTCGCGCTCCTCGGCGGCGTCACGGCGGCGGCCTGCGTGCTCGTCGCGTCGCTGCAGGCCGGATGGGGCCCCGTCGCCTTCGCGCTCACCGCCGTGTTGACCGGGGCGAGCGCGGTCGGCTGGACCGGCATCTTCCAGGCCGAGGTGGCTCGCCTCAGCAGCGCCGGCTCCATCGGCATCGCGACCGGCGGAGCGATGTTCTTCAGCTTCGGGGGCGTGCTCGTGGCGCCGGGGGCGTTTGCCGGTCTGTACGAGCTCGTCGGCACCTACCGCACGACCTTCCTGGTGCTCGGGCTTCTCGGGGCGGCCGGCGGTGCGCTGGCCCTCGTCGCCCGTCGCCGCGCGGCCGCCGCCGCCGCCCGTTAGCCGGAGGAGGCGACGCCCGCCATCGGCCCGCCCTCACCCCTCGGCGTGCCCGTGGGCGCCGACCATCGGGACGAAGGCGGCGGGGACGACCGAGCCGAGTCGGACGAGTTCGCGTCCCCGCTTCTCGAACACGGCCACGTCCTCGGCGCCGCCCGGGCCGATGGGCATGACGAGCCGGCCGCCGTCGGCGAGTTGCTCGGCGAGGGGCGGCGGGATGCGCGGTGCGGCCGCGGCGCCGATCACCGCCTGGAACGGGGCGTGCGCCGGGGCGCCGAGCGTGCCGTCGCCGACGAGGACGATCACGTTGCGGATCCCGGCCCGCTCGAGGTTCCGCTCGGCCGCGCGGGCGAGGTCGGCGAAGCGCTCGATCGTGACGACCTCGCGGCAGAGCCGGGAGAGGACGGCCGCCTGGAAGCCGAGGCCGGTGCCGATCTCGAGCACGCGGTCGTCGGGCGCGAGCCGGAGCGCGGCGACCATCTGCGCGACCAGCGACGGCTGCGTCGTGACCTGCCCGTGGCCGATGGGGAGCGGTCGGTCGCGGTAGGCCTGGTCGACGAAGCCGGGCGGCACGAACTCGTCGCGGCGGACGGCGCGGAAGGCGTCGAGCACGCGCGAGTCGGTCACGCCCTCGGCCTCGATCGCCCGGATCAGCGCCTCGACCCCCGGCGGACCGGTCATCGCCCCCCCTCGTGAGGGATCGCCGGACGGCCCGGCGAGCGCCGCCGCCTCACGCCACCACCGCCGCGATCAGGATGCTCGCCGCCACGTAGACCGCGCCCGAGATCAGGTCGGCCTTGCCGACGGTCCGCGAGCAGTGGAGGCGGAGCGTCTCCTGCGACGGCTCCACCTCCTCCTCCGCGCAGCTCGCGGGCAGGCCGAGCCTGGAGAGCGCGTCGCGCTTCAGGTAGAAGCGGTCCGGCCACGCCTCCACGAGCCCGATCCAGAAGCGCGAGAAGCCGAAGATGGAGAAGGCCGGCAGGACGCCGGCGACGCACGCCCAGATCCAGGACCCGAGCCCGCCTTCGATCACGTCGGGGAAGTCCTCGAGGAGCCAGAGGGTCCAGGCGGCGGTGACGACCGGCAGGAGGTTCAGGCAGGCGAGCGCTGCGAGGCTCCGCCTGAGCACGGGGCGGCCCTCCTTGCGGAGCGCCACGGGCCAGTGAAAGGGCCTCCACGGGGTCCACGCGGTCGCCACCGAGCTCCAGAAGATCGCGAAGAAGACCGTGAACAGCGTCTGGGCGTGGTTCATCGACGCCTCCGCGGCTTGCTCGCCCGGGCGAGCGGCGCCTCCGAGCGCGCGACACGATCCAGTCTGCCACGTCTGCGATCGATCGACGCGCACCCATCGTCGGGGACCGGGAAGGACGCTAGAATCGGGTCGTCGCATCGTGGAGCGACACGACGCTCGCCGGCTCGCCGACCGGCGCCGACACGGTCACCGGGTCTGATCGAGCCCATGCCCGCATACTCCCTCGCCGCCCTCCGCGCTCGTCGCTTCTCCACCGTCTACGGCGTGGACTTCAGCGGGGCCAGGCTCGCGGGCCGGACGCTCTGGGTGGCGCGCGCGGAGCCTCGCGCGGGGCGGCGGGCGCTCCGCCTCGTCGAGCTCGTCAACCTGGAACGTGCCGCCGGGAGCCCGCTGCGGGAGCGCGCGCTGGGCTACCTGGTCGAGATGATCCGCCGCTCGAGCGACGCGCTCTGGGGGATCGACGCGCCGTTCGGCCTGCCCGTCGAGGTCCTGGACCCGGGGATGACGTGGGCGGGCCTCATGCGGTTCGTCCGCGACTGGCGTGCCGACGGCTACGACCTGGGCCTCTGGTGCCTGGCTCGCGCGCGGGCGCGCGGCGGGCCGCAGCACGTCTACCGGGCGACGGACCGGGCGGCGCGGGCGCCGTTCGACTGCTACCACTACCGCATCATCTACCAGACGTTCCACGTCATGCGGGACGTGCTCTGGCCCCTCCGTCGATCGCCCGGCACGGCCATCCTCCCGTTCCACTACGGGCGCCTCCGAGCAGCGACGCGGGTGCTCGTGGAGACGTGCCCCAGCTCCACCCTCAAGCGGCTCGGCCTGCCGCACCACACCTACAAGCAGCCGGAGGGCGGACCGCTGACCGGCCGGCGCCGCCGGACGCGGCAGGCGATCCTGGAGGGCCTGGGGCCCTACGTGGAGATCGGCGCGACCGACCGCGCGCGGATCATGCGCGACGGCGGCGGGGACGCGCTGGACGCCGTCATCGCCGCGGCGGGCGTCGCCGACGCCTGGCGGTCGGCGCCTCACGAGGGGATCGCAGGCGACGCAAGGGTCCGCCGGGAAGGCTTCCTCTACGCCTGAGAGCGCCGTGCGCCGCCCCTCACGCCTCCTCAGAACCGCCGATGGAGCGCCCGGTCGATGCGCAGGAGGATGGAGCTCACGACCGCGGCGAAGACGATCAGCAGGAACGTCACCGACATGATGACGTCGACGTTGTGCAGGCCGATGGCGTTCATGAGCATGTAGCCGAGGCCGCGCTGAGAGGCGAACATCTCCCCGAGGAGGGTCCCGATCAGGGTGAGCGCGAAGCCGATCCGCAGCCCAGTGAAGATCTCCGGCAGCGCGGCGGGCAGGAGGATCCGCGTCGCGGTCTCGATCGGGCCGAGCCTCAGCACGCGGCCGGTCTTGACGAGGATGGGCCGGATGTTGCGCACGGCGTTGATGGTGAAGAGGGCGATCGGCACGAAGCCGTGGATGGCGCCGAAGGCGATCTTGGCCGGCATCCCGAGGCCGAAGGCGAGCAGCACGATGGGGTAGAGGGTCACCTTCGGTATGGAGTAGACGGCGACGAGCATCGGCTCCCCCACGTCGCCGGAGAGCCGGTGGAAGCCGAGGAGCAGCCCGATGGCGAGGCCGGACGCCACGGCGATCGCGAGCGCGGCCCCGAAGGCCGTGGCCGACTCCTCGACGTGCGTCCAGAAGGCGTCCTGGGGGACGAGCGAGAGCGTGTACGCGACCGTCTGGGCCGGCGTCCTGAGGGCGACCTCGCCGGCGAGCAGGTAGAGAAGCTGCCAGAGGACCAGGAGGCCCACGATCAGGGCCGCCGGCCCGCGCCAGCGCCTCGCCGCCGCGGCGCCGCTCATCGCAGCCCCCGCCGCGCCAGGAGCGTCCGCTCCCAGGCCGCGAGCAGCAGGTTGGCGGTGATCGAGACCACGAGGATCAGGAGGATGAGCGGGTACATCGTCGCGTTGTCGAAGCTCATGTAGGCGAAGGCGATCTCGAAGCCCATGCCCCCCTTCGACATGATGAACTCGGAGCCGACGATGCCGATGAGCGAGTAGGCGATGGCGAGCCGCACGCCCGTCAGTACGTGCGGCACGGCGTACGGCAGCGTGACCCTCGACGCGATCTCGAGCGGCGTCATGCGGTGGATGCGCGCGGTCTTGAGGAGGACGCGCGGCACCCGGTCGAGGCCGTTCAGCGTGTTCACGATGACGGCGACCACCCCGAGCATGAAGGCGATGACGATCTGCGGCACGTCGCCCAGGCCGAAGAGGATGATGAGCAGCGGGTAGAACGCGAGGACCGGGATGGCGTAGTAGGTCGCGAAGAGGGGGTCGAGCGCCTCGCGCAGCCCCCGGAAGGCGTGGATGAGTACGGCCGCGGTCACGCCGACCGAGACGGCCAGGACGAACGCGGTGGCGGCGTTGCCGAGGGTCTTGAGGATGGCCGGCATCAGCGTGCCGGAGGCGAGGATGGCCGCGAGGTCGCGCACGATCCGCGAGGGGGGCGGCATGGTGAAGTTGTCGATGACGCCGGTCCGGCAGAGGACCTCGAGCAGGCCGACGGCCGCGGCGAGCACCGCGATTCGCAGGAGGGCGATCCGGTTGCCGGTCCGGGTCATGGCCTGCCCATGGCCTTGAGCGACTCCGCGCGCAGCCAGTCCCAGAGCCGGCCGGTGACCGCCCCGAACCTGGGGTCGGCGACGACGCGGCTGTCGCGCTCCCTGGGCCAGCCGGTCCTCACGGTGGCGAGCAGCCGCCCCGGCCGCGCCGACATGACGCCGATCCGGTCGGCCAGCATGGCGGCCTCGTCGAGGGCGTGGGTGATGAGGAAGACGGTGGCCCCGGTCTCGCGCCAGAGGCGGAGGACCTCCTCGCCCATGAGCAGCCGCGTCTGCTGGTCGAGCGCGCCGAACGGCTCGTCGAGGAGGATGAGCCGCGGCTGCATGACGAGGGTCCGGGCGATGCACACCCGCTGCCGCATGCCGCCCGAGAGCTGCGCCGGATAGCTCCTCGCGAAGCCGGTGAGCCCCATCATCTCGAGCGCCCGCTCGACGCGCGCCCGCCGCTCGCCGGCGGGGAGGCCGCTCCTGCGCAGCCCGAAGGCGATGTTGTCGGCCACGTCGAGCCAGGGGAAGCAGGCGTCCTCCTGGAAGACGACGCCGACCCCGTCCGGTACGCCGTCGGCGATCGGCCTCCCCTCGAACTCGACCTCGCCGCCGGTGGACGCGACGAGCCCGGCGATGACCTCGAGGAGGGTCGACTTGCCGCAGCCGGAGG
>DASVDK010000287.1:0-6052 GCA_036381125.1 Thermodesulfobacteriota bacterium | reverse complement strand
AGGCGTTCGCCCAGGTCGCTCGCGCCGTCGCGTCCGCGCTGTCGCTACCGGTGAAGGGCTAGAAGGGCTTCGACGGCACGAGGCCCAGGTACGCGTAGAACCAGAGCGCCGCGACGAGGACGCCGACGGTCATCGTCGTGTAGCGGAGGATGCGGGGGACGTCCGCGAGCACCGCGCGCAGCGGGCGGGGCCGCGTCACCTCGACGAGGAGGGCGACGGCCAGCGCGGTGAGGTAGGCCGCGCCGACCGGCACGACGATCTGGGACAGCAACGGGCGCTCCTTTCCGGCCGCCGGGCCGAATGATGACTGGGCGCCGACTCTACTAGGTCGCAGGTCGCCTGGCAAGGGGTCGATGCGATCGAGCCCCGCGGACGGCGGCCCGCGCGGGAGGTATCCGGTGGCGAAGTTTTCCCATCCGCTCCGCCCGGACATCATGGGGGAGGCCGGGGTCGTCGTGGCCGGCCACCCGATGGCGGCCCAGATCGGCCTCGACGTGCTGCGCACGGGGGGCGGGGCCGTCGACGCGGCCGTGGCGGCCGCCGCGGCGCTCACCGTGCTGCGGCCGCACATGTGCGGCCTCGGCGGCGACGCGTTCATCCTCGTCTACGACCCGGAGCGCCGCAGCGTCGCCACGCTCAACGGGAGCGGCCGGGCGGCGGCGGCGGCCACGCCCGGCGCGCTCGCCGAGCGGGGCCACCGGACGCGCGTTCCCGTGCACGGCCCGCACGTCGCGACGCTGACGGTCCCCGGCGCCCTGGCCGCCTGGGCCGACGTCCTCGACCGGTTCGGCTCGCGGCCGCTCGCCGAGCTGCTCGCGCCCGCGCGCGAGCTGGCCGCGCGCGGCTTCCCCATGTACCGGCGGCTCGCCGAGACGATCGCCGCGGCGACGCCGCAGGACCCCGGGCTCGCCGCCATCCTCCGTCCCGACGGCCGGCCGCCGGCCGTCGGCGAGCGGTTCGTGCAGCCGGCGCTGGCCGCCACGCTCGACGCGATCATCGCCGAGGGGCCTGCCGCCTTCTACCGCGGTCGGGTGGCGCGGGCGCTGGCCGCCTTCGCGGCGCGCACCGGCGGCTTCCTGACGGCGGAGGACCTCGCCGCGCATCGCAGCGACTGGGTCGAGCCGCTCACCGCGCCGTACGCGGGGCGTACCGTGGTCGGGATGGCGCCCAACGCGAGCGGGCTTTCGCTGCTGCTCCTCTTGCGGATCGCCGAGGGGCTCGGCATCGACCGCTGGCCCTGGGAGAGCGCCGAGGCGGTGCACCTCTGGGTGGAGGCGAAGAAGGTCGCCTTCGCCGATCGGGACCGCTACCTCGCCGACCCGGCCGCGATGCCGGCCCCCGCCTCCTCGCTCCTCGACGAGGGCTACGTGCGCCGCCGCCGCGCGGCCGTGAGCCGCGAGCGGGCGGCGAGCTACGCGCCCGGCGCGCTCGGCGCGGCCGCGACCGGCGGCGACACGACCTACCTCTGCGTCATCGACCGGCGCGGTCGGGGGGTGTCGCTCATGCAGAGCCTCTTCCAGAGCTTCGGCTCGGCGGTGGCCGACCCCGAGACCGGCGTCATCTGGCACAACCGGGGTGCGGGCTTCGCGCTCGCGCCCGACCACCCGAACTGCCTCGCCCCCGGCAAGCGCCCCTTCCACACCCTCTGCCCGGCCCTCGTCCTCGACGCCGAGGGGCGCCTCGAGGCGCTCGTCGGCACGCCCGGCGCGCACGCGCAGCCGCAGACGCTCGCGCAGCTCATCGACGCCCTGCTGCGCCTCGGCGCCTCGCCGCAGGAGGCCATCGAGCGGCCGCGGTGGCGCCACGACGCCGACCCGGCCGGCGAGTACGGCGGCGTTGCCGGCGGCATGGGCCAGGTGGTCCTCGAGGGGCGGTTCCCCGAGGCGACCGCCGCGGGCCTCAGGGAGCGCGGGCACACCGTCTCGGTCATCGACCCCTGGTCGGCCTCGACCGGCGGCGCCTCGGTGATCCGGGTCGATCCCCGCACCGGCCTGCGCACCGCCGGCGCCGATCCGCGCCGCGAGACCTACGCCGTCGCGGAGTGGGCCTGACCGCACGCGGCGCCGTCGCCTCCCCGACGACGAGGCGGTTGCCACCGGGCCGTGAGAGCCCTTAGGATGGGCCGGCAGTCCCCTGACAGCCGGCGTCAGGGGCGTCGTGCGACCTGAAGGCGGCACGTCGCGGGGCGATCGACCAGGGGGGGAGGATGCTGGCGACTCGGGTGCGACAGAAGGACGGCGTCTTCTACTTCGCGGCGTATCCCGCCGAGGACCTGCTCGCGAAGGTGCGCTTCATCAGCCGGTTCTACGGCGAGGGCGAGCAGATCGCCCCGGAGCCGGTCGCCGCCGACGACGAGATCGGCCGATTCATCGCCGAGATCGAGCGGTCCGACCAGGCGTTCCAGCGGAGCCTCTCGAAGGCCAAGGTCGCCGCCATCCGGAACTTCTACGAGACCGCCTCGAGCCAGCCCCCCATCCCCGGCACGATCCTCCTCTTCACGCCCGAGCACCTGCGCTTCGACCCGGTCCGCGGGTTCGAGAGCGTGGGGGACCTCGAGCCGCCGCGCGGCCGGTTCCTCGTCATCGACGGGCAGCACCGGCTCGCCGCGCTCGAGTTCTACCGGCGCGCCCGCGAGGACGAGGCGCGGACGATCCACGTCCCCTGCGTGATCTTCGACGGCCGCAGCGAGGACTTCGCCGCCGAGATGTTCGTCATCATCAACTCGACGCCGACGCGCATCAACAAGAGCCACCTCGTCGACCTCTACGAGCGCGTCTCCTGGGCCGACCCCGACAAGAAGTTCGCCGCCAGGGTCGTCCAGAAGCTCTACGCCGAGGCCGACAGCCCGCTCCGCTACAAGATCAACCGCCTCGGCGGCCGCAGCCGGCAGGAGAAGTGGATCCTGCAGGCCGAGCTGTTCAACGAGATCCACCGGTGGGTCGCCGCCGACTGGAAGGCGATCGCGCGGGAGGGGACCGGCGCCCGCGACGTGCAGCGCTTCTACGAGCGCGTGCGCGACTTCCTCAAGGCCGCCGAGCGGGCCTGGGGCGAGGCGTGGGGGCATGCCTCGTACATGGTCACCCGACCGGTCACGCTGAAGGCGATGCTCAGGGTCTGCGCCGACCTCGCGCGCGTGGACGGCTCGCCCGAGGAGGGGCGCGTGCGGCGCTGGGAGGCGCGGCTCGCCCCCTTCCGCGGCCTCGCGCGCGACTTCCGGGCCGACGGCTTCTACGAGCGCTTTCCCGCGAAGGGGCAGGTCGAGCGCGTGGCCCGCATTCACCGGGAGCTGGCGCGCGCGGCGGGCATCGAGCCGAACGCCCACGGGAGAGCGCCGGCGGGGCGGCGGAGGTGACCGAGGCGCCGCCCGCCGCCCTCCTGGCCGCAGCCGCGCTCGTCGCGGCCGCCGCCGTCGCGGTCGCCCTCGCGCTCCGGAAGCGACCGTCCGGCGACGGCGTCGCCGCAGCGCTCGGCTCCCTCGCCCAGGGGGTCGCCGCCGTCCAGACGACCGTCGCCGCCGGGCAGGCGGAGCTTCGCGCGCTGTCGGAGCGGGTGCTCGCCCTCGAGCAGCGACAGAGCCGGGTCGACCAGGGGATCGCCGGCCTCGGCGCCGGGCTCGCCGAGCAGCGCGCCATGGCGCGGGGGCTCGCCGAGGCGACCGCGGCCATCCGCGACGGCCTCGGCCGGGCCGCCGAGGAGCTGGCGTCGCTGCGCACCCACGCCCGCGCCCGACAGGAGCTCGAGGCGCGGACGGCCGAGTCGATCCGGAGGCTCGAGGCCGTCATCGCCGGCTCGCAGACGAAAGGGGCCGCCGGCGAGCAGATCCTCGAGTCGGTCTTCGCGCGCCTGCCGCCCGAGTGGCAGGTGCGCAACTTCCGCGTGGGGGACCGGACGGTCGAGTTCGGCCTCCGGCTCCCCAACCGGCTCGTCCTGCCGATCGACAGCAAGTGGGCCGCGACGCCGCTCGTCGAGCGGTTCGCCGCCGCCGAGGACCCGGCCGAGCGGGAGCGGCTCAGGGCCGAGATCGAGGCCGCCGTCCTCGCGCGGGCGCGCGAGGTGCGCAAGTACCTCGACCCGCGCGTGACGGCGAGCTTCGGGGTGGCCGCCGTCCCCGACGCCGTCTACGACCTCTGCGCCGGCATCCACGCCGACGCCTTCCAGTCGAGCGTCGTGCTCGTGAGCTACAGCCTCTTCGTTCCCTACCTGCTGCTCGTCTTCCAGACGACCCTTCGCGCCGAGCGCCACGTCGACCTCGAGCGCCTCGAGGCCTTCCTCGCCTCGGTCGAGCGGCACCTCGGCGCCCTCCAGGAGGAGCTCGACGGCCGCCTCGCGAGGTCGATCACCATGCTCCAGAACGCGCGGGCCGACATGGGGGCCCACCTCGCCAGGGTCGCCTCGGGGCTCGCCGCGCTCGGCATTCACGCCGGGAGCGAGGCGGCGAGCGGGGACGGCGCGGAGCGCGAGCGGGGCATCTGAGGCTGGGAGGCTTCAGAGCCGGTCGTCACGTCGGAGAGATGCCGGATGCAGGGAAACCCGGCCGCCCGCTCCACCAGACGCCGATCGGCGGTCACGCAGAGGCACCCCCGCTCGGCAGCCAGCGCCAGGAAAGACGCGTCGTAGAACGTCAGGCCGAACTGCCGCCCGATGGCCGCCACGCGAGCCATGAGAGGCCCAAGAGCGTCCTCTCCTGGGCTCGCGGCGCACGATGAGCGCGAACGCCTCCCGAACCAGCTCACTGCGAGATCGATCCCGTGCCCTGGCGTATTGATCCACCCTCTCGAGAAATCTGAGGGCACCGAGGCTCGAGCCCTGCCCGCCCCGGTGATCGACCTCCTCGCGCCGCAGCCATGGTTGGCTATATCCAGACGATGTCGACCAGCTGCTCGATGGCCTCGAACTCGCGTTCGTTGGTCACGATCGACGTGCCCGTCCGGACGGCCGTCGCGACGGGAACCGAGCCTTGATCTGGGCGGCGTCGAGGACGTGCTCGAAGGTGTTGGACACGACATCGATAGGCAGGCTCTCCAACGACAGGAGAAACGCCTCCGCGTGATCGGGAGAACGGCACTCCGCAAGGAGGGCCTCGGTGAGCGAGGACCACCCTCGAGCATCCCGTGAGCAGCGCCGATCGGATCATCCCGACCGGGCTGGACCAGCACCACCCACCCTCCGGCCCACGTCGCCCGCACCGCGCCGCCCGGCTTGAGGCCGATCTCCTCGTGGATCTCGGCCAGGATGACAACCTGACCCTTTGCCGGCGTTGTCACGGTGGGAAAGACGTCATACCTCTCGTATTGGTGTTGAACCGACGCGCCAGGGGGCTGACGACTTCCCGGCCGGTACGCAAAGCAGACTCTCATGGCACTAAGTACGTAGCCAAAAGTCTTGCGACAGGGAGCACTCCGGATCAGACTCGGGGCATGAGCCATGGAAACGCCGGATCGGCCTTTACGGCGCGGGATCGGCGCCGCCTGGCGCGGGCGCTGGCCACGGCGCCGCTCGCGCGGGTCTACCGTCGGCTCGAGGCGGTGCTCCTGGTGGCGGAGGGACACCCCCCCAGTGACGCCGCCCGGCGGGTGCGCGTGGATCGGGCGAGCGTCCACCGCTGGGTGGCGCGCTACCGCCAGCGCCGCGACGTGGCGGCGCTGGCCGATGGCCCGCGCCCGGGCCGGCCCCCGACGGCGCGGCAGCTCACCCCCCGGCTCGTGGCCCTCACCCTCGGGCGCGACCCGCGGGAGCTGGGACTGTGCGCGACGACCTGGACGGTACCGCTGCTGGCGAGGTGCGTGGGCTGGCAGCTGGGCTGCCCCGTCACGCCGCGTACGCTGCGGCGGCGCCTGCACGCCCTGGGCTACCGGTGGAAGCGGCCGCGCTACGTCTACACCGGCCGGCCGGGCCATCAGCAGCTGGCCCGGAAAAAGGGGCGCTGCGCCGGCGCCTGACGCAGCACGGGCCCCGCGATGTCGTCCTCTTTGCCGACTGGCCCCTCCTGCGGCTGTTCCCGCCGCTGCGGGCGGCGTGGGCGCTGGCCGGGGTGCAGGCCGTCGTGCCGATC
>DASVDK010000286.1:0-19298 GCA_036381125.1 Thermodesulfobacteriota bacterium | reverse complement strand
CATCGAGCCCGCCGGTACACGGAAGCCGACGTCCGGGACCTCTATGCCTGCCGGGCCATCCTCGAAGCGGAGGCGATGCGGGAGGTCGCCGCGCGAGGGCTGTCCGCCGAGCAGGCCGCTGCTCTCGAGCGGATCGTGCTCGGCATGGAGGCCATCCTCGAGAAGAGTGCCGCTTCGGGTCACTACGGGCCGGAGATGCGCGACACGTTCCGGCGGATGAACAACGAGTTCCACGGCTTCCTCTACAGCTTGGTCCAGAACCGGACCTTGAAGAAGTTGATCGATCAGATCACCGACCTGCCGTTCGCCGTTCGGACCTTCGCCAACTTCACGCCGGACCAGATCCGTGAGTCGCACGTCGCGCACAAGCGCATCCTCGCCGCGCTCATCGCTCGCGACGCCGTCAGGGCCGACGCGCTGATGCGCGAGCACATCTGGGCGGCACGGGATCGCGTCCTTCAGGCTCGCGACATCCACGGGGACTCGGGTCGGCACAGGGGACGCCGAAGGGCGGCGCGACGCCGGGGAGCGCACGCCGCGGGCAGGATCGGCTCCGACGCAAGGTGAACGACGTACGTCGGCAGGGGCGGCGCCTGCCGAGCGGAGCCCGAAGGCTCCGCTCGGGCAGGCCACGGGCGCCTACTCTTCCTCGTACTGGTGCTTCAGGTTGGCGACGACGGACGGATCGGCCAGCGTGGTGGTGTCGCCGAGGGCTCGGCCGTCGGCGATGTCGCGCAGGAGGCGCCGCATGATCTTGCCGCTGCGCGTCTTGGGCAGCTCGGCCGCGAAGAGGATCTCGTCGGGCCGCGCGATCGGGCCGATCTTCTTTCCCACGTGCTGCTTGAGCTCGTCCACGAGGGCCTGCGAGCCGGTGACGCCGGCCTTGAGCGAGACGAAGGCGCAGATCCCCTGGCCCTTGATCTCGTGCGCCTTGCCGATGACCGCCGCCTCGGCCACGTTCGGATGGTCGACGAGCGCGCTCTCGACCTCCATCGTGCTGATCCGGTGGCCGGCGACGTTCATCACGTCGTCGACGCGGCCGAGGAGCCAGAAGTACCCGTCGGCGTCCCGCTTGGCGCCGTCGCCGGCGAAGTACTTCCCCGGGAACCGCTTCCAGTAGGTCTCGACGAAGCGGTCGGGGTCGCCGTAGATCGTGCGCATCATGGCGGGCCACGGCTTCGTGAGGACGAGGTAGCCGCCCGCGCCGGCCGGGACGGAGTTGCCCTTCTCGTCCACGACGTCCGCGTCCACGCCCGGCAGCGGTCTGGTGGCCGAGCCGGGCTTGAGGGTGGTCACGCCGGGCAGCGGGGAGATGAGCGGATGGCCGGTCTCGGTCTGCCACCAGGTGTCCAGGACCGGGCAGCGGCCGCCTCCGATGTAGGTGTGGTACCACATCCACGCCTCGGGGTTGATCGGCTCGCCGACCGAGCCGAGGAGCCGCAGGCTCGAGAGGTCGTGCTTCTTCGGGTAGTCGGTCCCCCAGCGCATGAACGTGCGGATGGCGGTAGGGGCGGTGTGGAGGATCGTGACGCCGTACTTCTCGACGATGGCCCAGAAGCGGTCCTTGTCGGGCCAGTCGGGGGTCCCCTCGTACATCACCTGCGTGATGCCGTTCGCCATGGGGCCGTACACGATGTGCGTGTGCCCGGTGACCCAGCCAACGTCCGCGGCGCACCAGAAGACGTCGTCGTCCTTCTGGTCGAAGACCCACTTGTTGCTGAGCGCCGTGCCGACCAGGTAGCCGGCCGTCGTGTGGACGATCCCCTTGGGCTTGCCGGTCGTGCCGCTCGTGTTGAGGATGAACAGCATGTCCTCGCTGTCCACCTTCTCCGGCTCGCAGTAGAGCGGCGCGTCCTCCATGAGATCGTCCCACCAGAAGTCGCGCCCCTCCTTCATCGTGGCGCCCGACTCCTGGCCGACCCGCCTGACGACGATGACCCGCTCGATGGACGGGGTGTCCTGGAGCGCCTCGTCGGCGTTGCGCTTGAGGCGCACGACCTGCCCGCGGCGGTAGCCGCCGTCGGCGGTGATGAGGACCTTGGCCTTGGCGTCGTTGATGCGGTCGCGAAGTGCCTCGGCGCTGAAGCCGCCGAAGACCACGCTGTGGACGGCGCCGATGCGGTTGCAGGCGTGCATGGCGATCACCACCTCGGGGATCATGCCGAGGTAGATCGCCACCCGGTCGCCCTTCTTGACGCCGAAGCTCCTGAGCACGTTGGCGAGCTTGTTGACCTCGCGGTAGACGTCCCAGTAGGTGAGGACGCGCTGGTCGCCCGGCTCACCCTCCCAGATGATCGCCGCCTTGTTCTTCTTCGCCGTCTTGACGTGCCGGTCGAGGCAGTTGTAGGAGACGTTCAGCTTGCCCCCGACGTACCACTTGGCCCAGGGCGGGTTCCACTCGAGCGTCTTCGTGAACGGCGTGAACCACTCGATCTCCTTGGCCGCCTCGGCCCAGAACTTCTCGGGGTCGCGACGGGCCTGCTCGTAGATGTCCTCGCTCGTCACGTGGGCCGACTTCTTGAGCTGATCGGGCGGTGGGAAGCGTCTTGCCTCTTCCAGCAGGACGTCGATCGCGCGTTCCGCCATAACATCTCCCCTTGCTCGGTGAGGAATCCTGTCGGTTCGGGCCGTCCCCTTCGAGCGGCGCCGGGACGGCCGATGCCGCCAGCCATTGTAGCCGAACACGGTTATATCCGGTACAAGCACCAGGATGGCCCTCGAGCGCGGCCCAAGGCGCTCGGGCGCCGGAGACGGAATCGGCGCCCGAGCGCCTCGAGACGTCGGGGGTCCGGGCCATGGACCGCTCGGCTCTCGGTGGGAGCGGCAAGGCGGCACACTCGGGGGTCGGGGAAGGGAATCGCCAGCCGCCTGAGAATCATCCTACCGGCGGCCCATCGGGGTCGCCTTGACGCACATCAAGTCCGGCGGGGCCCTAGGCGGGGTCCCCCTCGGCCCAGCGCCGCAGCCGGATCGCCCGCCCCGGCAGGCGCACCAGGGCGCCGGCCGCCTCCAGCGCCTCGAAGCTCCGGGAGAGGGTCTCGGGCGTGACGCCCATGAGCTGCGACAGCTCGAGTTTGCTGATCGGGAGGGTGACGGTCGTCGGCAGGAGCGGCGGGTTGCGGTGCTGGGCCGAGCGGGCGAGGTCGTGGAGGAAGCGGTAGAGCCGGCGCTGCGTGTCGATGAGGGTGAACTCGAAGATCGTGTGCCGGAAATACTGGAGCTTGCGCGCGAGGTTCGCCACGATCTCCCGCCCGACCGGCGGCTCCTCGAGCGCCGAGTCGACCTCGGCGGGCGTGAGCCAGATGATCCGCGACGGGGCGACCACGTGCGCCGACACCGTGTAGCCCGGCTCCCCGGTGAAGTGCGGCGGCTCACCGAAGAGCCGTCCGGCCGTCTCGACCGAGAGGATCAACGCGCGGCCGCGCGCCGACGTCTTGCGGAGCGCCACCGTGCCGGCGACGAGGAAGACGGCGCCCCGATAGGCGTCGCCGTCGGCGAAGAGGACCTCGCCCCGCCGGCGCTCGACGGCCGGCCTGCCCGCCAGCCACGCGGACAACCGGGGGTAGGCGATCGGGGGGGGCCCGCTCTCGCCCACAAGCTCCGTAAGGATGCGAAACGCCTCCCGTTCCCGCGTCTCGCCGCCTGCCGTCATACGCCACCCCTGTTCGACGCGAACCCTCCCCGAAAGGTACCGCGTCGCTCCCGAGACCGCCTCCGCCGCTGGACTTGACCCGGGTCAAGGCAACGCGCCGCCGGACGTCGCATCCTCAGAAGACGGTAGCGGGGCCGGACAGGCACCGGGGCCCGGAACACAGCCGAGGACGCGCATGACCGTGACGACGACATCGGAGGCCGCCGCCGCACCCTCTTCCCGAACCGGGCGGCTATGGGACTGGATCACCACAGTCGATCACAAGCGGATCGGGATACTCTACGGCGTCACAGCCGGCCTGTTCTTCCTCCTGGGGGGCGTGGAGGCGCTCCTCATCCGGGTCCAGCTCGCGCTGCCCGGCAACACCGTCGTCGATGCCGAGACGTACAACCAGCTCTTCACCATGCACGGCACGACGATGATCTTCCTCGCGCTCATGCCGCTCAACGCCGCGGCCTTCAACTACCTCGTGCCGCTCATGATCGGCGCGCGCGACGTCGCCTTCCCGCGCCTCAACGCCTTCAGCTACTGGGTCTTCCTCGCCGGCGGCCTCCTCCTCAACGCGAGCTGGCTCGTGGGCGAGGTGCCGGACGCCGGCTGGTTCGGCTACGCCAACCTCACGAGCCGCGCGTTCTCACCCGGCCGGGGCATCGACTTCTGGATGCTCGGCATCCAGGTGCTCGGCGTCGGCACGCTTGCCTCCGCCTTCAACTTCATCGTGACCATCGTCAACCTGCGCTGCCCGGGGATGCGGCTCCTGCGCATGCCGCTGTTCGTCTGGATGACGCTGATCACGAACGTCCTCGTCGCGCTCGCCTTCCCGCCGGTGACGGTGGCCCTGATCCTGCTCATGTTCGATCGCTTCTTCGGGACCCACTTCTACGACCCGTCGGCCGGCGGCGATCCGGTCCTCTGGCAGCACCTCTTCTGGGTCTTCGGGCACCCGGAGGTCTACATCCTGATCCTGCCGGCCTTCGGCATCATCTCCGAGGTCCTGCCGGCCATGGCCCGCAAGCCGCTCTTCGGCTACCCGTTCATGGTCTTCTCGGGCATCGCGATCGCGGTGCTCGGCTTCGGCGTCTGGGCGCACCACATGTTCGCCGTCGGACTCGGCCCGCTGGCCGATTCGGTGTTCGGCATCGGGAGCATGGCCATCGCCGTCCCGACCGGGGTGAAGATCTTCAACTGGCTCGCCACGCTCTGGGGCGGGTCGATACGGCTCCGCACCCCGCTCTACTACGCGGCCGCCTTCATCGGGATGTTCGTCATCGGCGGTCTCTCGGGGGTCATGCACGCCTCGCCTCCGGCCGACCTCCAGCAGACCGACACCTACTTCGTGGTCGCCCACATCCACTACGTCCTCTTCGGCGGGACGGTGCTCGCCGCGCTTGCGGGGCTCCACTTCTGGTTCCCGAAGATGAGCGGCCGAATGCTCGACGAGCGGCTCGGAAAGTGGGCGTTCTGGCTCATCTTCGTGGGGCTCAACCTGACGTTCTTCCCCATGCACTTCATCGGGCTCCTCGGGATGCCGCGGCGGATCTACACCTACGCGCCCGAGCTGAACGTCGCCACCCCGAACTTCGTCGCCACGGTGGGGGCGTTCGTCCTCGCGGTGGGGGTCGCCCTCCTGGTCGTGAACGTCGTCCGCAGCCTGCGCCGCGGCGAGCGGGCGCCGGCCAACCCCTGGGACGCGCCGACCCTCGAGTGGTCGATCTCCTCGCCGCCTCCGGCGTACAACTTCGCCACGATCCCGACCGTCGAGGGGCGCTATCCCCTCTGGACCGGCGGACCGGAGCGGCGCCCCGTCGCGGTGAGCGGCGGCGCGAAGCCCGCGGCTCCGGTCCACATGCCGCGCCCATCGGCCTGGCCGGCGGCCGCCGGCCTCGGCCTCGGGCTCGCGGCGGCCGGGATGGTCTCGAGCGTTGCCGTGAGCGCAGCCGGGATCCTGCTCCTCGTCTTCAGCATCGGCGCCTGGGCGCTCGAGCCGGCCGCGTGATCCGGCCCGGAGGTCGCGCGCCGCCAGGACGTACGCCGGCCGGCGGCGCGCCCACGGGCGCCCCGCGACCGCCGTCTCAGGCCGCCCGCGGCCGCCAGCGGAGGAGATGCGCCTCGAGGCGGTTGATGCCGACGTCGATCAGGAGCACGACGGCCGACGTCAGGATGAGGCCGGCGAGCACGCCCGTCGTATCGAACACCCCCTGCGCCTGCGACACGATGTACCCGATCCCCCGTGCGGCCCCCATGTACTCGCCCACGACCGCCCCCACGAGGGCGAAGCCGATGCTCGTGTGGAGGCTCGAGAAGATCCAGGCGAGGGCCGACGGAAGGTAGACGTGGCGCAGCAGGTCCCGGTCGGACGCCTTGAGCATGCGGGCGTTGTTGAGGACGACCGGGTCGACCTCGCGGATCCCCTGGAACGTGTTGAAGAAGACGACGAAGAAGACGATCGAGACCCCGAGCGCCACCTTGGAGGCGATGCCCAGGCCGAACCAGAGGAGGAAGATCGGCGCGAGGATGACCCGCGGCAGCGCGTTCAGCATGCGGATGTAGGGGTCGAAGATCGCCGCGAGCAGCTCGATCCGCGCGAAGGCGAGGCCGAAGACGATGCCGGCGAGCGTCCCGATGAGGAACGCGAGCATCGCCTCGACCAGGGTCGTGACGAGGTGCTCCCAGATGAAGCCGGTGGCCACCCACTCCCACATGCGGCGGGCGACGTCGGTCGGCTTGCTGAAGAAGAAGGGGTCGATCGTCTCCGTGCGGGAGGCCGCCTCCCAGGCCGCCATCAGGGCGAGGAACGTGAGGACCTGGAGGGCCACGACGACCGGGCGGCTCGTGGCGCGGCGGGTCGTGAGGGTGGCGACCCTGGTCGACTCAGGCATGGCGCGCCTCGTACTGCCGCCGGACCTCCTCGCGGAGGTCCGCCCAGATGCGCGTGTAGAGCGCCGTGAACTCGGGCGTGAGCCGGATCTCGGCCACGTCGCGCGGCCGCGGCAGGTCGACGTCGTACACCCCCTTCACGCGCGCCGGGCCGGCCGAGAGCACCACCACGCGGTCGGCCAGCGCGATCGCCTCCTCGAGGTCGTGCGTCACGAAGAGCACCGTCTTGCGCGTCTCCTGCCAGAGGCCGAGCAGCTCCGTCTCCATGTTCTGCCGCGTCTGGACGTCGAGCGCCGAGAAGGGCTCGTCCATGAGGAGGATGCGGGGGTTCACGAGGAAGCTCTGCGCCACCGCCACCCGCTTGCGCATGCCGCCCGAGAGCTGGTGCGGAAAGCGGTCCTCGAAGCCCTTGAGCCCGACCCGATCGATCCAGCCCCTCGCCTGCCGCTCGCTCTCCCGCCGCGGGACGCCGGCGAAGACGAGGCCGAGCCGCACGTTGTCGAGGACCGTCCGCCAGGGGAGGAGCGCGTCCTGCTGGAAGAGATAGGCGGCGTGCGGGTTCACGCCGGAGAGCGGCTCGCCGAAGACCCGCACGCGGCCTTCCGGCGGGAAGAGGAGCCCCGCGGCCGCGTTGAGGAGCGTCGACTTGCCGCAGCCGCTCGGGCCCACGATGGCGACGAACGTCCCCTCGGCGATGTCGAGCGAGATGTCGCGCATGACGGTGTGGACCTGCCCCGAGGGGGCGGCGAAGCGGATCGTGACCGCGTCGAAGGAGACGGCGGGCGGGGCCTCGGGGCCCCGCCCGCCGCCGTTCACGGGGTCTGCCGTCGTCACTGTCGCTAGTCGGCCTTGCCGAGCTTCTGCGCGGCCTTCTCGACGAACTCGTTCGTGTAGGTCCGGGTCACGTCGATGTTCGCCTGTGCGACCTCGGGCGACGACTGGCTGAAGACGTCGAGCACCGCCCGGGCCCCCTTGGGGTCCATGAGGCCGGTCTTCGAGTACATCGGGATGGTGTTCTTGAGGGCCGAGAGGTAGAGCGCCGGGTCCTCGCCGACGAACTCCTTCGGCATCTTGGCCATGATCTCCTCGGGGGTGTGGCTGTGGATCCAGCGGAGCGTCCGCACGAGCGCCTCGGCGAGGGCCTGGGACTCCTTCGGGTGCTTCTCGACCCAGTCGACGGTGGAGTAGAGGGAGCCGCCCGGGTAGTCGCCGCCGAAGACGGCCTGGGTGTCCGCCTGGGTGCGCGTGTCCGAGAGGATCCGCAGGTCCTTGTACTTGTTCTGGAGGTAGGTGACGGCCGGGTCGAGCATGACCGCCGCGTCCACCTGTCCCTGCTCCATCGCGGCCACGGCGGTGTCGGTGAGGCCGACGCCGATCACGGCGATGCGGCCCGGATCGACCTCGTGCTTCCGGGCGATGTACTTGAGGAAGAAGTCGGTCGAGGAGCCTGGGGCCGAGACGCCCACCTTCTTGCCGACGAGGTCGCGCACCGACTTCACCTGGGCCGTCGCCTTCGGCGACACGACGAGGACCAGGCCCGGGAACCGGTCGTAGACCACGATCGACTTCATCGCCTTCTTCTTGGCGGCGAGGTTCACCGTGTGGTCGTAGTAGCCCGACACGATGTCGGCGCTCCCCGACAGGACGGCGGTGAGGGCCACCGACCCGCCCTTGAAGTTGATCAGCTCCACGTCGAGCCCGGCCTGCTCGTAGGCGCCGATCCGCTCGGCCAGCACGGTGGGCAGGTAGCAGAGACAGCTCGCCCCGCCGACCGCAATCTTGACCGGCAGGCGCTGCTGGGCGGCAGCCGGGCCCGCGGACCAGAGCGCGGCCAGGAGCGCGACGGCGGCCGCCAGGCCGCGACGTGACACCTCGAACGACATGTGCACCTCCTGAAGGCCTCGGGAGAGAGACCTCATTCTAGCCGGTCCGGGCCTGCTCGCGCCCCGTGGCGCCCCGCGGCCGAAGACCTCTCAGCCGAGAAATCCGGTTTGACAACGGCACGCCCCGGATGCACGATCTGGCCAGCTCGCAAACGGACCACGAACTGTCCGTGGTCAGACCACGGTCCGAGGAGACCATGCTGGCGGAAACCCCCCTCTTCAAGAAGGTCTTCGGCTCCGTCGCCGCCGCGAACATCGGGTCGGCGATGGGGGCCGCGGTCGAGTGGGTGAGTGTTCCGGGTGGCGGCTGGCAGGCAGTCGAGAAGCACTTCGGCTGGGTGGAGACCCTCCTGCCGTGGGTGCAGGTCGAGCGGGACGTCCGCTACTGGAACAACAGCCCCGCCCTTCACTACCGGCACATGGACATGGCCCCGGGCATGACGGAGGACGGGGCGGAGATCCGGTACCTGCTCGCCCTCGCGATGATCGAGAAGCCGGGCCGCGTGACGGTGGAGGACGTGGCAGCGATCTGGCGGCGGGAGATCAAGCGGGAGGACATCGGCCGGCTGGTGAACCCGCACATCGTCATCCACTACGACCGGCTGATGGCCGGTGACGAGACCTCGCGGATCCATCCACGGCTCATCGGGCAGATGGCGCCGTGGCCCGGCCTGGTCGACGCGGCGCACATGATCGGCCCGGTCGGCATCGTCAACGCCGGCAACCCCCGCCAGGCGGCCCTCGACGCGGAGGACATCTGCCTGCTGATGCAGCCGCCGGCCTCCGGCGGCATCGAGGGGGCGAAGGTCATCGCGGCTGCCACGGCCGAGGCGTTTCGCCCCGGCGCGACGGTCGAGTCGATCATCGCCGCCTCCAGGGCGTACGTCTCCAGGCACACCCGGGAGATCATCGACGAGGCGCTGGCGATCGCCGACGAGTACCCCGACACGCGCGCCATCCGGGAGCCGATCCGCAAGCACTTCATGCCGACCTACCCGTACGCCGACGCGGTCGAGACGGCGGCGGAAGTCATGGCGCTCTTCCGCATCACGAAGGGGGACGTGCGGGACGGGCTCACAGGAGCCACGAACCTCGGCCGGGACACCGACTGCATCGCCGGGATGCTGGGCTCGATCTGCGGCGCCTTCAAGGGGATCGACGGCGTGCCGGCCGAGTGGGTGGAGACGGTGCAGCGCGCCATCGACGCGAACCCGTACACGATGCAGAAGCTCTCCATGCGCGAGACGGCCGCCGGCCTCACCCGCGCCATCGAGGCGAACCTGGCGGACCTGCGGCGTCAGGTCGCGGAGATCGACGCGCAGAGCCGAAGCGTCTAACCGCCCGCTCGGGCACGACTCAGGAGAAGACACCCATGCTTCGTCGCTTCGTCCGTGTCATCGGCCTCGCGTCCGCGGCGCTCCTGCTCGCGGGCGTCGGGTCCGCCGTCGCCCAGACGACGATCCGCATCCCGCACTGCTGCGCAGCCGGCAGCCACTTCGACGTCGGCGCGAAGAAGTTCGCCGAGCTGCTCGAGCAGAAGACGGGCGGCAAGCTCAAGGCGGCCGTCTTCCCGGGCGGGCAGCTCGGCCAGGAGACCGAGGTCATCCAGAACGTCCAGACCGGGACGATCGAGGCGACCTTCGTCGGGCACGACCCGCTCGCGCAGTTCGCGCCGGTGACCACCATCCTGAGCCTGCCCTACCTGTTCCGCGACCACGATCAGGCGTTCCGGCTCCTCGAGGGGCGGCTCGGCGAGGCCGTCGAGGCGCAGATGCGCGAGAAGCGGCTGCGCGTCCTGGGGTGGGGCTACAACGGTGCTCGGGTCTACACGAACAGCAAGCGGCCCGTCGAGAAGCCGGACGACCTCGCGGGCCTGAAGATCCGCAGCCCGCAGAGCCCGGTCAACCTCGCCGTCACCAGGGCGTTCGGCGGCATCCCGGTCGCGATGCCATACGGGGAGGTCTACACCGCGCTGCAGCAGGGCACGATCGACGGCCAGGAGAACGCGGTCATCAACATCTACCCGGCGCGCCTCTACGAGGTGCAGAAGTTCATGTCGATGACCGACCACCTCCTGTCCTTCACGGTGCTCATCGTCAACGACCGGTTCTTCTCGTCGCTGCCGAAGGACCAACAGGACGCCATGACCGCCGCGGCGAAGGAGGCCATGGACTTCCAGCGCGAGCACGCCAGGGCCCTGACGAACGACCTGGTCGCGAAGATGAAGGAGCGGGGCGTCGCGGTCAATACCCCCGACCTCGAGCCGTTCCGGAAGGCCGCTCGCCCGATCCACGCCGAGTACGTCGGCAAGAGCTTCGGGCGCGACCTCTACGAGCTCGTCGTCGGCGCCAGGTAGCCGGATGAGCGGACCGGGGCGCGCGATCACCAGGATCGAGGCGGCCGTCGGCCGGGCGGTCGAGGGGATCACCTGGGTCCTGACCGGCGTCCTGGTCCTGCTCGTGTCGGTCAACGTGTTCGCCCGGTACACGCTCGGGATCGGTTGGATCTCGGCCGAGGAGGTGAGCCGGCTGCTCTTCGTGTGGGTGGTCTTCCTCGGCTCGTACGTCGCCCTTCGCCGCAAGCAGCACGTGGCGATGGACTTCGTGGCGGCCCGCGTGCCCCGCCGCGCGCTGCCGGCCTTCCTCACCGTCACCCGCCTCTTCGTCCTGGCGTTCCTCGGCGTGCTGGCCTGGTCGGGCATCGAGCTGGTCTGCACCACGCTCGAGCTTGGACGCGTCACCCCGATCCTCGGCATCTCCGCCGCGTGGGGGTACCTCGGCGTCCCGGTCTCGGCGATCCTCATGTTCCTCGAGGTGCTCCGCGAGACGCTCGCCGGCGAGGTCCCCTCCACGTGAGCCTCCTGGTCCTCCTGCTCGTCTTCGGCGTCTTCCTGGCGGCGCGCGCGCAGATCGCCTTCGCGCTCGGGTTGGCCTCGCTCGCCTACCTGTTCCTCTTCATGCCCACGGTGTCGCCCGAGACGATCCCGCAGCAGATGTACGCGGGCGCCGACTCGTTCGCGCTCACGGCCATCCCGTTCTTCGTGCTCGTCGGCGAGCTGATGAACACCGGCGGCATCTCGCGGCGCCTGGTGGCCTTCTCGCACACGCTCGTCGGGCACCTGGCCGGCGGCATGGGCGTCGTCGAGCTACTGGCGAGCATGATCTTCGCCAGCTTCTCCGGGTCGGCCGTGGCGAACGCCGCGGGAACCGGCGCCATCACCATCCCGGCCATGAAGCGTTCCGGCTACCCGAGCGGCATGGCCGCGGCGATCGAGTCGTCCTCGAGCAGCCTCGGCGCCATCATCCCGCCGAGCATCCCGATGGTGGTCTACGGGAGCATCGCCGGCGTGTCGGTGGGTGCCCTCTTCGTCGGCGGCTACGTCCCCGGCGCCGTCATGGGGCTCGGGCTCGCCGTCGTCATCGGCATCGTCGCGCGGCGGCGGGGTCTACCCGTCGGCCGCCGGGCCACGGCACGCGAAGTGCTCGCGGCGGCACGCGACGCCGGCCCCGCACTCATGACGCCGGTCCTCATCATGGGGGGCATCCTCGGCGGGGTCATGACGCCGACCGAGGCCGGCGCCGTCGGCGCGGTCTACGCGTTCCTCGTGGCGCGCTTCGTCCATCGGGAGATCGGCCTGCGCGACCTCCCGCGCGTCCTGCTCGCCACGGCCTGCACGACCGGCGTGGTCATGCTGGTCATGACCATCGCGACGCTCTTCGGCTGGATCCTGGCTTTCGAGCAGGTGCCGACCCGAATGGCCGAGGCGCTCCTCGGCGGCATCCGGAGCCCGGCCGTCCTCACCGTCGGCGTCGTGCTCTTCCTGCTCGCCGTCGGCACCTTCATCGAGACCATCCCGGGCCTGATCATCCTCACGCCGGTCCTCGCCCCCATGGCGCAGGCCGCCGGCATCGACCCGGTCTTCTTCGGCGTGATCGTCTGCATCGCACTCACGCTCGGCGTCGTCACGCCGCCGGTCGGCGTCGTCCTCTTCGTCACCGCGAGCATCGCGAAGGCCACCGTCGAGGAGACGTCGCGGGCCATCGTCCCGTTCCTGGCCGTGCTGATCGGCGGCACGCTGGCCTTCGCGCTGGTGCCGCAGGCGGTAACCTGGTTGCCGAGGCTTCTGGGCTACTAGGGGAGGCGCCCATGTCGACGACGCGACGGATCGCCGCCGACCTTTCGGTCGTCGCCTCCACCGAGGCGCACCTCTTCGAGGAGATCTTCCAGTTCTTCAAGAGCCAGCTCGTCTCGGGGGCGTTGCGCCCGGGCGACCGGCTCCTGTCCGAGCGGGAACTCGCGACGCGGCTCGGGGTGAGCCGGGCGAGCCTGCGAGAGGTCATGCGGGCCATGGCCCTCCTCGGCGTGGTGGAAATCAGGCCCGGGCAGGGCACGTTCGTGCGCTCGCCGGACGTCGGCGTGCTGCGGGACTTCTTCGGCGTCATGCTCGCCATGCAGCCGACCGTTTACGAGCACGTGCTCGAGGCGCGCATCGCCATCGAGTGCCACGCGATCCGGCTGGCCTGCACGAACGCGAGGCCCGAAGACGAAGCCCGCCTGCGTCTCGCGCTCGACCGGATCCTCGAGACCGTCGAGGACGCCGATACCGGCGCGGACGCCGACTTCGAGTTCCACGCGGCGATCGTCCAGGCGAGCCGCAACGCGGTCTTGCTCTTCGTTTACGAGGCCATCGAGACCCTCCTGCGTCGCAGCCACCACGAGCGGCGCGCGGCGATCATCGGCCGGCCGGACGTCCTCGTCACGCTGGGCGAGGCGCACCGGCGCGTGCTCGACGCCATCCTCGGCCGAGACCCCGACCGGGCCGAGACGGTTCTCCGGGAGCACTTCGACCTGGCCCGAGGCACGCGAGGACGGACATGAGCGAACGGACAGGCACGCGCATCGTCGTCGGCTCGGACCACGCCGGGTTCCCGCTGAAGGGCCGCCTGATGGAGTTCCTGCGGCAGCGGGGCTACCAGGTGATCGACGTCGGTTCCTACGACCCGGCCCCGGTAGACTTTCCGGACGTCGCCAGGCGCCTCGCCGAGAAGATCCTCGGAGGGGACGCGGACCGCGGCCTCATGGTCTGCGGCACCGGCGTGGGCGCCTCGATCGCCGCGAACAAGATTCCGGGCATCCGGGCGGCGGTCTGCCACGACGTCCACTCGGCCCACCAGAGCGTCGAGCACGACGACGTCAACGTCATGTGCATCGGCGCCCAGATCGTCGGCCCGTGGCTCGCCGTGGACCTGGTCGACGCCTTCGTCTCCGCCCGCTTCTCGGACGACCCCGACTGCCGGCGACGCGTGGCGAAGCTGCACGAGATGGACCGCGGGCTCGCGGCGGCCAGGCGCGACGGATGATCGTCGTCTTCGGCTCGCTGAACGTCGACCTCATCATGCGGGTCGGCCGGCTGCCCGGGCCGGGGGAGACGGTGCTCTGCGAAGGGTACGTCGTCCGCCCGGGAGGCAAGGGCAACAACCAGGCGGTGGCGGCGGCCCGGGCCGGCCGGCCGGTCCGGCTCTTCGGCCGCGTCGGCCGCGACGCGTTCGCGCGGATCCTCGTCGCGAGGCTCGCGGAGAACCAGGTGATGGCCGCCGGCGTGACACCGGCCGACCTGCCGACCGGCTGCGCCGCCATCGTCGTCGACGACCGCGGCGAGAACGTCATCACCGTGGCGGCTGGCGCCAACCGGGCGGCGCGGGCCGACGACGTGCCGGACGCCGTCCTCGGGCCTGGCGCGACGGTCGTCGTGCAGATGGAGGTGCCGCCGGCCGAGAACTGGCGGCTGCTCGAGCGGGCGCGCCGCGCCGGGGCCCGCACCGTCCTCAACGTCGCCCCCGCCTCGCTCCTCACGGCCGAGGACGCGACCAGGCTGCCGGGGCTCGTCGACGTCCTGGTGGCCAACGAGGGCGAAGGCGCGCTCCTCGCGGCCGGGCTGGGGGCTTCCGCGTCCGCCGGCGACCCGGTGCGCCTTGCCCGGAGCCTCGCCGAACGTCTCGGGGCCGCATGCGTGGTCACGCTCGGCAGTCGCGGGGCGGTGGCCGCGGAGCGGGGGACGGCCTGGCGGGTCGGGGCGCTGGCGGTGCGGGTCGCCGACACGACGGGCGCCGGCGACACCTTCACCGGCGTCCTCGCCGCCGCCCTCGACGCCGGCAGCGACCTGCGGGAGGCGTTGCACCTGGCGAGCACGGCCGGCTCGCTCGCCTGCGAGGCGATAGGCGCCCAGGAGAGCATGCCGGTCGCCGCCGCCATCGCGGCGCGCGCGCGCGACCTCGCGGCGCCGATCCCCGTCGAGTAGCGCGCCTCGACGTGATCCGCGGCGTCTAGCGCTCCAGGCTCGGCAGGCCGAGGCGCGCCCCGGCGACGAGGCGCACGCCGTCGAGGTGTCCGGACACCCGGTTGTCCGGGGTCCGGGCGTGCATGTGGGTCGTGCCGCCGGGCGGCGTGAAGACGCCCTGGTGTGACACCGAGTGGAAGCCGACGAGCTCGAGGTCGACCTGCTCGAACGTGAAGCGGGCCTTGCATGCCTCGTGTCGCCGGAGGTCGTGCGGGCCGTCCCCCTTGCGGTCGAGGACGTGGAGGCGCACCTCCGCCGCGCGTCCCGTCACGACGAAGGGGAACGCCGCCGCGGGGTCGAGGCCGGCCGCATGGGCCGCCTCGGGCAGGAAGGCCTCGAGGTCCCGCTTCGTCCGGACGTGCGCGGGGATCGGGACCGTTCGCCAGGCCGGCACCTCGGCCCAGACGAGGAACGCCGCGCCCCCCTCGAGGCGATCGTCCACGGCGATGCGCCCGTCCACCACGCGGGCGATCGACGCCCGGCCGTCCAGGACGGTGACCTCGCCCCGGAGGGCCGCGAGCGGACCGACCGCGCAGAGGTGCGGGCGGCCGGCCAGCGAGGCGAGGTCGATGCGCGCCTCGACCCGCCCCTCCTCGGCGGTCTCGCGCTGGCTCCCCACGAACCGTACCGGCATCCCGCGGCTCCTCTCCCGTCGGGCGCCCGGATCACGAGCGGAAGGCCGACCAGTGTGGCAACCGCCGCGGTCCCGGTCAACTCGACCGGAACGGTGTTTTCTCGGGGAGGGGGCCGGGGCCCGGCGCGGGGGTCGGGCGCCGGGTGGACGTCCGCCCGAGCCCTCGTTAAGCTCGCGTGTACGCGGAGCGGCCGCGTCGCGCAGGGCGGAGATCGCTCGCACGCAGCGTGGCGTGCGCCCCAACCCGTCCAAGCCCGGTTTCAGCCAGAGGGACCTCCGATGACGGAACGATCCATGCTCGCCCAGGCGCTGACGCGCCTCGACGAAGCGGCGCGCCACCTGGACATCGATGGCGACGTGCTCGAGAAGCTCAAGTACCCCCGGGAGACCTTGCAGGTCCGTCTCATGATCCGCATGGACGACGGGTCCAGGAAGTCGTTCATGGCGTGGCGGTGCCGCTACGACGACACGCGCGGACCGACGAAAGGGGGGATCCGGTTCCACCCGGACACCACGGCCGAGGAGGTCGAGACCCTTGCGTTCTGGATGACCTTCAAGTGCGCCGTGGCGAACCTGCCGTACGGCGGCGCCAAGGGGGCGGTCCGCGTCGACCCGCGCCGGCTGTCGAAGGCCGAACTCGAGCGGCTCTCCCGAGCGTACGTCCAGGCGTTCGCCCGCGTCATCGGGCCGGAGCGCGACATCCCGGCCCCGGACGTCTACACGAACGCGATGATCATGGGGTGGATGGCCGACGAGTACAACACCATCGTCGGCCAGGCGTCGCCGGCGGTCATCACCGGCAAGCCGATCGCCCTCGGCGGCTCGCTCGGCCGCGAGGACGCGACGGCCCGGGGCGGCTTCTATCTGATCAAGCACCTCGAGCGGGAGCTGGGGCTCGCCGACGCCGAGCGGCGCGTCGCCATCCAGGGGTTCGGCAACGCCGGCCAGCACATCGCCCGCATGCTGCACTTCGAGGGCTACCGGATCGTGGCCGTGTCGGACTCGCAGGGCGCCGTTTACTCCCGGCAGGGGCTCGACCCGGCGAAGCTCGCCGCCGCCAAGCGGCGCGACGGGAGCGTGGCCGCGCTGGCGGGCAGCGACGGCGCGACCGCGATCCCCGGCGAGGACCTGATCGCCATGGACTGCGAGCTCCTCGTCCCGGCCGCCCTGGAGGACATGATCCACGCCGACAACGCCGAGCGCGTCAAGGCGAAGGTGATCCTCGAGCTGGCCAACGGCCCGGTCACCCCCGAGGCCGACGCGATCCTCGCCCGCAAGGGGGTGGTGGTCCTTCCCGACATCCTCGCGAACGCGGGCGGGGTCACGGTGTCCTACTTCGAGTGGGTGCAGAACCGGCAGGGCTACTACTGGACGCTCGAGGAGGTGCACGCGCGGCTCAAGTCGATCATGGAGGCCGAGGGACGGAAGGTCTGGACGCTCTCGAGGGAGAAGTCGCTCACCTGCCGGACGGCCGCCTACGTGCACGCCCTCGCCCGCCTGGCCGAGGCGATCGAGGCGCACGGCACCCAGCCGTTCTTCACGAGCTGACGTGTTGCGAGCGCGAGCGTTCGGCCGAGCGTGTACCATGCTCGGATGGACGCTCGACGCGTCATCGGCCGGCTCGTCGCCGCGATCGCGATCGGCCTGGCCCTCGGTCCACCGCCCCGGGCGGCGGTCGGCGCGGCGACCGGCCCACCCCTCGTCTACCAGGTCGAGGTCGCGGGGACCATCGACCTCGGCCTCGCCCCCTATCTCGAGCGGGTCCTCGACGAGGCGGCGGCCGAAGGGGCCGCCGCCGTCGTCATCCGCCTCGAGACCCCCGGCGGGCGAGTGGATGCCGCCATCCGGATCCGCGACGCCCTGCTCCGTGCCCAGCTCCCCACCATCGCCTTCGTCGACCGCGAGGCGTACTCCGCCGGGGCCCTCGTCGCGCTCGCATCGACGCGCATCTACATGACGCCCGGCGCCGTGATCGGCGCAGCCGCGCCGGTCGACGCCGCCGGGCAGCCGGCCGGGGAGAAGGCGACCTCGGCCGTCCGGGAGCTCTTCCGCGCCACCGCCGAGGCGCGCGGCCGGCCGCCCGAGGCGGCCGCCGCGATGGTCGACGCCGACGTCGACTTCCCGCCCCTCGCCCCCGAAGGCAAGCTCCTCACCCTCACGACGGCGCAGGCGCTCTCGCTCGGCATCGCCGACGGCGAGGCGGCCGGACGGGCCGCCCTGCTCGCGGCCGAGGGGCTCGCGGGCGCCCGCGTCGTGCAGCCGGCGCCGAACTGGGCGGAGCGGCTCCTCCGCGTCCTCACGAACCCGATCGTCCAGTCACTCCTGCTCTCGGTCGGGATGGTGGGGATCATCGTGGAGCTGTACTCGCCCGGCTTCGGCCTCGCCGGCGGCATCGGCATCGCCGCCCTCGCGCTCTACTTCGGCGGCCAGTACGTCGTCGGGCTGGTCGGCTGGGAGGAGGCGGCGCTCGTCGCCGTCGGCGTGCTCCTCCTGCTGCTCGAGCTCCTCGTGATCCCGGGCTTCGGCGTCGCGGGGATCCTCGGCCTCGTCGCGCTCCTTGCGGGGCTGGGGCTCTCGCTCGTCGGCCGCCTCCCCACCATGGCCGACTGGTCGCGGGCGGCCTGGATCCTCGTCGGCACGCTCGTGCTCACGGCCGGCGGCGTCGTGCTCCTCTCCCTGCTCGCGCCGGCGACGCCCGCCTTCCGGCGGCTCCGGCTGGCCGCCGTGCTCGGCCCCGAGCGGACGCCGGCCCCTTCCGCGCCGGCCGGGGAGCCGGGGCCCGAGTGGGTCGGCCAGGAGGGGCGCACGCTCACCGACCTTCGCCCCACCGGCTTCGCCGAGTTCGGCGGCGCGCGCGTCGAGGTGGTCTCCGAGGGGCCGTTCGTCCCCGCGGGCCGGGCGGTGACGGTCGTCCGGATGGCCGGCACGAGGCCGATCGTCAGGGAGGTCGTCAGGGAGCGGGAAGAGAGGTGATCTATGGACCTGTCGCTCGTCGTGCTCGGTTTCGTCGTCGTCGCCATCCTCGTCGCGGCGGCCGTCTTCCTCTACTTCGTGCCGGTGGGCCTCTGGATCACGGCCTACTTCTCCGGCGTGCCGATCCGCGTGTCGACCCTCGTCGGCATGCGCCTGCGCAAGGTGAACCCGCATGCCGTGGTCCGGCCGCTGATCAGCGCCACCAAGGCCGGCCTCACGATGGACGTCGACCGGCTCGAGGCGCACTACCTGGCGGGCGGCAACGTGAACCAGGTGGTGAACGCCCTCATCTCGGCCGACAAGGCCAACATCCCGCTCACCTTCCAGCGGGCCACCGCCATCGACCTCGCCGGGCGCGACGTGCTCGACGCCGTCAAGGTGAGCGTGAACCCCAAGGTGATCGACACCCCGAGGGTGGCCGCCGTCGCCAACGACGGCATCCAGATCATCGCCCAGGCGCGGGTCACCGTACGGGCCAACATCGACCGCCTCGTCGGCGGCGCCGGCGAGGAGACGATCCTCGCGCGGGTCGGCGAGGGCATCGTGTCGACGATCGGGTCGGCGCGCAGCCACAAGCAGGTGCTCGAGAACCCGGACAGCATCTCGAAGACGGTCCTCGAGAAGGGGCTCGACGCCGGCACCGCCTACGAGATCCTCTCGATCGACATCGCCGACGTCGACGTCGGCAAGAACATCGGCGCCCAGCTCCAGACCGACCAGGCCGAGGCGGACAAGCGGGTGGCGCAGGCGAAGGCCGAGGAGCGGCGAGCCATGGCGGTGGCGGAGGAGCAGGCGATGCGGGCGCGCGTGGTGCAGGCGGAGGCAGAGGTACCGAAGGCGATCTCCGAGGCCTTCCGCAGCGGGCGCCTCGGCGTCATGGACTACTACCAGATGCGCAACGTGCAGGCCGACACGGAGATGCGCGAGTCGATCGCGGGGCAC
>DASVDK010000285.1:0-17773 GCA_036381125.1 Thermodesulfobacteriota bacterium | reverse complement strand
GGGCGTTGAACTGCGCCTTGCGTTGCTGGCCGAGGCTCACGCCGAAGCGCGCCGGCCGCACCGGGTGCAGGACGAGCGCCGCGTCGCAGCGCTCGAGCCGGGCCCCGGCCGCCTCGAGGCTGAACCAGAGGTCGGAGTCCTCGCGCCAGGCTGCCTCGAAGCGCTCGTCGAAGCCGTCGACGGCGGCAAGCGCGTCGCGCCGGTAGAAGCAGTTGGCCGTGACGAACTGCCCGATCTCGAGGCCGGCGGCGTCGCGCTCGTAGTCGGTCGGCGTGGCCGGCAGGGGCACCGCCACCCGCCCGGCGACGCCCGCCACGCCGTCGACGAACGCCGCCAGCCCGGCGGCGAGCCACCGCGGGTCGGCCACCGTGTCGTCGTCGGTGAAGGCCACGATCGCGCCCCGCGCGGCGCGCCAGCCGACGTTGCGCGCGACCGCGGGCCCGTGCCGCCCCGAGACCGCGAGGTAGCGCACGGCCGGGCGGGCGCGGGCCGCGAAGGCCTCGACCTGCCGCCGGGTCCCGGCGGCGTCGGCGTCGTCGACGACGAGCACCTCGTACGCGCCGGGGTCGAGCGTCTGCGTGTCGAGCGCCGCGAGGCACCGGTCGAGCAGGTCCGGCCGACGATAGGTTGGGACGACGACGGAGACCCGCGGCATCATCTCCCCGGCTTCTCGAGGAGGAACGAGCCGATCACGAGCGCGTCGAGCGGCGAGGTCCAGAAGCACTCCACCGCGTCGCGCGGCGTGCAGACGATCGGTTCCCCGCGCGTGTTGAAGGAGGTGTTGACGAGCACCGGCACGCCGGTGCGCCCCGCGAAGGCGACGAGGAGGTCGTGGTAGCGGGGGTGCTCGTCGCGGGCGATGGTCTGGATCCGCGCCGTCCCGTCCACGTGCCGCACGGCCGGGATGCGGCCGGCGCGGTCGGGTCGCACGTCGTGGACGAAGAGCATGAAGGGGGACCGGCCGGCGCCGACGAACCACTCGGCCGCCGCGGCCTCGAGGACGACCGGCGCCACCGGCCGGAAGTCCTCCCGGTCCTTGATCTCGTTGAGGCGCGCCTGCAACGCCGGATCGGTCGGCGAGGCGAGGATCGACCGCGCGCCGAGGGCGCGGGGCCCGAACTCCATGCGTCCCTGGAACCACCCGACGATCCGCCCCTCGGCCAGGAGGGCGGCGGTCTCGCCCGGCACGTCGGCGAGGCGGCGGAAGGGGAGCTTCGACCACCGCAGGAAGCTCTCGATCTCCTCGTCGTCGTAGGCGGGCCCCAGGAAGGCGTGGTCCATCCGCCACGTCCGGGAGGTCGCGCCCCGCTCCCGCGCGTCCACCCAGAGGGCGGCGCCGAGCGCCGTCCCCGCGTCGCCCGCCGCCGGCTGGACCCAGATGTCGCGGAAGGGCCCCCGGTCGCGCAGCCTCGCGTTCATGACGCAGTTGAGCGCCACGCCGCCGGCGAGGCAGAGCGCGCCGGCGCGCGTCTCGCGGTGCAGCCACGACGCCAGCGCGAGCGCCGTCTCCTCGAGCGCTTCCTGGAGCGATCGAGCGAGGTCGCAGTGGCGGCGCTCGAGAGGTCCCCCCCTCGGTCGCGCCGGCCCGAACCGCTCGACGAGCCTCGGCGGCGCGATCCGGTACCGGCCGCCCTCCTCGAGCCGGATGACGTCGCGGAAGACGTCTCGATAGATCGGCCGGCCGTACGCGGCGAGGGCCATGACCTTGTACTCGTCCGACGAGTGCAGGAAGCCGAGGTGGCTCGTCACCGCCTCGTAGAGGAGGCCGAGCGAGTGCGGCACGTCGACCTGACCGAGGAGGTCGAGCGCGGTGCCGTGTCCCATCCGGTAGCTGGTCGCCGCCTGTTCCCCGCGGCCGTCGAGCGTGAGCACGGCCGCCTCCTCGAACGGCGACGCGTGGAAGGCGCTCGCGGCGTGCGCGAGGTGGTGCTCGACGAAGTGCCAGCGGAAGGGGCCGTCCGGGGTGACGCCCCGGAAGCGAGCCGCGAGGTGATGCGGCGCGCCGCCGGCGAGCTGGCGTGGGGCGTTGACGACGGACGAGAGGAAGAGCGGGTCCCAGGGGGACTCCCACTCCGCGGGCGGGGAGTGCGCCGACGGCTCGAGCGGCAGCGTGATCGCGGCGCGGCCGCGGTGCTCCCCGAGCCGGATGTACGGGTCGAAGCCGTAGGCGACGTGGTCCACGTCGGCGAGGCGGATCCCCGCCTCGCGGAGGCAGTAATCGATGGCGTGGAAGGGCAGTTCCCAGGTCGAGAAGGGCACGGGGCGCTTCCCGTGCTTGATCCGCGTGAAGCGCTCCTCCTCGGCGGCCGCGACGACCCGGCCGTCCCGGACCAGGCACGCCGACGAGTCGTGGAAGGCGGCGTTGATGCCGAGGGTGTACATGCCGCGCCGGGGCGAGCAACCGGCATGCCGCACGCCCGGTGGGGTCGGCCGGAACCGCCGGCCGGCACGCCGGCCGGGTCCTCCTCGCGGGCAGGTGCGGGCTGTCGCGGGGAACGCTTCGTGCACCCGGGGCGCCGCCGAGACGCTCGACCGGAGGCCCCTCGAACGATGCGCGACCCGTGGGTGGACGCCTCGCACGTCCTGGCCGTTCGCCTCGACAGCCTCGGGGACGTCCTGATGACCTCCCCGGCGATCCGCGCGCTGAAGCGCTCGCGCGACGGCCGCCGGGTCACGCTCCTCGCCTCGCCGGTCGGCGCGGCCGCCGGGCGGCTGATTCCGGAGATCGACGAGATCCTCGTGTACGAGGCGCCCTGGATGAAGGCGACGCCGCCGAGGAGCGGCGCCGGCGCGGACCTCGCGATGATCGAGCGGCTGCGCGAGGCGCGCGTCGACGGCGCCGTCATCTTCACCGTGTACAGCCAGAGCCCGCTGCCGGCCGCGCTCCTCTGCTACCTCGCCGGCATCCCGCGCCGGCTCGCCCACTGCCGCGAGAACCCGTATCAGCTCCTCACCGAACACGTGCCCGAGACCGAGCCGGCCCGGGGGATCCGCCACGAGGTCCGGCGGCAGCTCGACCTCGTCGCCGCCGTCGGCGCGAGGCCCGCCGACGAGCGGCTGTCGCTCCGGGTGCCGGCGACGGCGCGCGCGCGTGCGCACCGCGCGCTCCAGGCGGCCGGCGTGCCGCCCGGCCGCCGCTGGGTGGTCGTCCACCCCGGCGCGAGCGCGCCCGCCCGGCGCTATCCGCCCGAGCAGTTCACGGCGGCCGCGCGGGGGCTGATCCGCCGACTCGGCGTCGCGGTGGTCCTGACCGGCAGCGCGTCCGAGCGCGATCTCGTGCGGGCGATCGCCCGCGAGGCCGGTCCTGGCGCGTACCCCCTGGCGGGACGGCTCGACCTCCCGGCGCTTGCCGCGCTCCTCGAGATGGCGCCGCTCCTCGTGGCGAACAACACCGGCCCGGTCCACGTCGCCGCCGCGGTCGGCACCCCGGTCGTCGACCTCTACGCCCTCACCAACCCGCAGCACACGCCGTGGGCCGTCGCGCACCGGGTGCTCTCGTACGACGTCCCGTGCCGGTACTGCTACCGCAGCGTCTGCCCGGAGGGGCATCACGCCTGCCTGCGGCAGGTCGCCCCCGAGGCGGTGGTCGACGCGGCGCGAGAGCTGCTCGAGGCGACCGCCCGGCGAGCGGCCGAATGACCTACCTTCCGGCTTGCAGGCACGGAAGGTGCTTCGCCCGGCGGCCGTGCGTCGGCTACGGCTCTTCACCTGGCACGTCCACGGCAGCTACCTCTTCTACCTGGCGCGGACGGGGCACGAGATCGTCGTGCCCCTGAAGCCGGGGCGCCCGCCCGGCTACGTCGGGCTGCCGCCGGGGAACTTCCCCTGGCCGCCGACGCTGCGCGAGGTGCCGGCCGACGCGGTGCGTCGGCTCGACTTCGACGCGGTGCTCTTCCAGGCGCGCGAGCACTGGGAGCGCGATCAGGACGAGATCCTCTCGGCCGAGCAGCGCCGGCTGCCGCGCCTCTATCTCGAGCACGATCCGCCCCGGACGAGCCCGACGGACGCGCGGCACTGGGTGGACGACCCGGAGGTGCTGCTCGTGCACGTGACGCCCTTCAACGCGCTCATGTGGGACAGCGGCCGGACGCCGACACGCGTCATCGAGCACGGCGTCGTCGTGCCGGAGTCGGTCCGCTACACCGGAGAGCTGCCGCGGGCGCTCTGCGTGGTGAACGACATCCGCGCGCGCGGCCGGCGCCTCGGCGGGGACGTCCTCGACGCCTGGCGCGGGGCGCTGCCGATCGACCTGGTCGGGATGGGGTCGACCGCCGCGGGCGGCCTCGGCGAGATCCCGCACCGCGCGCTCCCGGCGTTCGAGGCGCGCTACCGCGTCCTCGTCAACCCGATCCGCTGGACGAGCCTCGGGCTCGCCGTCTGCGAAGCGATGATGATCGGCATGCCGGTCGTCGCGCTCGCGACGACGGAGATGGCGACCGTGGTCGAGAACGGCGTGTCGGGCTTCGCGGGGACCGATCCCGCCTGGCTCGCCGACCGCATCCGCGACTGCCTCGACGACCCCGCGCTCGCGCACCGGCTCGGCGAGGGCGCGCGCAGGACCGCGCGGGCCCGCTTCGGGATCGAGCGATTCGTGGCCGACTGGAACCGCGCGCTCGCGGACGCGGCCGGCCTGCCGGCCGCCGCGGCGAGGGCCACCGCGTGACGAGGCGCATCGGCCTCATCAGCGAGCACGCCTCCCCGGTGGGCCTCCTCGGCGGCGTGGACGCCGGCGGCCAGAACGTCTACGTCGCCGAGCTGGCGACCCACCTGGCCGCCCTCGGCTACGAGGTGGACGTCTTCACCCGTCGGGACAGCGCGCGGCTGCCGGAGCGGGTCGCGCTCGGCCCGAGGCTCCGGCTCGTCCACGTCCCGGCCGGGCCGGCGGCGCCCGTGCCCAAGGAGTCGCTGCTCCCCTACATGGACGCCTTCGGCGCGTACGTGCGGCACGCCGCCCGGCGGCGCCGCTACGACCTCTTCCACGCCAACTTCTTCATGTCGGGCCTCGTGGCGGCCGACCTCAAGGCGGCGCTCGGCGTCCCGTTCGTCGTCACCTTCCACGCGCTCGGCCGCGTGCGGCGCCTCCACCAGCAGGGCGCGGACGGCTTCCCGGACGCGCGATTCGCGATCGAGGAGCGGGTCATCGCCGAGGCCGACCGGGTGCTGGCCGAGTGCCCGCAGGACGCCGAGGACCTCAGGCGGTTCTACGACGCCGACCCCTCGCGCCTCGTGATGATCCCCTGCGGCGTCGCGCCCGAGACCTTCTACCCCGTGCCCAGGCGCTTCGCTCGCCGGGTCACCGGGCTGCCGGCGCGCGGCACGATCCTGCTGCAGCTCGGGCGGATGGTGCCGCGCAAGGGGGTCGACATCGTCATCCGCGCGCTCGCCCGCCTGCGCGAGCGCCACGGCGTGCGCGCCACGCTCGTCGTCGTGGGGGGCGACGGCGACACGCCCGATCCGGCCGTGACGCCGGAGATCGGCCGGCTCGCCGCCGTCGCGCGCGAGGCGGACGTCGCCGACGGGGTCGTCTTCACCGGCCGGCGGCCGGTCGAGAGCCTTCGCTTCTACTACTCGGCCGCCGACGTCTTCATCACCACGCCCTGGTACGAGCCGTTCGGCATCACGCCGCTCGAGGCGATGGCCTGCGCCAGGCCGGTGGTCGGCGCGGCCGTGGGCGGCATCGCGTACACGGTCGTCGACGGGGAGACCGGGTTCCTCGTGCCGCCGTGCGACCCCGACGCGGTGGCCGACCGGGTGGCCCGGATCTGCGCCGCGCCGCAGCTCGGCCGGGCCATGGGCCGCCGTGGTCTCGCCCGCGTCCGCGCGCACTTCACCTGGCGGGAGGTGAGCGCGCGAGTGGCGGCGCTCTACGAGTCGGTCCTGGCGGCGCGCGGTGCGGACGCGCGGCCGCGCGCGGTCGGCGCGCCGGAGCCCGAGGCGGCGCTTCCCGCCGCGGCCGACGCGCCGCCCGTCGCGATGAACCCCTAGGGGAGGTGGGCATGTCGGGTCTCGGCGGCAGGGTGGCGCTGGTGACCGGCGGCGCGCGGGGGCTCGGGGCCGCCGTCTGCGAGAGCCTGGCCGAGGCGGGCGCGATCGTGGTGGTGACCGACGTGGCCGAGCCGCCGGCGCGCGCCGAGGCGGCGCGGATCGAGGCGGTCGGCGGGCGGGCCGTCGCCGCCCCCATGGACGTCCGCGACGAGCGCCAGGTGGCGTCGACCATCGGCGACGTCGTCTCGAGGTTCGGGCGGCTCGACGTCCTGGTGAACAACGCGGGGGTCGACCTGACGGTGCCGGTCTCCGAGATGCCGGTGGCCGAGTGGGACCGGATCCTCGCGGTGAACCTCCGCGGCCCGTTCGTCGCCGCCAAGGCCGCGCTCGAGGCGATGCGCCGCGAACGCCGGGGCCACATCGTCAACGTGGTCTCCACCGCCGCCAAGCGCGCCTGGGCCAACGCCGCCGCCTACCACGCGAGCAAGTGGGGGCTCCTCGGCTTCAGCCACGCCCTGCACGTGGAGGCCAGGGCCGACGGCGTCAAGGTGACCGCGGTCGTCGCGGGCGGCATGCGGACGCCGTTCCTCCTCGACCGCTTCCCCGACCTCGACCCCGGCTTGCTGCAAGACCCGCGCAACGTCGCCGACGCCATTCGCTTCGTCCTCACCCAGCCGGACGAGACCGTCATCCCCGAACTGACGGTCATCCCCATGCGGGAGACCTCCTGGCCATAGGCCCGCCACGCGACCAGCGGGGGTCAGGTCTTTCCGTTTTCCAGTCGGGGAACCGCGAGGCCCGACCCCGGCTAGCTGTTGACGATGGTGCCGCCGTTCGGGTGCAGGATCTGCCCGGTCATGTACGAGGCGTCGTCGGAGGCGAGGAAGACGTAGCTCGGCGCCACCTCCTCGGGCTGACCTGCCCGCCCGAGCGGAACGTCCGTCCCGAAGCTCGCCACCTTGTCGGGCGGGTACGTGGAGGGGATGAGCGGCGTCCAGATGGGGCCGGGCGCGACGCCGTTCACCCGGATCCCCTTCTCGGCCAGCGCCAGCGAGAGCGAGCGCGTGAACGCCACGATGGCGCCCTTGGTCGACGAGTAGTCGAGGAGCATCGGGTTGCCCTTGTAGGCGGTGACGGACGTCGTGTTGACGATGGCCGACCCGGGACCGAGGTGTTGCAGCGCGGCCCTGGTCAGGAAGAACATCGCGAAGATGTTCGTCCGGAAGGTCCGCACGAGCTGCTCCTCGCGGACGTGCTCGATGCTCGGCTGCGGGTGCTGCTCGGCCGCGTTGTTGACGAGGACGTCGAGCCGGCCGAACTCGCCGACGGTCCGCTCGACGGCTCGACGGCAGAAGGCCTCGTCCCCGACGTCCCCCGGCACGAGCAGGCAGCGGCGGCCTTCGGCCTCCACCAGCCGCTTCGTCTCCTCGGCGTCCCGGTGCTCCTCGAGGTAGACGGCGGAGAGGTCCGCCCCCTCGCGCGCGAAGGCGATGGCCACCGCCCGGCCGATGCCGCTGTCCCCTCCGGTGACGAGCGCCACCTTGCCCGCGAGCTTGCCGCTTCCGCGGTAGCCCGGGTCCTCGGCGCGGGGCTTCGGGCGCATCTCGCTCTCGCGCCCCGGCCGGTGCTCCTGGTGCTGGGGCGGCTGTCCGCGCTTCTGCTGGCCGGCCATGACGAACCTCCTCCACGGGCGACCGATGCAAGGACGGGGCCGGGCCCCGGCCGCTCGGGAAGGGAAAGGCGGGCCGGCGTTGTGCACGGCTCCTGCAAGCGCCGGGTGCCATGCGCGCCGTGACCTACGAGGGCCCCTACCGGCTGCGCGTGTCCGCGAAGCCGACTCCGCGCATCGAACACCCGAACGACGTGGTCCTCCGGGTGACCCGCACGGCCATTTGCGGCTCGGACCTGCACCTCTACCACGGCCTGGTGCCCGACACCCGCAGGGGGCACACCTTCGGACACGAGTTCACCGGCGTCGTCGAGGAGATCGGTGGGTCGGTGCGTTCGCTGCGCAAGGGCGACCGCGTCGTCGTGCCGTTCAACATCTCCTGCGGCACGTGCTTCTTCTGCTCGCGGGGCCTCACCGGTCTCTGCGAGAACACGAACCCGAACAGCGAGATCGCCTCGGGCGTCTTCGGCTACTCGCACACCACGGGCGGCTACGACGGGGGGCAGGCCGAATACGTACGCGTCCCGTTCGCCGACGTGGGGCCGATGAAGATCCCCGAGGACATGTCCGACGAGGACGTCCTCTTCCTCTCCGACGTCTTCCCGACCGGGTACCAGGCGGCGGAGATGGGCGGCATCCAGGCGGGCGACACGGTCGTCGTCTTCGGCGCGGGGCCGGTCGGCCTGTTCGCGGCGCGCTCGGCGTGGCTCCTGGGCGCCGGACGGGTCATCGTGGTGGACCACGTCGACTATCGACTCGAGTTCGCCCGCCGCTTCGCGCAGGTGGAGACGTTGAACTTCCGCGAGGTGGACGACGTCGTCCTGCACCTCAAGGATATGACGGCCGGCCGCGGGGCGGACGTCTCGATCGACGCCGTCGGCCTCGAGGCGGACGGCTCGTGGCTCCACACCGCGCTCGGCATGGGGCTCTTCCTCGAGGCCGGGGCGCCGACCGCCATCGAGTGGGCCGTCCACGCGACCCGCAAGGGCGGTCACGTCTCGATCATCGGCGTCTACGGGCCGCCCTTCAACCTCGTCCCCATCGGCACCGCCATGAACAAGAACCTCACGCTCCGCATGGGGCAGTGCAACGTCAAGCGCTACATGCCGCACCTGCTCGAGCACATCCGCGCGGGGCGCGTCGACGCGAAGGCGATCATCACCCATCGGTTCCCGCTCGACCGGGCGCCCGAGGCGTACCGCATCTTCGAGCGCAAGGAGGACGGCTGCGTGAAGTGCGTCCTCCTCCCGGAGGCCGAGCCGTTGCAGGCGGCCGCGAGAGCGGCCGCAGAGGCGAGCGGCCCCCGGTCCGAGCGAGCCGAAGGCTCGCGTGGAGCGGAGCGCGGGCTTGCCCCGCGCGGAGCGGACGCCGGCCGCGAGCCGTTGAAGGAGGCGCCGTAGGGATGGCGAAGCGGAAGGGGAGCGATCAGCGGAAGGCGGCCGATCCGGGCGCTGCGCAGCCGCAGCACCTCCACGCCCATCCCGAGATCGCGGGCTGGGGCGCCGACCTCGATCCGAAGAACCGGCCCGGCGTACCGCTGGCGCGGACGCCGGCTCCGGTGGGAGAGGCGCACTGGGACGAGCCGGAGCGCCAGGCGCCGCAGCCTCACCTCGTCAGGATGGAGCTCGGGCAGCTCACGCCGGTCTTCGGCACGGCGCAGCCGCCGCGAGGCCTGCCGGGCGCCATCCGGCGCGTGGCCTACCGCGTCCCCGAGCACCGCGCCCGCCGCTGGCTCCTCCTGCTGGCCGCCGACCGTGTCGAGGCGTACGGCGGTCGGCTCGCGACCGGCGCGCTCGTCGCCGGCGCGGTCCTGGCGCTCTGGCGCTACCGGTCGAGCGGCCGGCGCGGCCGGACCGGCCCCGCCCGGTTCGGGCCTCGGCGGATGGCCCGCCTCGCCCCGACCCTCTAGCGAGGGCCCACGCCGCCCCGCGCTCGCCGACCGCCGGCGGCAGCGCGAGCACCGGCCGCACGCGCGCCGGCGAGTACGCCGGGCATCTCTGCGAGCACGGTGTGCAGCTCCTTCGTGAGGACCGCGAGGTATCGAGGTTCAGGTCCTCGAGATCGTCGCCGGCAAAGGCCGGACCGGCGGCGAGGCACCGTGAGATCTGACCCTCGAGGTCGAAGCGCCGGGAGGCGCCGCCCACCTCTGGCCGCGTCCGGGACACTGTCGCCCCGATGCACGCGCCCACGCTCGTGCCGGGGAGACGCCGGGCCGCCGCCGTCTTCGCTCCCGTCGCGTGGCGCACCCGCTTGACCCCGCGCGGCGCATCCTCTAGCCTCGACGCGTCAGGGGGGAGTCGGCGTGACGACCAGGGCATGGAGCCACTTCGACGGCGTAGGACGGGTCCACTACGGCTGGATCGTGGCCGGCGCCATGTTCCTCGTGATCCTCGTCGGCGCGGCGGTCCGTGCCGTCCTGCCCCGCTTCTTCGATCCGATCGGCGAGGAACTCGGCTGGAGTCTGGCCACGCTGTCGTACGTCACGTCGGGGTCGATCCTCGCCTACGGGCTCTCGCAGCCGGTGGCCGGCCGGTACGCCGACCGGTTCGGCCCGCGCGTCGTCCTCACGGCCGCCGTCGCGCTCTGCGGCCTCGGGGCGGTGGTCATGTCCCGCACGTCGAGCCTCTGGGTCTTCACCGCGGCGGCCGTGGCGCTGGTCGGCACGGGCGCCGGCGCGGCGTCGATCACGGTCGGCACCACGATCGCCGCCCGCTGGTTCACCGACCGGCGCGCCCTGGTCGTCTCCATCGCCGGCGCGGGCGCGGCGGCCGGGATCTCGCTCGCGTACCCCATCGCCGGGACGCTCACCCGGCTGGCCGACTGGCGCACCGCGAACCTGGTCATGGGGCTCGCCATGCTCGCGGTGGTGCTGCCGCTCGCCGCCTGGCTGATCCGCAGCGACCCGGCCGACGTCGGCCTCAGGCCGCACGGCGACGACGGCGCGCCGAGGTCCGCGGCGGCCGCGGCGGCCGACGCGCGGCTGACGACCGTCGGCGCGGCGATGCGGACCGCCGGGTTCTGGCTCCTCGCCGGGTCGTTCTTCGTCTGCGGCTACACGAGCTTCGGCGTCGTCGGCACGCACCTCTTCCCGCACGCCACCCGCCAGGGCTTCACCGCCGCCCAGACCGAGCTGGCGCTCTTCCTCATGGGCGGCATGAACATCGTGGGGACCATGCTGTCGGGCTGGTTCTGCGACCGGCTCGGGCACAAGCGCCCGCTGGCGTTCTTCTACTTCTTCCGCGGGCTCGCGCTCCTCATCCTCCTCTGGATCCCGAACATCGCGGTCCTCGACGCCTGGGCCGTCCTCTTCGGTCTCAACTACATCGCCACCGTCCCGCCGACCGCCGCCATGACGGCGAACCTCTTCGGCCGCCGGTCGGTGGGCGCGATCTTCGGCGTCATCTCGCTCGCGCACCAGATCGGCGCGGCGCTCGGCGCCGCACTCGGCGGCTTCACGTACGACCTCTTCGGCACCTACACGTTCACCTGGCTCTCGGCCGCGCTCCTCGCCATGGCCGCGGCGGTCATGGCGCTCCTCGTGCCGAACGCGGCCACGGGATTGCCGACGGGGCAGGCCGAGCCGGGCGAGCGCGCGCCGGCCGGCGCGCCGGCGGCGGCACGGGCGTAAGGCGAATGCGGATGCTCACAACCCGTTCGTGAGCGGTCTCCATTGGCTTGGAGCGTGTCGGGAACCGGCGGGTGGGGCTTCGTGTCGCGGCCCCGTGCGAGGTCTTGCGCACCGATCGGGCGGGGTGCCGGGACCCGTGCGAGCTCGGTTCGAACCGAGTTGGGCGTCGGCCGCCCGCCCGCTGTAAGACGCGAGGCCGTCCGACCCGGTCTCGTAGCCGTCGCCGGTCTCGCGCGGCCCGAACCGTTCAGACCTCGACCGGGTGGAAGCGGGAAGCCGTACTCCGACTCCCGTGCGGTGAGCCGCTCGGCACCCTCTCGCGTGCACTCCAGCGGGACGGAGGTGACGCTGGCCGCCTCGCGCGAGCGGTTCCTGGCCGGTGTCGAGTCTGGTCTTCGTGTGGGGAACTGCCCGGGAAATCGCGGGCGGTACGCTACACGCACCGCCGAATCGGTCGTCCTCGAGGCTGACTGGCCGACGTGAAGGAGCGGGACATGCCCGAGTCCGTGAACACGCTGACCCTCCAGTTCCTCGAGTGGGTCTCCACGCGCCCGCGAAGCTACGCGGACGTCATGGCGGCCTGGCGGACCGCCTGCCCGAGGCATTCGGGTCGGGCCGTCCTCGAGCGCGCCCGGCCGGATTGACAGGGGGGGCGGGCGGCGCCATCCTTGTGCCCGATCGACCGATGAGGAGGAGACGATGGCCGAGGCACAGGACCGCAAGTTCGGCTTCAACACGCTCGCGCTCCATGCGGGGCAGCGGCCCGACCCGACCACCGGCGCCCGCGCGGTGCCGATCTACCAGACGACCTCCTACGTGTTCGAGGACACGGAAGACGCGGCGTCGCTCTTCGCCCTGCAACGCTTCGGCAACATCTACACCCGGATCATGAACCCCACGACCGCCGTCTTCGAGGAGCGGATGGCGGCGCTCGAGGGGGGCATGGGGGGGCTCGCCACCGCCTCGGGCCACGCGGCGCAGATGCTCGTCGCCACGACCCTCATGGAGTCGGGCGACCACTTCGTCTCGTCCGCCACGCTCTACGGCGGCTCCTACACCCAGTTCTCGACCACCTTCAGGAAGCTCGGCTTCGAGGTGACCTTCGTCGAGCCGGACGAGCCGGAGAACTTCCGGCGCGCCATCCGGCCCAACACGAAGATGGTGTTCGGCGAGACGGTGTCGAACCCGCGGGGCAACATCCTCGACCTCGAGGCCGTGGCGAAGATCGCCCACGCGGCCGGCGTGCTGCTCGTGGTCGACAACACGTTCGCGTCGCCCTACCTCTGCCGGCCCATCGAGTGGGGCGCCGACATCGTCGTCCACTCGGCCACCAAGTTCATCGGCGGGCACGGGACCTCGATGGGCGGCGTGATCGTCGACTCGGGGCGCTTCCCCTGGACCAACGGGAAGTTCAAGGGCTTCACGGAGCCCTCGCCCGGCTACCACGGCCTCCGGTTCGCGGAGACCTTCGGCGACCTCGCCTTCATCGTGAAGGCGCGCGTCGAGGGGCTGCGCGACCTCGGGCCGACGATGAGCCCCTTCAACGCCTTCCTGTTCCTCCAGGGGCTCGAGACGCTGCCGATCCGGATGGAGCGCCACTGCGAGAACGCGATGGCCGTCGCGAAGTGGCTCGCGAAGCACCCGCAGGTGGCGTGGGTCAAGTACCCGGGGCTGCCGGACTCGCCGTACAAGGCCCTTCAGGAGAAGTACATGCCGCGCGGCGCCGGCTCCATCTTCTCCTTCGGGCTCAAGGGAGGGCGCGAGATGGGGCGGCACTTCATCGAGAGCGTCCAGCTCGCCTCGCACCTCGCCAACGTCGGCGACGCCAAGACGCTCGTCATCCACCCCGCGTCGACCACGCACTCGCAGCTCTCCGAGGACGATCTGGTCAAGGCGGGCGTCTCGCCCGACATGATCCGGCTCTCGGTCGGCCTCGAGGACGTGGACGACATCATCTGGGACCTCGAGCAGGCCATCGCCGAGGCCGCGCGGAAGACGGGTAGCCGGGCGTGACCGACGAGCGGCGCGAGGTCGAGACGCCTGGCGCGGTCTGCCGGATCGTCCCGGGCGCCAACGCGAGCCCCCAGGCGGGGGTCGACCGCGACGCGTACCGGCGGCTCGAGATCCTCAAGCGCTACCGCACCATCGCGATGGTGGGGCTGTCGTCGGACCCCTACAGGCCCTCGTACTTCGCCGCGACCTATCTGCAGCGCGAGGGCTACCGGATCGTTCCGGTGAACCCGCGCTACGCCGGCCAGACGATCCTCGGCGAGACGGTCTACGCGAGCCTGCGGGACATCCCGTTCCCGGTGGAGATCGTCGACATCTTCCGCGGGCCGGAGCACGTCCCCCCGCTGGTCGAGGACGCCATCGCCATCGGGGCGAAGGTCGTGTGGATGCAGCTCGGCATCCGCCATCCCGAGGCGGCCGAGCGGGCGCGCGCGGCCGGCCTCGAGGTGGTGGAGGACCGCTGCGCCAAGGTCGAGCACGCGCGCTTCTTCGGCAAGATGTCCACCGTGGGCCTCAACGCCGGCGTCGTCTCGAGCCGGCGCGACCTGCCCGGCCGGCCGAAGCCGTCCAGCGGAGGCTTCGGCCGCAGGTAGCCGCGAGCCGTTGATGGTGCCGCGCGGCGCGTCACCGCCGCCCCCGGCCGGCTGAACCCTCCGTCGCACCCCGGGGGCCGGCGCCTCGATTCCCACCGGAACCGCCGCTGCACACGCATCCGGGCGCGCGCCGTGGCTGGCACCCTTCCTGCTCCGATCCGGCCGCGATCCCCACGGCCGCCGCGGGAGGGTGCCGTATGCCGAATGCCGCCGTTCAGGAACGAGACCGGGTACCCGAGTCGCTTCGACACCGCCTGCCGGTCGACTTCCCCGTGACGATCGAGGTCGGCTCGGCGGAACGGCGCGAGGTCGGGTCGGTGGCCAACCTGAGCGCGCGCGGCATGTTCGCCGCGAGCCGCATGCGCCTGCCGGTCGGGACGGCGCTCAGGGTGACGTTCTACCTGCCGCTTCCGACCGGGGCGAGGCCGATCGTCGCCTCGGCGCGGGTGCGCTGGGTGAACGACCCACAGGCGCCTCGCGCGCCCGACCTGCCGGGGGGCATGGGGCTCGAGTTCGTCGGCCTCGACGGCAGCTCGGCGCGCGACCTCGAACGTTTCCTCCAGGACCTCCTGGCCGCACCGGTCGCCCAGGGGATGCCGGTAGAGTGAGGCGCGGGCCGGCTCGGCTGCGGCCCTCAGCGATACGCGCAGGGCGACGTGCTGGTCTCGATGGGGTAGGCGAACGTAGGGCGGCCGCCCGGCCAGAGGGTGAGCTGCACCGCCGAATCGCGGTGCCCCAGGAGCCGCCCGCGCAGCGTCAGGAACGGCGCCGCGCGCGAGGCGGCCGCGCCGGCGGCGGCGAGGTCGGCCGCGCCGCGCAGCACGGTCGTTCCGCGCGCCTCGACGAGACGCGCCGCCGCGCGCGGGCCGATGCCCGGCACGCGGAGCAGCTCCTCCCGGCTGGCCGTCTCGAGCGCGACCGGGAAGCGCTCGGGGTGCGCCAGCGCCCAGGCGAGCTTCGGGTCGGCGTCGAGGGGGAGGTTGCCCTCGGGGTCGAAGGGGAGGTCGTCGAAGGCGAAGCCGTACTCCCGCAGGAGCCGTTCCGACTGGTAGAGCCTGAGCGCCCGGCGTTCCGGAGCCGGCGGGTCCCCCTCCATGGGGGTGTCGCGGACCGGGACGAACGGGCTGAAGTGGGCGTGGTGGAGGAGCCCCTGCCGAACGAGCCGGCTCACCAGGCCGAGCGTGTCGCGATCGCGCTCTCCCGCCGCGCCCACGACGAACTGCGTCGTCACGCCGGAGGGCGCGCCGCCGGCCGGCCGGCGCTCCGGGTCTCGCAGTCGCGCGAGCGCCTGCGCCGAGGCGTGCCTGGCCGCCTCGGCCCGCGCGAGGCGCGCCTCGCGCGCGAGGCGGCCTGCGCGGACGAGCGTCGGGAGCAGGTCGCGGTCGAGCCCCTTGTCGGGCGCGAGCGCCGACAGGCTCGCCGCGGTCGGCGCCTCGAGGTTGATCGACACGCGCGAGGCGAGCGCCACGGCCCGCTCGATCTGCGCCGGCTCGGCCCCGGGCATGAGCTTGAGGTGGAGGTACCCCCGGTAGCCGTACCGCTCGCGGAGGATCTCGGCCGCGGCGAGGAGGCGGTCCTGCGCCGCGACGGCGCGGCCCGGGATGCCGGAGGTCAGGAAGAGCCCGGTCGCCTTCCCCCGGCGGTGGAGGTCGAGGAAGGTACGGGCGATCTCCTCGGGCGTGACCGCCGTGCGCCGGATCCGCCGACCGCATCGGGTGGCGCAGTAGCGGCAGCCGAGCGAGCAGGCGTTGGTGACCATGACGCGCATGAGGGGGACCGTCCCGCCCGGGGTCTGGACCTGCACGACGCCCGGGGTGGCGGTGGCCCGCGTGGCGGCCGGCAGGCGGACCTTCTGCCCGAAGCTGGGTACCGCGTCACGGATGGGCGCCGGCCTGGGCGGGGCCGGGGAGGGCTCGACGTCCTCGACCGCCGACGCCGACAGGACCTGGAGCTTCGCCTCGAGGTCGAGCCCGCGCATGCCCCATGTTAGGGCACGCATGTTCAGGCGTCAAGCGCCAGGCGCCGGGCTCCGGCGGGCCGGCCGAGGGGCTTGGAAAATGGAAAGACCTGACCCCATGGAAAACAGTCGTGCGGTTCATCGGCGGGACGACGAGGATGGAGCGTGCGTGGCGCGCGAAGAAGGCGTCGTGGTCCCGGCGCCGATGTAGACGCGCTCCTGCCGGATCACCGAGCTGCCGCGCAGCACCTCGATCAGGTGCGGCCCCGGGGTGACGGCGAGGAGGCGGTCGTGGGCGTAGTCGGCCCCGGTCCCGACCGGCTTGCCGTCGAGGAGGATCCGGTCCTCCCCGGTGCCGCCGACGACCTGCACGTAGCCTTCGTTGCGGGCCTGATCCACGTTGCTCGTCTGCCGCATGGAGCAGCCGGTCGCGACGAGGAGCAGCGTCGCGACCAGGAGAAGGCGCCCGATCATCGCGGTGTGCTCTCCTGAACTCGACGCGCCACCCCGGACTGGCGGCGGGCGCCGCCCGGCCCGGGGCCCGGCGCGGCTAGAACTGGATGCCGTGGTCCGGGGTGGGGACGACGCGGCTCACCACGCGGCAGATGGCCTCCTCGCTGGTCTCGGAGTCGCCGAAGAAGCCGACGACCTCGATCTCGCCCACCGGCGGCCGGGAAGCTGCAGCCGCGTCTGCGGGTTCTCGACGACGCGCCCGGGCACGAGGACCTTGCCCGCTCGGGAGTCAAGCGCTCCGTTCGCGGCCGCCCGAGAGAAGGCGGGCGAGCTGCTCCTGCGTCGCGGGCGGGACGCGCAGGACGCCGAGGTTCTCCTCGACGTGCGCGAGGCTCTTCATCCCCACCAGGGCGGTCACGACGCCGGGCGTCGAGCGGACGAACTGGATGGCCCGCTGCGCGTCGGTCGAGAGGCCCGGCAGGGCCTGCGCGATGAACGGGGGGAGGCGGCGGGCGAGGTTGCCCTGGTAGATCGACGCGCTCGCCATGACCGTCAGGCCGAAGTGCGCGGCCGCCACCAGGAGCGAGGTGCGCTCGTCGCCGACCGCCTGGTTCTCGAGGGCCAGCGCCTCGGGCATCGCGAGGTTGTAGGGGAGCTGCACCGCGCGGAAGTGGTGCCGGTCGCCGCCAGCCGCCCGCGCGCAGGCGAGGACGCGTTCGAGCGAGAGGTAGTCCCGGCTGTCGGGCGACTGCCGGTACCCGTTCCACGTGGCGGTGCCGTACGCGCGGATGTGGCCATCGGCCACCGCCTCCTCCAGGGCGCCGAAGGCGGCGGTGAGCCGTCGCTCGAACTCCGCGAGGCCGACGACCGGGAGCTGGGTCTCCGGGTTGTGCACGTAGTAGATGTCGATGGTGTCGACGCCGAGGTTGCGGCGGGACGTCTCGATCTCGTGTCGCAGGTAGCGGGGGGTCATGATGTGGCAGCCGCCGACGACGTCCTCGGGCCTCGCGATGCCGGGCTTCACGTATCGCCGCTCGAAGTCGGCCGCCGGGTCGGCCGGGGGCCTGCCGTCGAAGGAGAGGAAGCCGCCCTTGGTGGCGACCACGACCTCGTCCCGCGTGACGCCGCCGCCGGCCACCGCGTCGGCCAGCCCCTGGCCGAGCGCGCGCTCGCTCCGCTGGCTGCGGTAGTTGATGGCGGCGTCGAGGACGTTCACCCCCAGCTCGAGGACCCGCAGGGTGGCGGCGCGATAGCATTCGTCGTCTTCCGCCGTGTCGGTTCCGAGGTAGGAGCCGAGGCCGACCGACGAGGCGAGCACCCCGTCGAGCCCCGGGGCCTCGCGGAAGTGGCCCGCGGCGACCTGCGACGCGAGCCGGTCTCGGTAGCGGGTCGTCCCCGCGGCTGTGGCCGAACCGGCGATCGACATGGGAGCGTTGTACTCCAAGTCGGCTCGAGTTGCTACCCTGCACGCCATGTAC
>DASVDK010000284.1:0-13262 GCA_036381125.1 Thermodesulfobacteriota bacterium | reverse complement strand
TACCCCCGAACGACCGTACCGATCCGCTCCCCGGTCACGACGCGCCGGATGTTCCCCGGCCGGGTCAGGTCGAAGACCACGATCGGCATGTTGTTGTCCATACAGAGGGAGATGGACGTCGCGTCCATCACCTTGAGGTTGAGGCGGAGGGCGTCGATGTAGGTCAGCTCGTCGAACTTCCTGGCGTTCCGGTCCTTCATCGGATCGGCGTCGTACACGCCGTCCACCTTGGTGGCCTTGAGGATCACCTCGGCGTTGATCTCCATGGCCCTGAGCGCCGCGGCGGTGTCGGTCGTGAAGTACGGGTTGCCGGTGCCCGCCGCGAAGATGACGACCCGACCCTTCTCGAGGTGGCGGGTGGCGCGCCGCCGGATGTACGGCTCGGCCACCGCCTGCATCCCGATGGCCGACTGGACGCGGGTGTCGACGCCGATCTTCTCGAGCGCGTCCTGGAGGGCGAGGGCGTTGATGACCGTGGCGAGCATGCCCATGTAGTCGGCCGATGCGCGGTCGGTGCCGCGCGCCGAGGCGGCGATGCCACGGAAGATGTTGCCGCCGCCGATGACGATGGCGATGGCGACCCCGAGGTCGTGGACCTCCTTCACCTCGGCCGCGATGGTCCGCAGGACCGACTCGTCGATCCCGTAGCCCTCGCGCCCGGCCAGCGCCTCGCCCGAGAGCTTGAGCAGGACCCGCCTGTAGCGAGGCCTGCCGCCGTCGTCCTCCGCCGCCACCCGCCCTCCCCGTGCTAGGCGCTCTGGCCTTCGGCCGCCTTCGCGGCCTCGCCGAGCTGGAACCGGGCGAAGCGCCGGACGGTGACGCTGCCGCCGGCTTCCTTGCCCCGCGCCTCGAGGACCTCCTCCACCGTCTTCTCGCTGTCGATGGCGAAGGCCTGCTCGAGCAGGCACGCGTCCGCGTAGAACTTCTCGAGCTTGCCCTCGACGATTCGCTCGACGACCTTCTCCGGCTTGCCGGTCTCCTTCGCCTGCGCCGCGTAGATCTCCCGCTCGCGGGCGACGACGTCGGCCGGGACCTCGTCGCGCCGGACGTAGCTCGGGCTCGAGGCGACGACGTGCATCGCGAGGTCGTGGGCGAGCCCCGCGAAGCGCGCCGGGTCGGCCCCGGCGACCTCGAGCTCCACGAGGGCGCCGAGCTTGCCGCCCGCGTGGCTGTACTCCCCGACGAGGCCCCCGCCGTCGACGGCGAACCGGACCGCGCGGCGCAGCACCATGTTCTCGCCCAGCTTCGCGATGAGCTCGGCGAGGCGACCGGCCCACTGCGCCGCGAACGTCGCGTCGCCCTGCGGCGTCCCGGCGACCCAGCCGGCGACCTCGTCGACGAACGCCTTGAAGTCGGGGGTCCGCGCGACGAAGTCGGTCTCGCAGTTCACCTCGACCAGCGAGCCGGCCCGGCCCCCGTCGACGAGCGCGGTGCCGATCAGCCCCTCGGACGCCTCGCGGCCGGCCTTCTTGGCCGCGCCGGCAAGGCCCTTCTTCCTGAGGTAGTCGATCGCCTGCTCGAGGTCACCGCCGCTCTCGGCGAGCGCCTTCTTGCAATCCATGAACCCGGCGCCGGTCTTCTCCCGCAGCTCCTTGACCAGCGCCGCCGGTACCTCTGCCATGCTACTCTCCGGCCGCCGCGGCCGACGGCTTCTCGCCCTCGGCGTCGCGGGCCTGCCCGCCGCGACGCCCGCGGCCGCCCCGTCCCTCGCGCTCGCCCGCCTCCTTCTCGGCGATCGCCGCCAGCTCGGCCGCGGCGTCCTGGTCGCGCCGGCCCCGGGCGCCGGCTGCACGCGCCTGCTCCTCGAAGAGGACCTTCCCTTCGATCACCGCGTCGGCGATCTTCGAGGTGAAGAGCTTGATGGCCCGGATGGCGTCGTCGTTGCCGGGGATGACGTAGTCGATCTCGTCGGGGTCGCAGTTGGTGTCGACGACCGCCACGGTCGGGATCCCGAGCCGCTTGGCCTCGCCGACGGCGATCTTCTCCTTGCGCGTGTCGATGACGAACACGCAGCCCGGCAGCCGGGTCATCTCCTTGATGCCGCCGAGGGAGCGCTCGAGCTTCTCGCGCTCGCGCTCGAGGGCCGCGACCTCCTTCTTGGGCAGGACGTCGTACGTCCCCTCCTCGCGCATCTGCTCGAGCTTGCGCAGCCGGTCGATCGACTTCTTGATGGTCGAGAAGTTGGTCAGCATGCCGCCGAGCCAGCGCGAGTTCACGTAGAACATCCCGCAGCGCTTCGCCTCCTCGGCGATCGGCTCCTGCGCCTGCTTCTTGGTCCCCACGAAGAGCACCGTCTCGCCGCGCGCCACGGTGTCGCGCACGAAGGCGTACGCCTCGCGGTACATGCGGACGGTCTTCTGCAGGTCGATGATGTAGATGCCGTTGCGCGCGCCGAAGATGTACGGCTTCATCTTCGGGTTCCAGCGCTTCGTCTGGTGGCCGAAGTGGACCCCGGCCTCCAGCAGCTCCTTCATGGTGAGAGCGGACACGTGTGGCTCCTGTCGGTTGGTCGTCCGCCCTGACCGCCCGGGTCCATCCCGGGACCCCCGAGACCCCGCCCGCCTCGCCTCCTACCGGTCCGCGACCGGGCACGGGTGACCGCGGCTTCGTGGGCCCGCCGGCTCCGGCGGCGGGTCCCTGGCGCGTCTCGGTCTCGTTGAGGGGGTGGGGCACCGAAGGGGTATACGGCCGAGGGCGTGCGTATTTACTGCATCCGGGCCTTATACCTCGACGGCTCCGAACTTTCAAATGCGTGGGCCGGCCCGCGCGGCCCGCCGAGAGCCCCTCCTACTGCCCGTGGCACTTCTTGTACTTCTTCCCGCTCCCGCACGGGCAGGGGTCGTTGCGGCCGACCTTCTTCACGTCCCGGCGAGCCGGCTCGGCCGGCCCGTCGTTCCGGTTGTACACGAGCGCGCCGGCCCCGCCGTTGGGCGGCGCGAGCGGCGCCGAGCGGCGCATGGCCGCCGAGGGGGCCAGCGGACGCCCCCCGTCGGCCGCGGGGACCGCCGCCGGCGCCCGGGCCGCCGCCGGCTCGGCCCGCCGCACGGAGACCGGCGCCGGCTCCTCGCGGGCGATCTGCACGTGCATGAGCCGCTCGACGGTGTCGAGCTTGATGGTCTCGAACATCTCCTCGAAGAGGTCGTAGGCCTCCCGCTGGTACTCGCGCAGCGGGTCGCGCTGCCCGTAGCCGCGCAGCCCGATCCCCTCCTTGAGCTGGTCCATGTTGAGGAGGTGGTCCTTCCAGAGGGTGTCGATGACCGACAGGAAGACCTGGCGCTCGAGGAACCGCATGATGGGCGGCGTGAGCTCCCGCTCCTTGGCCTCGTACGCCGCCACCGCCGCCTCGCGGGCCCGCTCGACGAGCGCGGCGCGCGTCAACTCGCCGGGGTCCTCCGGCAACTCGGGGGCCCGCCCGAACTGCTTCTCGAACGCCTCCTTGAAGGCGCCGAGGTCCCAGCTCTCCGGCAACCGGTCGTCCTCGGCGAACTGCTCGGCGAGCCGCTCGGCCAGCTCCTCGACGATCTCGAGGACGTCCTCCTTGATGTCCTCGGCGGCGAGGATCTCCCGGCGGCGGCCGTAGATCACCTCGCGCTGCTTGTTCATGACGTCGTCGTACTCGAGGAGGTGCTTGCGGATCTCGAAGTTGTGCGCCTCGACCTTCTTCTGGGCGTTCTCGATGGCCCGCGTGAGGAGCGAGTGCTCGATCGGCTGGTCCTCCTCGAGGCCGAGCCGCCCCATGATGGACTTGATCCGGTCGGAGCCGAAGATGCGCAGCAGGTCGTCCTCGAGCGACAGGTAGAACTGCGACGAGCCGGGGTCGCCCTGGCGGCCGGCGCGGCCGCGCAGCTGGTTGTCGATGCGCCGCGACTCGTGCCGCTCGGTGCCGATGATGTGGAGCCCCCCGAGCTTCACGACCTCCTCGTGCTCCGCGTCGGTCTGCCGCTTGATCTCGGCGAGCTTCTGCTGGAACAGCTCCTTCGGCGCCTCGGCCGGGTCGAGCCCCTCCTTGCGCAGCGCCTCCTTCGCCAGGAACTCGGGGTTGCCGCCGAGGAGGATGTCGGTGCCGCGCCCCGCCATGTTGGTGGAGATCGTCACGGCCCCCTTCTTGCCGGCCTGCGCGACGATCTCGGCCTCGCGCTCGTGGTGCTTCGCGTTGAGCACGTTGTGGGGGATGCCCTGCCGCTTGAGGAGCCCGGAGAGCAGTTCGCTCTTCTCGATCGAGATCGTGCCGACGAGCACGGGGCGGCCGGTCTTGTGCAGCGCCTTGATCTCCTCGACCACCGCCTTGTACTTCTCGCGCGCCGTCTTGTAGACCAGGTCGCTGTTGTCCTTCCGGATCATCGGCATGTTCGTCGGGATGACGACCACGTCGAGGTCGTAGATCTTCGCGAACTCGGCCGCCTCGGTCTCGGCCGTCCCGGTCATGCCGGCGAGCTTCTCGTACATCCGGAAGTAGTTCTGGAAGGTGATCGTCGCCAGCGTCTGGTTCTCGTTGGCGATCTTGACCCCTTCCTTCGCCTCGATCGCCTGGTGGAGCCCGTCCGACCAGCGCCGACCCGGCATGAGCCGGCCGGTGAACTCGTCGACGATGATCACCTCGCCGTCCTTGACGACGTACTCCACGTCGCGCCGGAAGAGGGTGTGCGCCTTGAGCGCCTGGTTCACGTGATGGAGCGTCTCGATGTGCCGCGGGTCGTAGAGGTTGTCCACCCCGAGGAAGCGCTCCGCCTTGGCGATGCCCTCCTCGGTGAGCATGACGCTCTTGGTCTTCTCCTCGATCGTGTAGTCCTCGTCCTTCTTCAGCGTCGGGATGAGGCGATCGATGACGTAGTACTTCTCGGTGGACTGCTCGGTCGGCCCGGAGATGATGAGCGGCGTCCGCGCCTCGTCGATGAGGATCGAGTCGACCTCGTCGACGATGGCGTAGTGGAGGTCTCGCTGGACGTACTGGTCGAGGCCCCACTTCATGTTGTCGCGGAGGTAGTCGAAGCCGAACTCGTTGTTGGTGCCGTACGTCACGTCGGCCGCGTAGCTCGCCTTGCGCTGGGCGTCGGTGAGGCCGTGGACGATGATGCCGACCGTGAGGCCGAGGAAGCGGTAGATGCGCCCCATCCACTCCGAGTCGCGGCGGGCGAGGTAGTCGTTGACCGTGACGACGTGCACGCCCTTGCCGGCGAGGGCGTTCAGGTAGACCGGCAGCGTCGCGACCAGCGTCTTGCCCTCGCCGGTCTTCATCTCGGCGATCTTCCCCTCGTGGAGGACCGCGCCGCCGATGAGCTGCACGTCGAAGTGCCGCATCCCGAGGACCCGCCGGGAGGCTTCGCGGACGGTGGCGAACGCCTCCGGCATGAGCCGCTCGAGCGGCTCGCCCCTGGCCACGCGCTCGCGGAACTCGACCGTCTTCGCCGCGAGGCGGTCGTCGGGGAGCGCCTGGAGCGCCGGCTCCAGCTCGTTCACGCGGGCGACCATCGGCTGGAGCCGACGGATCTCGCGCTCGTTCTTGCTGCCGACGATCTTGCGGAGGAGGCCGAGCATGTACTGGAAACTCCTTGGGGTTCGAAGCCCCGAATTGTAGCCGCTCGGCCGGAGGCCCCGCAAGGCGGGCCGGGGCACGAAAAAGGGCCCGGGCGCGATGCCCGGGCCCCGACCTCCCTCGTGGGAGGCGCCTGCCCGCTTGCCCCGGCCGCGGCGCTCGAGGCTCCGGGCCGCCACGCGCCGCACGGCGCGTGGTCGTCGGCCGGCTCGATCGCGCTCCCCGTACGGCCTGCGCCCGCTAGTCCAGGATGTACTTGGCGGGGTTGACCGGAACGCCGTTCACCCGCACCTCGTAGTGGAGGTGGGGACCGGTGCTGCGGCCGGTGTTGCCGAGCGTCGCCACCTGCTGGTGCCGCTTCACCCGCTGGCCGACCTTCACGAGGACCTTGTCGAGGTGGCCGAAGCGGGTCTGGATGCCGTAGCCGTGGTCGATGGCCACGAAGTTGCCGTAGGAGCCGTTGGCGCCCGCGCGGACCACCACGCCCGCGGCCGGCGCCTTGATGGGCGCGCCGATCGGCCCCGCGATGTCGAGCCCCTCGTGCATCTGCGTGGTCTCGGTGAACGGGCTCAGGCGCGGCCCGAAGTCCGAGGTGAGCCAGCCGCGCACCGGCCAGATGGAGGGCGTCGACGCGAGCTGGACCCGCTGCGCCTCGAGGTGCGCCTCGAGCTCCTCGAGGCTCGCCTTGCGCATCTCGGCGTTCTCGGCCAGCGCGTCGAGGTCGCGGGCCATCCGCTCGGCCAGCGCCTGCCGGCCGCGGTCGAGCCGCGCCTGCGGCTGGTCCTCGAGCGACTCGCCGCCGCCGACCGCGACCGTCCGGTTCGCCCGCCCCCGGTCCTCGAGGCCGGTGATCTGGCGGAGCTTCTCGTCGAGGGTCTGGATGGCCGCCATCCGGGCCTGGAGGTCGCCGATCTTCGTCTCGAAGGCGGTGAGCTGCGCCTTCTGGGTCTCGGTGAGCTGCCGGAGGGACTCGAGCTCGAAGGACCTGAGCTTCAGGATGACGTAGTCGATCCCGACCCCGAGCAGGAGGAGCCCGAGGACGCTGGCGGCAACCACGGCCCTCTTCACCCAGGACACCGGGAACTGGATGCGGCGGACCTTCGCCGCGGCGCCCGGGATGACGAGGATCGTGTAATAGCGGGTCTTCTCCACCGGGTTCCCCTCCCTGGTACGGCCCGCCGGGAATGTCGCTCCCGAAGTTCGAGCAACCTCTATGCCAGGGGCCCGATCCGCCCCCTGGCTGTTCGGCCGAGGGAGCGAACCCCCCGAATTGTCAGGCACCTCGCCGCCGATCGCCCCGACGGTACCTGGAACGACCGTCACGCTGCCGTGCGCCCGATCACCTGCCCGGTCACCGAAGTGACGCTGGCCGTCCGTGCGCCCGCGCGTTTTTGCACGCCTACCACGCGTCCGTGATCACGGCGGACGCCTCGTCGCCCGGCGCCTCGCCGCCCGGCACCTCCGGGGCTGTCGGTCGAGGCCCCCGGGCCCCCTGGCCCGACGGCGCACCGTCCGGCCTCAGGTCGACGACGTGCCGGCCGGCCGGCAGCTCGACGAGGCGCCCGGCCGGGCGCCCGTCGACCCAGAGCCGGTGTCCCGGCGGCCCGACGAGGGTCGCCTGCGTCGGAACCGGCCGGGGCTCGCGCGCCGGTCGAGACGCCGCGGCGCGGGCCCCCGGCGCCTCGAGCCCGAGCGGCCCGGCCACGCCGAGCGTGGCCGACGTGAGCCACTGCGCCGCGATGATCGACGTCGCGGCGAGCTTGGCCGCCGTCGCCGCGGCCCGCCAGACGCGCGGCGCGAGCGGCGCCCGGGGCAACTGCTCGATCGCGGCGCGAGGGTCGAAGATGCCTCGCTCCGCGAGATACCGGACGATCGCCTCGCGCGCCCCGGTGAGGTCCCGCTTCGACAGGAGCGCCTCGAGCGCGAATCGCAGCGCCGTCGCGTCCACGTAGCGCCGCTCCGGCCTCGTCGCCAGGCAGGTGCGGATCACCCGCGCCACCCCGCGCGGCATGGCCGGCGCGGCGCGCCGCGGGTCCACGTAGCGCCCCTCGGCGATCTTCTGTCCCACCGACCCCGAGGCGTCCTCGACGAAGGGCCGCGTCCCCGAGAGCAGCTCGTAGAGGACGATGCCGAACGAGAACACGTCGGAGGCCGGCCCCACGGCGCCGCCCACCACCTGCTCGGGCGACATGTACGCCGGCGTCCCGAGGAACGAGCCGGGCTGCGTCAGCGTCTCCGCCCGCTTGTGCGCGATGCCGAAGTCCATCAGCTTCACGCGGCCCTCGGTCGAGATCATCACGTTCGAGGGCTTCACGTCGCGGTGCACGAGGCCCCGGCGGTGCGCGTGCTCGAGCGCGAGACAGACCTGGTACGCGATCGGCAGCGCGAGGTGGACCGGCAGCCGGCCGGTCTCGCGCAGCACGCGCGCGAGGTCGACGCCGTCCACGTACTCCATGACGATGTAGGCGTTGCCGCCCTTCCGGATGAAGTCGAAGATCTGGACGATGTTCTGGTGCGACAGGGCGGCCGACGCCTTGGCCTCGCGCTCGAACCGCTGCGCCATCTCCCCGTCGGCCGCGAGAGGCGCGCGAAGCTCCTTGATGGCGACGGGCCGGTCGAGCGCGGCCTGTTCGCCCCGGTAGATCGTCGACATGCCGCCCGACCCGATCTCCTCGAGGAGACGGTACGCGCCGATCATCCCGGACGTCCGTGTCGCCATGGACGCCTTACCTAAGCTAGCACACCCGGGCTGTCAAGGGGCGGCTCGATCGGCGGGCGCTTCGGGGGCATGCGCCCGCCCGGGTCGGGTGAGCCGGGTCGGCGAATCGGGTCCCCGCGCCGGCGCGCCCGGGCGCCGAACCGGGAGCCGGGCCCCGGGCTACGCCTGCGCGGTCCCAGAGGCCGCGCGCTGGAACCTCCTCAGGGAGGCCTCGAGGGCTGCCGCCTCGCGCGTGAGCGTCTCGACGACGCCGTCCATGTCGCCCGCGGTCGAGAGGGTGACCTCCGCGATCCGCCTGAGCGACTCCATGGTGGCCACGATCTCGCGCGTCTCGTTCTTCTGCTGCTGGGTCGCCTGCGCGATGCGCTTCACCGAGTCGGCCACCCCCTCCATGACCTGGCCGATCGCCTTGCTGCCGTCGCGCTGCTCGTGCGCCGAGCGGCGCACGATGCGGCTCGTCTCGGTCATCGCGGCCGCGGCGCGGGCGACCTCGGCGCCGCTCTTCGCCTGCTCGGCGGCCGCCTGCCGCAGCTCGCGCGTCATGTCGGAGATCTGGGCCACCGACTGCGTCACCTGGCGGCTGCCGACGGCGTGCTCCTGCGTGGCCCGGGCGATCCGGGCGACCATCTCCTGCGACTCCCGGACGCCGGAGAGGATCTCCGCCAGCGCCTCGCCGGCCCGCCGCGACCTGGCGACCCCCTCGGCGATGGCCGTCTCGCCCTCCTCCATGGCCGACACCGCGGCGCGCGCGCCCTTCTGGACCTTCTCGACGAGCGCGGCGATCTCCCGGGTCGAGACCGCGGTGCGGTCGGCGAGCGCCTTGATCTCGCCCGCCACGACGGCGAAGCCCCGCCCCTGCTCGCCCGCCTGCGCCGCGATGATGGCGGCGTTCAGCGCGAGGAGGTTCGTCTGGTCGGCCACCTCGTCGATCATCCGGAGGATCTTGCCGATCTCGGCCGCCGTCGCGTCGAAGCTCCGCAGCACCTCCGCGGCCGCCTGGCTCGAGGCCCGGATCCGCTCCATCCCCTCCACGGTCGCCTCGACGGCGTCGCGGCCCCCCTCGGCGTCCTTCGCGACGCGGGCGGAGACCGAAGCGGCGCTCTCGGCGATCCGCTCGATCTGCGAGATGGACGCGTCCATCTGGGACAGGCTCGAGGCCGCGGTGTCGGTGGCCCGAGCGAGCTGCTCGATGGTCGCCTCCGCCTGCCGGAGCGAGGCGGCGATCTGGGTGATGCCGGCCGTCGTCGTCTCGACCGACTGGGCGAGCGCGTCGACGTGCGCCGTCACCTCCTCGGCCGCGGCCCCCAGCTCGAGGCTCGTCGACGAGGCCGACTGCGCGGCCTCGGACACCGCCTCCACGCGGTCCTGGATGGTCGCCGCCGCGCGGTCGAGCTCCGCCAGCGCGGCCGCCGTCCGCTCGAGCGACCGGTGCTGCGACTCCGCCCCCTCCCGCACGCTCCCCTGGGAGCCGGCCACCTGCGTGGAGGCGAGCCCCACCTGCCGCGAGGCGCTCTGCACCGGGTCGATGATGGCGGCGAGCTGGTCGGCCATCTCGTTGAACCGGCGGCCGAGCGCGGCGATCTCGTCGTGACCGCGCACCGGCACCCGCTCGCCGAGCCGGCCTTCGGCGATCGCCCTGGCGGCGGCGCCGACCGCGCCGAGCGGCCGGGTGACCGTGCGCCCGAGGAGCGTCGAGAGCGCGAGCACCGTGACGACCTGGAAGACGACCAGCAGCGCGCCCTGCTCGATCAGCGCGCGGTAGAGGTCCTCGGTCAGCAGTCGCCTGGAGAAGGTGAACGCCAGCGCGCCCGTCAGCCTGTCCTCGCCGTCGCGCACCGGCACGGAGTAGACGAGCCCGTCGAAGTCCGAGGCGGCCGCCGGGTCGCGTTCGAACCGGTCGATCGCCTCGCGGATGGACGCGTTCGTCTCGACGGAGCCGATCCGCTCGTGGTCGTTGTGCAGGCGGATCACGCCGTCGCGGTCCACGAAGGCCACCGACTCGAGGACGCCGTGGTTCTGGTCCACCATCACCCTCGCGTCGCCCGAGAACGACACGAGCGCGTCGAGCCCGAGCCCGATCTGGGCGACGCCCTGGATCGGGTCCCTCAGGCGTCCGGCGAGCGCCTCGGCGCGCGTCTCCACCCCCTGGAGGATGATGCGACGCGTCCTGACGACGTTGATCCACGTGCTCACCACCAGGAGAAGCAGAACGATCGCGCCGGCCGACAGGACAACCTTCCCGCGGACGCCGAACCTCATCGTCATCGTCGCTCGTCCCTCTGCGAACGGGCCTCGGGGCCCGGCTCGCCGCCGTGTGCGCGCCGGGTCTTGCCTGCCATGCAAACGGCATGCGACGGCCGGGACGCGGCCGAAGCGTCCGATGGGGAGCGGAGATACGCGGGCGAGCCGGACGCGCGGCGGCCGCCGGGCCCGCATCCTTTGCAGAGGCGGTTACACGGCGCGGCACGCAGGCTCCGGTGCGGCGCGACACCGGCCCGGGGGGGGCGTGAGGGCAGGAGCCGGGCCCCGCTCCGGGGGCGCCGCCGGCGCCTACCGCTTCTCGAGGACGAACTGCAGCGTCGTGTCGCCGAGGCGGAAGCGAACGCCGTGCGAGAGCGCGGCCTGCTCGACGCGGTGGCCCTCGACGAAGGTGCCGTTCGTGCTGTTCTGGTCGCGCAGCACGAAGCGGCCGCCGTCGAGGACGAGCAGGGCGTGGAGCCGCGAGACGGAGGGGTCGGCGAGCGTCAGGTCGGCGCCCTGCCGGCCGAGGCTGAACGGGACGTGGTCGACCTCCCGCTCGAGGCCGAGGCTCGGGCCGTCGATGACGACGAGCACGACCCGCTTGTCGCGCGGCAGCCGGCCCCCCTCCTCGCCGCCGCCGGCGCTCCGGATGACCGTCCGGTCGAGGCCCATCGCGTCTACCCTCCGCTGACCGCCAGCTCGTCGACGAGCAGGCTGGGAGCCGCCGTGGAGGCTCCTACCCGGACGTCGTTGCCCACGGCCGTCACGCGGCCGAGGAGGTCGACCAGGTTGCCGGCGAGGGCGAGGCCGCGCACCGGCCGCCCCCGCTCGCCGCCGGCGACGAGGAACCCGCTCGCCCCGACGGAGAAGTCCCCGGTCACCGGGTCGGCCGTGTGCATCCCGAGCACCTCGGTCACGAGCAGCCCCTCGCCCATGCGGGCCGCGAGCGCCTCGGGCGAGAGGTGGCCCGGCTCGATCCGGATGGTGGTCACGCCGACCGAGGGCGGGCCGGCGAGCCCGTCGCGTACGCCGTTGCCGGTCGACCGACGCCCTTCGCGGGCCGCCGTCCGCGCGTCGTAGAGCAGGCCGGCGAAGCGGCCCCCCTCGACGAGCACCGTCCGGCCGGTCGGCACCCCTTCGTCGTCGAACGGCGCGCCCCGCCCGGCCCGCGTGTCGCGCCCGTCGTCGACCAGGGTGAGGAGCGGCGACAGCAGCGGGGCGCCCGGCGCCACCCGGCGCGCGGCCAGGAGCGAGCGTCCCTTCTGGACCGCGTCGGCCGTGAAGGACTCGGCGAGCACCTCGAGGAGGTCGCACGCCACGGCGCGGTCGAGGATGGCCGGCCCCCGTCCCGTGGGCGGGACGACGGCGCCGAGGAGCGCCGCCGCGCGGCGGCCCGCCTCGCGCCCCACCGCCTCCACGTCGAGGCCGTCCAGCCTCGGCGCCACGGCGTACTCCCAGGCCGCCTCGGCCAGCGCCCCCTCCTCGGCCGCCGCCTCGAGGCTGGCGCTCACGCGCGACGAGCGGTGTCCGCCCGCGAAGCCCTCGGAGGTGGCGAGGTAGACCTCGCGCCACTCCTCCCGGTAGGTGGCGCCCCGGACGCGCGCGACGCGCCGATCGGCCGCGAACGCGGCCGCCTCGAGCCGGCGGGCGGCGTCGATCCGCTCGGCCTGGGTGCGCGAGGCGAGCGCGGGGTCCTCGGCGTCGATCGGCTCGGGCGCCGCGGGGGGCGCGAAGCGCATCGTGGGGTCCGGGGTCGCCACCTTCGCGCCGGCCAGCGCGCGGTCGACGGCGCGCTCGAGCCCGGTCGCGTCGAGCCGGGTCGTGGAGGCGAAGCCGGCCCGCCCGTCGACGAGCACGCGCAGCGCGACGCCCGCCTCGTTCGCCGCCTGCGTCCGCTCCACCTCGCCCCCCTTCACCTCGACCTCGATCGACCGCGCGGACTCGAAGTAGATCTCGAACGCCGCGGCCCCCCGTCCGGCGAGGCGCCGCGCCACCGCGGCGACGATGTCGGCCGGCGCCCTGGCCTTCACCGGCGCGCCCTGCGGACCCCGCCGGCGCGCTCGCGGGCGGCGCCCCGGGCCTGGGCGATGAGGGCGGCGGCATGCTCGCGGGCGGCATCGGTGATGACGCGGCCGGCCATCATGCGCGACAGCTCCTCGACCCGCGCCTCGGCGTCGAGCGGCTCCACGCGCGTGACGGCCCGGCCCCCCTCCACCGCCTTGACGACGCGCAGGTGCTGGTCGGCGAAGGCGGCGATCTGCGGCAGGTGGGTGATGCAGAGCACCTGGGCCCTCGAGGCGAGCCGCGTCAGCTCCCGCCCCACCACCTCGGCCACGGCGCCCCCCACGCCGGCATCGACCTCGTCGAACACGTACGCGGTCGCCTCGCCCGCCTCGAAGAGGAGCCCCTTCAGCGCCAGCATGACGCGCGACAGCTCGCCGCCCGACGCCACGCGCGCCAGCGCCCTGGGGGGCTCGCCGGGGTTCGCGGCGAGCAGGAACTCGACCCGGTCGAGACCGCGGGGTCCGAGCGCGGGGGGCTCACCGGCCTGCGCGAAGCCGACCTCGAAGCGGGCGCGCGACATGCCGAGGGCGGCGAGCGTCGCCTCCACCTCTCTCGCGAGCCGGCCGGCCGCCTCCCGCCGCGACCCCGAGAGCCGCTCCGCCTCCGCCCGCGCCTCGCGCTCGAGCCGTGCGGCGATCCGCTCGGCCTCCGCGATGCGCGACTCGAGGGCGTCGAGCGCCGCCAGCTCCTCCGCCATGCCGGCGG
>DASVDK010000283.1:0-12292 GCA_036381125.1 Thermodesulfobacteriota bacterium | reverse complement strand
GAAGCTCGAGGGCGTGCAGGAGATCTACACGATGCCCTTCTGGAACACCTGGACCAGGTAGGGCCGACGCACTTGCGTCGCGGGGGCCGGCCGAGGCCGGCCCCCGCGCCTGACCCGAGGGCGGCATGTCCCGATACGTTCTCCGGCGACTCCTGTCCGCGGTGCCCGTCGTCGCGCTGGTCGCGGTCATCGTCTTCGTCGCGGTCCAGCTCGCCCCGGGCGATCCGGTGCTCGTGATGCTCGGCTCGGACGCGCGCCCCGAGGTGATCGAGTCGATGCGGCACGACCTCGGGCTCGACCGGCCGATCCACGTCCAGTTCCTCGCCTGGGTGGGGCGCGCCCTCACCGGGGACCTCGGGCGCTCGCTCTTCCTCGACCGGCCGGTGACCGCGGCCATCGCCGACCGGCTCGAGCCGACGGTGCTCCTGACCTTCGGCGCGGTGGCCGTGGCGATCGCGATCGGCGTCCCGGCCGGCGTCCTCTCCGCCGTCCGCAAGGGCGGCCTGGTCGACCAGTTCTTCATGCTCCTCGCCCTCTCGGGCGTCTCGATCCCCGAGTTCTGGCTCGCCCTGAACCTCGTCGTCGTCTTCGGCGTCGACCTCCGCTGGTTCCCGGTCGCGGGCTACGTGCCGATCGCCGAAGGGGGCCTCCTCGCGGCCCTCCGTTGCCTCGTCATGCCGGCCTTCGCCGTCGGCTTCGTCCAGTCGGCCCTCATCGCCCGGATGACGCGCGGGGCGATGATCGAGGTGCTCTCGCAGGACTACGTCCGCACGGCGCGGGCCAAGGGGGTCGGCGCGTTCGGCGTCGTCGCGAAGCACGCGTTCCGCAACGTCCTGGTCTCGGTCGTCACGGTCGTCGGCCTCGTCTTCGCGCTGGCGCTGGGCGGCGCCATCGTGGTGGAGACGGTGTTCAACATCCCGGGGATCGGGCGCCTCCTCGTCGAGTCGGTGCTGCGGCGCGACTACACCCTGATCCAGGGCGTGGTCCTCTACATCGCGATCGCCTACGTGCTCTTCAACCTGCTGGTCGACGTGCTCTACGTCTACATCGACCCGCGCGTCAGGTACGGATGAGGGGCCGCGCCGCGGCCGCGATGGGGGCCCTCGGCGGGCGGCCGAGCAGCCTGGCGGGGAGCGTCGCGGTCCTCGTGATGCTCGTCGTCGCGCTCGCCGCGCCCTGGCTCCCGATCCCGGGACCGAACGACCTCGACGTGGTCAACCGCCTGCAGGCGCCGAGCGCGGGCCACTGGTTCGGCACCGACGACCTCGGGCGCGACGTGCTCTCTCGCGTGGTGCACGGCGCGCGGGTGTCGCTCCTCGTCGGCTTCCTCGTCAGCGGGTTCGCGCTGGTGGCGGGCGGCCTCGTCGGGCTCGTGGGGGGCTACTACTCCCGCCTGGACAACGCGCTCATGCGCCTCATGGACGGGTTCATGGCGTTCCCGAACATCGTCCTGGCCATCCTGCTCATGGCGATGCTCGGTGCGAGCGTCACCGGCATCGTCGTGGCGCTCGGCATCACCTACGCGCCCCGCATGGCGCGCGTCGTGCGGAGCGCCGTGCTCGTCGTCCGGGAGGCGAGCTACGTCGAGTCGGCCAGGGCCATCGGCTCGACCGACCCGAGCATCATCGCCCGCTACGTGACGCCGAACTGCGTCTCGCCGATCGTCGTGCAGTGGACGTTCATCTTCGCCTACGCGATCCTCGGCGAGGCGAGCCTCTCCTTCCTCGGCATCGGCGTCCCGCCCGAGGTGCCCACCTGGGGGACGATCCTCAGCGAGGGGCGGGCGTACATCGGCCGGGCGCTCTGGATGACCCTCTTCCCCGGGCTCGCCATCTTCTGGACCGTGCTCGGGCTCAACCTCCTCGGAGACGGCGTGCGCGACTCGCTCGATCCCTACATGCGCAAGGCGGTGGGCCTGTGACGACGACCCTCGTGCGCGGCGCGACCGTGGTCGACGGGACGGGGGCGCCGCCCCGCCGGGCCGACATCCTCGTCCGCGACGACCGGATCGTCGACGTCGGGCTGTGGGAGCGGGTGGAGGCCGGGGCCGTCGTCGACGCCGCGGGCCTCGTCGCCGCGCCCGGCTTCATCGACACCCACATGCACGGCGACCTCTCCCTCTTCGCCGACCCGGTCCACGCCTGCGCCCTCCGGCAGGGCGTGACGACGGTGATCCTCGGCCAGGACGGGCTCTCGTACGCGCCGCTCGGCTCGGCCAACCTCGACCTCCTGCGCCGGTACCTCGTCGGCCTCAACGGCAACCCGGAGGTCGAGGCGCGCTGGTCGTCGGTCGCCGAGTACCGGCGCGCGCTCGACCGCCGCGCGTCGGTGAACACCGCGTACGCCGTCCCGCACGCGGCGCTGCGGCTCGAGACGGTGGGGTTCCGGGACGTGCCGCTCGACGACGCCACGCTCGGCCGCGCGCGGGCGCTCCTCGAGCGCGGCTTCGAGGAGGGCGCCGTCGCCTTCTCGACCGGCCTCAGCTACTTTCCGAACGCGTACGCCGATACGCGCGAGCTGGTCGCGCTCTGCCGCGTGGCGGCCGAGGCGGGGCGGCCCTACGTCACGCACATCCGGACCGTCTTCGACGTCCCGCCGGCCGACTGGCTCCTCGCGGGCCTCGAGGAGGCGCTCGAGATCGGCCGGCGGAGCGGGGTCGCGGTCCACGTCTCCCACTTCGGCCCCAAGCCGTGGCGCTACGAGAGCCCCGACGCGCTCACCGCGCCGGTGGACCGGGCGAAGGCGGACGGCGTGGACGTCACGCTCGAGCTCTACCCGTACCCCTCGGGGAACACCTTCGCGCTCATCTACCTGCCGGCCTTCGCGCACGAGGGGGGGCCGGACGCGCTCCTCGCCCGGATCCGCTCGGGCGAGCGCCGGGCCGAGATGCTCGCCGGCATCGAGGCCAACGCCATACGCCCGCACGGCGCGACGCTGGCCCACCTCCCGAGCGGCCGCAACCGGCGGTACCTCGGCCGGACGATCGACGAGGCGGCGCGCGACCGCGGCCTGTCGGTGGCCGAGACGGTCCTCGCGCTGCTCGACGAGGAGGACCTCGCGGTGGGGTGCCGCGACGCCGTGCCGCCGATGGACGACGGGTGGCGGCGCTTCGACGCGGAGCTGATGCACCTCCTCGCGCGGGGCGACTACATGATCGGCAGCGACGCCATCCCGGCGGCCGAGTTCCCGCACCCGCGCACGTACGGCGCCTTCCCCCGCGTGCTGCGGGTGGGACGGGAGACGGGCCGGCTGCCGCTCGAGCGTCTCGTGCACCTCATGACCGGCCTGCCGGCCGCGCGGTTCGGCCTCACGGGGCGCGGCCGCATCGCGCCCGGGGCCTTCGCCGACCTCGTCCTCCTCGAGGCGGACCGGGTCGCCGATCGGTCGACCTACGACGAGCCGACGCGCGCGCCGGTCGGCGTGCGGCACGTCATGGTGAACGGCGAGTGGGTCCTGCGCGACGGCGAGCCGACCGGACGCCGGCCCGGCAGGAGCGTGCCGTGAGGCCCGAGGCGATCCTCGCGAGGGTCGACGCGCGTCGCGAGGAGCTGCTCGCGCTGCTCGACCGCCTCGTCCGGACGCCGAGCATCAACCCGGGCGGCGACGAGCGGGCGGTGGCCGACCTCCTCGGCGGCTACCTGCGGTCGGTCGGGCTCGGCGACCAGCGGGTCCTCGCGAAGGCGCCGGAGCGGCCGAACCTCGTCGTCCGCCTCCGAGGGCGAAAGCCGGGCCCGGTCCTCATGCTCTCCGGCCACATGGACACCAAGCCGGTCGGCGAGGACGCGGCGCACCTCTGGCGGACCGATCCCTTCACCCCGGTCCTGGAGGAGGGACGTCTCTACGGCCTCGGCACGGCCGACATGAAGGGCGCGGTGGCCGCCATGGCGGTGGCGGCCGCGGTCCTCGCCGAGGCGGACGCCCCTCTCGCCGGCGATCTGCTGCTCGTCTTCACGGCGGACGAGGAGGCCGGCGGCCGGCTCGGGGCGCGGTACCTGTCGGAGGAGGCCGACCTGCGGGCCGACGCGGGGCTCGTCGGCGAGCCCTGCGGGGTGGCGCGCGACTGGGAGGCGCTCTGCCTCGCCGCGCGCGGCACGCTCGGCTTCCGGACGCGCGTCCACGGCACGCAGGCCCACAGCAGCCTCTCGGACCGGCTGCCGGTCACGAACGCGGTGCAGAAGATGGCCGCGGTGCTCGACCGGATGGCGCGCGAGTTCCGGGTCGAGATGCCGCCCCATCCCTACTATCCCGCCGGGGTGACGCACAACATCGGCGTCACCGTCGACGGCGGCGTCTTCTACGGCGTCGTGCCGGGTCGGGCGGAGTTCCGATCCGATCTCAGGCTGCCTCCCGGGATCACGGCCGCCGAGGCGTGGCGGCAGGTGAACGCCTTCGTCGAGCGGCTGCGGCGCGAGGACCCGGGGCTCAGGATCGACCTCGTGCGCGACCTCCCCGCGGGAGCGGACGACCAGGCCCCGATCCCGGAGGTGCCGCCGGACGAGCCGCTCGTCGGCTCGGTCCTCCGGGCCGCCTCGACGGTGCTGGGGCAGCCGCCGCCGCTCGGCGGGTTCCCCGGCGCCACCGACGCCTTCGACTTCCACGCGCGCGCCGGGATCCCCACGATCCCCTCGTTCGGCCCCGGCCTCCTCACGGTCTGTCACGGGCCGAACGAGTACGTCGCCGTCGAGTCGGTCGTGCAGGCGGCGAAGATCTACGCGCTCGCGGCGTTCGATTACCTCGGTGGGGGGCGACGATGACGACGGCGACCTGTCTGGCATGCGTACGGTGCGGGCGAACGCACTCCCTCGGGGAGCGCTACCGCTGCCCGGCCTGCGGCGGCATCCTCGACGTGCGGTACGACATGGAGGCGGCGCGGCGGGCCGGCGCCGCGCGCGAGGTGACGGCGGAAGCGGCCGGCATGTGGGGCGTGCGAACGCTCCTCCCCGTCGCCGCGAACGTGGCGCCGGTCTCCCTCGGCGAGGGGGCGACGCCGCTCGTGCGGGCGCCGCGCCTGGCCGCGCGGCTCGGCGTCGGCGAGCTCCTCCTCAAGCTCGAGTCCGCGAACCCGACCGGGTCCTTCAAGGACCGGCCGGTCTCGGTGGCGCTCACGAAGGCGCGCGAGCTCGGCGTCGGCGGCGTCGTCACCGCCTCGAGCGGCAACGCGGGGGCCGCGGTCTCGGCCTACGCGGCGCGCGCGGGCCTGCCGGCGGTCGTCCTCGTGCCCGAGGGGCTCGTCAAGGCCAAGCTCGCGCAGATCGCCATGTACGGCGCCACCCTCGTCGCCGTCCGGGGGCACTTCAGCGCGGCCTACGCCCTGGCCGCCGAGCTGGCCCGGCACACCGGCTGGTACAACGTGACGACCACCTGCCTCAGCGCCTTCCCGACCGAGGGGAACAAGACCGTCGCGTACGAGCTTCTCCGGCAGTGCGGCGGGACGGTCCCCGACTGGGTCATGGTACCGGTCGGCTCGGGCCCCCTGCTCGTCGGGACGCTCAAGGGCTTCGAGGAGCTCCGCGCGCTGGGGCTCGCCGACCGCGTGCCCCGGATGGTGGCCGTCCAGGCGGAGGGGTGCGCGCCGGTGGCCCGGGCGTTCGCGGCCGGCGCCGACGAGGTGGAGGCGTGGGGGACGCCGGACACCGTGGCGAGCGGCATCCGCGATCCGCTCCAGGGGTACGCCGACGACGGCACGCTCACGCTGGCCGCCGCGCGCCGGTCGGGCGGGGCGGCCGTGGCGGTGAGCGACGCGCGGATCCTCGAGGCGACGCGCGACCTCGCGCGGGACGAGGGGGTCCTGGCCGAGCCGACCGGCGCGGCCGGCGTGGCCGGCATCGCGGAGCTGCGTCGGAGGGGAGCCATCGGGGAGGGGGCCCGCGTCGTCGCGCTCGTGACCGGCCACGGGCTCAAGGACCCGGCCGTGCTCGCCACGCTCGTGCCCGAGCCGCCGGTGGTCGAGCCGCGTCTCGACGCGCTCCTGGCGGTGACCGACGGCTGACAGCCGACCGCTCGCTCGCCCGGCGACGCCGCGCACCGTGCGTCTCGGGACGGTAAGATCATCGCGGACGATCAACCGGGAGCACGACATGCCGGACCGCGACAGCGCCGTCGGCTTCGAGTCGCTCAAGTCCCGCTTCCTCGACGGCACGATCTCCCGCGAGGCGTTCCTCGAGGCCGCGACTGCCCTCGGCCGCGGCCGGGACGCCTACGCCTGGCTCAACACCCCGGACACCGGCCTCGTGGCCGGCGTGAGCCCGCCGGCCCCACCCGCCCCGCCGCCCGAGCCCGAGGCGGCGGACGTCGCCGCAGCCGCCGAGGTCGTCACGTTCACGCCCCGTGAAGAGCAGTACGCCTGGACCTTCGGCGGCGTGCCGCCGGTCATGCACGTCCGGCCTCGCTCCCTCCTCAAGCTCTGGACCGAGGACGCGTTCGCCGGCCGCATCCGCACGCCGGGCGACCTCCCCTCGAAGGTCCTCACGTACCCCTTCGTCAACCCCCAGACCGGTCCCTTCTACGTGGAAGGGGCCGAGGTGGGCGACACGCTGGCCATCCACCTGATCGACGTGCAGCCGGCGGGCGAGCAGGGGGCGAGCACGACGATCCCCCTCTTCGGCGGCCTCACCGCCACCCACTACACGCAGCTCCTCAACCCGACCCTCCCCGAGCGGGTCTGGATCTACCGGGTGGACCGCCGAGAGCGGACGGTCCTCTACCGCGCGAACGACTCGGACTACCAGGTGCCGATCCCCCTCACGCCGTTCCTCGGGACGATCGGCGTGGCGCCGAAGGCCATGGAGGCGCGCAACGTGCTCGTGCCCGAGTCCTTCGGCGGCAACATGGACACGCCCGAGGCGCGCGCCGGCACGACCCTCTACCTCGGCGTCAACGTGCCGGGGGCCCTCTTCAGCATCGGCGACGGCCACTACGCGCAGAGCGAGGGCGAGCTCTGCGGGGTCGCCGTCGAGGGGCCGATGCACGTGAGCCTCGTCGTGGACGTGATCAAGGGCACGTTCGTCGAGTGGCCCCGCCTCGAGGACGACGAGTACGTCATGACCGCCGGCAGCTACCGGCCCCTCGAGGACGCCTATCGGATCGCCTTCACCCAGATGGTGCGGTGGGTGGCCGCCGACTGCGGCCTCTCCCTCATGGATGCGTACCAGCTCGTCTCGCAGACGGCCCGCACGCACGTGGCGAACGTCGTGGACACCAACTACACGATCCTCGCCAGGATGCCCAAACGCCACCTCCGCACGCGAGGGCCCCTCCTCGGCGGGGCGCACGGACGGCTCCGTCGGCTCGCGGCGGCCTTCGGCGACCGGGCCCGCGCCGGCGTCTAGCCGGGCCGGATGGGGTCAGGTCTTTCCATTTTCCAGACCGGCACACGGGGGGGCTGACCCCGCTCGTTTGCCACGGGTTGACACTCCGCACATCGTCCGAGCGTGGGCGATGAGGTGACTCCTCGGGCGGTACCGCGCCCCGGAAGAGCGACGCCGGTGTGTGTCCCTGGGTCGGGAACCGACGCAGGGCGAGACAGGGCAGGCGGTCCCCTTGCGTCGAGGGTCGAGGTGTCGACACGAATGCGACCCTGGACAGCCTAGACAGCCAGGTACCGGACGAGCCGCTCGCGGTCGCGCAGGTCGTCGCCGCCGAGCGACGCGACGATCCGGCCCTTGTCCATCGCGTAGCCGCGATCGGCCACCTGCGCGATGAGGGAGGTGTTCTGCTCCACGAGGAGGACCGTGAGGCGCTCCTCGACCCGGAGGCGCTTCAGGGCCCGGCCGATCTCCTGGATGATCGAGGGCTGGATCCCGACGGACGGCTCGTCCAGGAGGAGGAGGCGCGGGCTGCCCACGAGCGCGCGTGCGATGGCGAGCATCTGCTGCTGCCCGCCGCTGAACGTGCCGGCGACTTGCCGGCGCCGCTCGCCGAGGATCGGGAAGTACGCGTAGACCAGGTCGTAGCGCGGCCGGGCCTTCGCCCGGTTGATCGTCTCCCCCATGACCAGGTTCTCCTCGACGGTCAGCTCGGGGAAGATCTCGCGTCCCTGGGGCACGTACCCGATCCCGCGCGCGGCCCAGCGATCGGAGGTCAGGCGCACCAGGCTCTCGCCGTCGAGGCGGACGTCGCCCGTGCGCGCCGGGAGGATGCCGATCAGGGTGCGCATCAGCGTCGTCTTGCCGACCCCGTTGCGGCCGACGACGGCCACCGTCTCGCCGGCCTCGATCCGCAGCGTCACGCCCTGCAAGATGTCGCCGCTCCCGTAGCCGGCCCTGACGTCCTCGACCTCGAGGAGGGCCGTCGCCATCGCTACTCCTCCCCCAGGTAGATGCGCCGCACCTCCTGGTTCGCCTCGATGTCCTCGAGGCTCCCCTCGGCGAAGATCCGCCCGTAGTGCAGAACCGTCACGCGGCTCGCGACCCGTCGGACGAACGCCATGTCGTGCTCGACGACGAGGACGGTCACCCCCTGGCGGTTCAGCTCGAGGACGAAGTCCGCGGTGAGGCTCGTCTCCTGCGGCGTCATCCCGGCGGTCGGCTCGTCGAGCAGGAGGAGGTCGGGCTCGGTGGCGAGGGCGAGGCAGATCTCGAGCCACTGCTGCTCGCTGTGGGGGAGCGCGCCGGCGAGCGTCTCGGTGCGGTCGGCGAGCGACAGGCGCGAGAGCGCGAAGGCGAGCCGCCCGTTGGTCTCGCCGCGCCGCCCGCGGGCGATGAGCAGGTTCTGCCCGACCGTGAGGCCGCGGTAGACGCGGGTCGTCTGGAACTTCTGGCAGAGGCCCTTGCGGACCCGCCTGAACGGCGGCAGGTGCGTGATGGTCTCGCCCTTGAAGTCGATCCGGCCGGCGTCGGGCCGGTGTATGCCCGAGAGCAGACCGAACAGGGTCGACTTCCCGGCGCCGTTGGGCCCGATCAGGCACCGCAGCTCGCCGTGCGGCACGGCGAGGCTGAGGTGGTCGACGGCGCGGACGCCGCCGAAGGCCTTGGTGAGGTCCTCGACGCGAAGGATCGGGCCGCCGCCCTTCACGGCCGCCCCCCCGAGGGGCGCGAGAGGGCCTTCGCCAGCGTCACCACGATGCCGTTCGGGAAGAAGAGCATCGTCGCGAGGAGGAGCGCGCCGAGGATCAGGAAGGCATACTCGCCCCCCCGCACGGCGAGGGCGTCGGCGAGCCATCGGAGGGCGAGCGTCGAGAGCAGCACGGCCAGGAGGCTGCCCCGGCCGCCGACGGCGGTCCAGATGACCGGGACCGTGGCGGAGAGCAGCCCCATCGTGGCGGGGTTGACGTAGTTGCCCCAGGAGACGTACAGGACGCCGGAGACGCCGGCCAGGCCGGCGGCGAGCGTGAAGACGGCCACCTGGACGAGGTTGACGTTGTAGCCGAGGAGCCGCGTCCGCTCGACGTCGTCGCGGATGCCGAGCACGACGTGGCCGGCGTGGGCGTTCACGAAGAGCCGCAGGCCGACGTAGGTCGCGAGGAGGACGCCCACCACGAGGAAGTAGAAGGCCGGCGCCGCGCCGCCGAACTGGACGCCGGCGATCTCCAGGGACGGGATGCCGGTCATGCCGTTGTAGCCGCCGAGGAGGACCGACCCGACGCGCCACTGGTAGCCGGCCGTCTGGGCCATGAACGTCTCGAGGATGAGCGAGAGGACGAGGGTGAGCAGCGGGATGATCCAGTTGCTGACCTGGCCGTAGAAGACGAAGTAGGCGAACGCGGCGGCCACGACCACCGAAGCCGCCACGCCCCCGACGGCGGCCGCGAGGGTGCCCCACGGGCTGTCGACGAGGTTCCCCGCGATGATTCCGTAGACGTACCCGGCGATCCCGAAGAAGGCCGCCTGCCCGAAGCTGAGGATGCCGCCGTAGCCCCAGAGGAGCCCGAGGCCGAGCCCCATGGGCACGTACAGCGCGAAGTTCGCGAAGTTGGACATCGCGAAGACCGACCCGACGGCCGGGTAGGCCAGGAGCGCCGCGGCCGCCAGCAGGAACAGCGCCCAGAAGAGCGGCCCCCGTCCGATCTCGGCCGGCCCGTCGAGCCGGCGCCAGAACGCCCGCACCCGCGCCCCCTCAGGCCGCCGCTCGCGCCATCCGGCGCCGCTCCCGGTCCTGGAGGTAGCCCGAGAGCCCGCGCGGCAGGAACCGGATGACGACGAGCGCCGCGACGAGCAGCCCGATGCGCCCGATGAAGGTCCCCCAGACGCTCGCGAGCGGCGTGGCGACGAGGGAGAGGAGGGCGGCGCTCAGGATGGCGCCCGCCACCGGGTTGGCGCCGCCGCCCACGACGACGGTGATGAACGCGACGTCGACGAAGGTCGTGCCCATGAGGGGCACGATGGTGGTCGTCGGCGCATAGAGCGCGCCGGTGAGCCCGGCGAGGGCCGCACCGACGCCGAAGGTGCCGAGGTAGACGCGGCGGGTATCCACGCCCAGGGCCCGCGCCACCTCGGCGTTCTGCATGGTCGCGCGGGTCCGGATGCCGAGCCGGGTGCGGTAGAGGACCCACCAGGCGGCGACGACGACGAGCACCGCCACGCCGAAGAGGAGGAGCCGGTAGCCGCCGAACGAGTACCCGCCGTACGAGAGCGTCCAGGCGGGCAGGGGGACCGACGCCATCGAGGGGCCGAAGACGAGCAGCGCCCCCTGGCTGAGGATGAGGCTCACCCCCCAGGTCGCCACCAGCGCCCCGATCCGGTCCCGGTAGAACCGTCGGATGACCGTCCGCTCGAGGAGGAGGCCGAAGAGGCCGACGCCGACGGCCGCCGCGACGACGCAGACCGGCAGGGGCAGCCCCGCGCGGTTGTAGGCGAGCGTCGTGACGTAGGCGCCCATCATGATCAGCTCGCCGTGGGCGAGGTTGATCACGTCGACGACGCCGAGGATGATCATCAACCCGAGGGCCGCCAGCAGCAGGAGGGCCATGCTGTCGGCGTACTGGTAGAGCAGGCTCACCACCTGCGGCAGGCTCATGCGACCGCGGCCTCCGAGCCGGCGGCGCTCGGCCGCCGCCGAGGGTCGCCGGCTCGCGCTGTGAAGGTTCTCAGGCCTTCTTCAGGAACTTCTTGAAGAACGGGTCCTCGTCCGGGATGTACTGCTTCGACTCCGGGCGCCGGACGAGGTTGACGCCGAGGCGGCGCGTCCACCACGGCTCGATGTAGGGCCACTCGGTCACGAACGTGATGTTGTGGCTCTCGTCGCAGCGGGCAAGCCGGATGTACTGGCTCAGCGAGTGGGTGGCGGGGTCCATGAACACCCAGCCGGCCGGCGCCTCCACGCCGATGCCGGACTCGAGCGCGGCGATGACGGCCTCCTTGTCCGTCGAGCCGGCGAGCCGCACCGCCTTGGCGTAGAGGTGGGTCGCGACGTACGCGCTGTGCCCTTCCATCGCGAGGTAGGGCTCGTCGGGGAACATCTGGCGCCACCGCTCGACGAATTTCCGGTTGCGCGGAGTCGGGATCTCCTCCATGTAGCTCGCGGTCACGTGGAAGCGCGCGAGGGCCGGCGCCTTGAAGCGCCGGTGCTCGTAGCCCTGGGCGATGTTGATGCTCGAGCCCATCGGCAGCTTGATGCCGGCGGCGTTGGCCTGTGGGTAGTAGTTCGAATGGTTCTGCCCCGTGATGTACATCATGAGCCAGTCGGGCTTCGCCTGCTGGATGCGCGCGATGCTCGAGCTGAACTGCGAGACCGAGAGCGGGATGAACTCCTCGCCGATGACCTCGGCGCCGAGGATGGGGGCGAAGGCGCGCGTCCAGGCGGCCGAGAGCTGGCCGAAGTTGTAGTCGGCCGCCAGCGTGTAGATCCGCTTGCCGAACGTCCGCACCATGTACTGCATGACCGGGACGATCTGCTGCTCGGGGAGCGCGCCCGTGCAGAACGTGTACTTGTCGGCGACGCCCCCCTCGTACTGGTTGTTGTAGAAGTAGAGCATCTTGTTCTGGTTCATGATCGGGCGGATCGCCTCGCGCTCGGCGCTGGCGAACCCCGCCATGACCACGTCGACCTTCTCGTCGAGGATCAGGCGCCGCGACAGGGCCTGGAACTGCTGGTTGTCGGACTGCGGGTCGGGGGCGACGAGCGTGATCTGGCGGCCGAGGACCCCCTTCTCGCCCGAGTCGACGAGGTAGTCGTCCGCCTCGTCCCAGACGACGTCGTCCTTCGTCGGGTTGCCGCCCCGGCTCACGGTCTGCTTGATGTTCTCGGTCGGCGGCTCGGCCGCGAGCTTCGCGAAGACGCCGGGGCCGCCTGGACCCTGCACGCCGCCGGCCAGCGTCTTGCCCTCGTTGATCTCCTTGATGGCCAGCTGCGTGCC
>DASVDK010000282.1:0-8344 GCA_036381125.1 Thermodesulfobacteriota bacterium | reverse complement strand
TCTCCGTCACGGCCCGCATCGTCTGCATCGCCGACGCGTACGACGCCATGACCTCCGATCGGCCCTACCGGCGCGCCCTCTCGCGCGACGCGGCGCGCCAGGAGCTCAAGCGTTGTGCGGGCACCCAGTTCGACCTCGACTACGTGGAGCGCTTCCTGCGGCTGCTCGACAAGTACCCCTGGCTCGACGCAGGCAGCGAGGCGCCGGTGACGAACGGACCGGTGGTGTCGGGCGCCTGGCCCGGCGGGATCCTCGCTGGAGGACACGCATGACCGACCTGGCAACGCGCACGCCCCGCGAGGGGGGCAAACGGATCCTGGTGGTGGACGACGTGAAGCTCTTCCGCGACCTCGTGCACGTCGTCCTCGGCGGCACCGGGTACGAGATCCTCTCCGCCGAGAACGGGCGGGAGGCGCTCGAGATCGCGCGGCGCGAGCGGCCCGACCTGGTGCTGCTCGACCTCTACATGCCGGAGATGGACGGCGCGGCCACCTGCCGCGCGATCCGCGGCGAGCCGGACCTGGCGGACGTCCCGGTCATCATGGTCACCTCGGGCGGGGACCCGAACGAGGTGGCGCGCTGCGTCGAGGCGGGATGCGACGACTACGTGCTCAAGCCGATTCGCCGAGGCCCCCTCGTCCGGAAGATCACGGGCCTCGTCGACGAGCGCGCCTTCCAGCGGGTCCGCGTCCCGGTCGACGTGCCGGTCGAGTTCGGACCGGCCTCGGACCGCGTGGGGCGTGCGGGCCGGGCGGTCAACATCAGCGCCGGCGGCCTCTTCGTCGAGACGCCCGAGCCGGCCGACTGCGGCACCGACCTCGCGCTCTCCTTCGCCCTGCCGGTCGACCAGGCGGGCGCACCGGTCACCGCGACCGGCCGGGTCGCGTGGGTCAACGCCCACCCGGAGCGACGCAAGCGCGACTGCGGACCGGGCATGGGGATCGCCTTCCGCGACCTGTCCGACGCCGGCCGCTCGCTCATCACCCGCTTCGTCCGCATCCGCCGCCGCGCGGCGCTCGTGGCATAGAGTCAAGAGGGGGACTCCGGGCCGGCATTCGCCGGCCCTCCGCCCCCCTCCTGACAACCTCCCCGTTACGTCACTCGCTCGGGCCGGAGTGAATCCGGCCCTCGCTCCAGAAGCGCCGCCGGTGTCTCCGTCACCGGCCCTCCGCCCCCCTCCTGACAAGTCGCCAGCGGGCACAGCGACTCGCGCCGCGAGAGCGGCGCAACCTCCCCATTCTCTCAATCGCTCCGGGCGGAGTGAATCCGCCCTCCGCTCCAGGAGGGCCGGCGGAGTCTCCGACACCTGTCCCCCTCCTGACAAGTCGCCAGCGGGCGCAGCGACTCGCGCCGCGAGAGCGGCGCAACCTCCCCGGCACGTCACTCGCTCGGGCCGGAGTGAATCCGGCCCTCGCTTCGGAGGGGTCGCCGCGTCGCCGGCACCACCGTCCTTGATTTTCGGGAGCCGAAGCTGTAGCTTGGGCTCCTGAGAGGTGATCTTCCTCTCAGTTCTCCGTCACGCGTGACGCCATTCGCCCCTCGGCGGGCATACCTCGGGGAGAAGCAGGCCGTCGTGTCTTCGTCGTCGGTGGTCCTGATCGACAGGGCCAACCACTTCACCGACGAGTACTTCAGCGTGCTCACCGACAGGAAGTTCGCCGTCCGTCGGGTGACGAGCCTGGAGGACGCGGAGGTCGCGATCGCCCAGGGCGAGGCGCCCGACGTGCTCCTCCTGAACGGCTCGGGCCGGCCGCCGGCCGAGACGGCGAGCGACCTGGTCCGGCTGCGCGAGAGCCACCCGGACCTCCCGGTGATCCTCCTGGCGCTCGCGCCGGATCCGGCGCTCGCGGCGCGCGCCCGCGCGCTCGGGGCCGCCGGCGTGCTGGCCGCCCCCTGGCTGCCCCGCGACGTCGTGGCGGCGTTCGAGCGGGCGCGCGAGACGCGGCGCCGCCGGCTCGAGGCGGCCCGCGCGCGCGCCGGCTCGTACGAGGTCGTGACGGCCCGCCTCGAGGCCGAGACCCGGCGGGCCAACGACCTCGAGCGCGCCAACGCGCGACTCGCCCGGGAACTCGAGGCGGCGCGCGAGGCGGCCTCGCGCATCGGCGAGACGCTCAAGCTGATCCAGCGGCAGAAGGCGACCCTCGACACCCGGCTCGCCCAGATGCGCGCCGTGGCGGCGCTCTCGGCGTCGCTCGCCGGACGGCGCGACGGCGGGACCATCGCCGAGCTGGTCGTCCGGGAGGCGGCGCGGCTGCTCGGCGCCGACGCCGCGGCCCTCCGGCTGCTCGACGAGGGGCAGCCCGAGTCGCTGCGGCCGCGCTTCGTGCTCGGCGGCGGCGCGATCCCGATCGCGGAGATCCGTCGCGGGGAGGGGATCCAGGGCTGGGTGGCGGAGACGGGCCGCCCCCTGGTCGTCCCCGACGCGTCGCGTGATCCCCGTGTCCTCCCGCAGGAGCGGGCCGGCCGCAACGGCGAGCGGATCGCCTGCGTCCCGGTGGCGGTGCGCGACCGGATCCTCGGCACGCTCATCCTCAACCGCACCGGCAAGCAGGCCCCGTTCTCGAGCGGCGACCTCGAGCTGCTGGTCACCCTGGCCGCGCAGGCCGGCGTGGCGCTCTACCAGGCGCAGCAGGCCGCGGCGGTCGAGCAGGGGTACCTCGCCTCCATGCACGCGCTCGTGCGGAGCATCGAGGCGCGTGACCCGGCCCGCGTGGACCACTCGGACAACGTCGCCTTCTTCTCGCTCAGGCTCGCGCGCGCCATCGGCCTCGACGAGGCGCGTCAGACGGTCCTCAGGCGGGCCGCCGTGCTCCACGACGTGGGCCAGGCCCTCATCAGCACCGCGATCAGCGGCAAGCGCGACCGGCTCACCCCGACCGAGCTGGCGGTCATGCGGGAGCATCCGGTGCTGGGGCACCAGATGCTCGAGCCGGTGGAGTTCCTCGGGGAGGCGCGGGCCGTGGTCCGCGACCATCACGAGCGCTTCGACGGGGCCGGCTACCCCGACGGCCGCTGCGGCGAGGACCTCGCGCTCGAGACCCGCATCGTGTCGATCGCCGAGGCGTTCGATTCCATGACGCGCGAGCGCGCGTACGGCCCGGCCCTCTCGGTGGAGGCGGCCGTCGCGGAGCTGCGCGCCCACCGGCGCACCCAGTTCGACCCCGATCTGGTCGATCGGTTCGTGGAGCTGCTCGACCGCGACGGGACGGGGACGGACGCCGCCGAGGGGGCGCCGCTCCTGGCGGAGGCGGCCGGCGGCGGCGCCGCCGCGTGACAGCGGTCCCATGGCCACGCCGCTCCCAGCCACCCGCCAGTCCGACTTCGCGCACCGCGACGTCTGGCAACCGATCCAGGACGGGCTTGCGCGCCTGTCGGGGCTGCGCATCGTGCTGCTGGGCGGGTCGGGCGCGGCCTGGTCGGCCCCCTCGGGCGTCCTGCCTCCGGCGGCCGAGCGGGTCGAGGCGCGCGGGGAGCCGTCGCGCGAGCGGGCCCTCCTCGCCGCCAGGGTGCGCGGGGAGCCGATCACGTACCTGGCGTCGACGGGGCTTCAGGCCTTCGTCGTGCCGGTCGACACGCCGCAGGGGCGCGTCTTCCTCGTGGGGGGGCACGCCTTCCCGGCGCCGCCCGACGAGGGCCACCGCCAGCGGCTCGCGCTCGACCTCGGGCTCGACGCGGACGGGCTCGACGCCCTCCTCCAGAGCCTGCCGGTCCTCGCGCCCGTCGCGTTCCGCGCCCTGGTGCAGACGCTCGACCGGGTAGCCCGATCGGTCCTGGGCGGCCTCGGCGAGGCCGACCGGGCGCGCCGTCAGGTGGACCGCGCCTCCACGCTCTTCGCGCTCGTCCCCGACCTCGTCGAACCCGGTGCGGCCGCCGACGGCGAGCAGCTCGCGCTTCAGGCGATCGCCGTGCTGTTCGACGTGCCCGCCGCGGCCATCCTGACGCGGGAGCCGGGGGCGGACGCCTACCGTGCGGTGGCCGCCTTCGGCTCGCCGGGCCTCGACCTGACCGGGCTCGTCGTTCGGCCCGGCGGCACCGGCGCCCTCGGCCGGGCCCTTGCCGCGCCCGAGGGGCCCGCGCAGCCGATCGAGACGCGCGACGTGTACGAGATCCTCAAGTCGGGCTTCCCGGGGGAGGCGCAGAGCGTCCACGCCTTCCCGATGGCCGACGGGAGCGGCTCGCTCCTGGTCCTGGTCAATGCCGACCTCGGACGCGCCGACGTGGACCTCGTCGCGGCCTTCGCCAGGCAGGCGGGCGTCGCCCTCGAGACGCGGCGCCTGCGGCTCGAGGTGGCCCGTCGCGACCGCGACCTCGCGGCCCTCGCCGAGGTCGGCGGCGCGGTGTCGTCCGCGCTCGACTCGACCGAGCTCTTCCGCATGATCCTCGAGAGCGCCTCGGCCATGGTCGGCGCGAGCCTCGGCTCCCTCATGCTCCTCGACGAGACCCGCGGCGACCTGGCCATCAAGGCGACCAAGGGGCTGCACGAGCGGATCGTCGAGCAGTTCCGGATCCGGCCGGGGGAGGGGATCGCCGGGATGGTGGCCGCCACCCGCGAGGCGATGCTCGTGCGCGACGTCGAGTCCGACGCGCGCGTCGGCCGGCGCAACCGGCCCCGCTTCAAGAGCCGCTCGTTCGTGAGCCTGCCGCTGCTCGTGAAGGGGCGGACCATCGGCGTCCTCAACCTGGCCGACAAGATCGGCGGCGAGGCGTTCGACGAGACCGACCTCACCCTGCTCTCGGCCGTCGCCGCCCAGGCGGCCATCGCCATCGAGCGCTCGGCCTTCTACGAGCGCTCCGAGGCGCTCAAGCAGATCTCGATCACCGACGGCCTCACCGGGCTCCTCAACCGGCACTACTTCGAGGAGCGCCTCACCGAGGAGATCGACCGCGCGACGCGGACGAAGTCGCACGTGAGCCTCGTCATGATCGACATCGACGGCTTCAAGGCCTTCAACGACACGCACGGGCACGTGGAGGGCGACGAGGCGCTGCGGCTCACGGCGGCGAGCATCCGAGGGGCGGTGCGCACGATGGACATCGTGGCGCGCTACGGCGGGGAGGAGTTCGCGGTGATCCTGCCCGAGACGGGGCGAGCGGAGGCGACCGCCATCGCGGAACGGATCGTGCGGGAGGTCGAGGCGCTGACGCACATCGTCGAGGGGGAGAGCATCCGGCTCACGATCAGCGCCGGCGTGGCCGAGTTCCCGGACGACGCCTCGTCGCTGCGCGAGCTGATCGTCCGGGCGGACAAGGCCCTCTACGCGGCCAAGGCGGCCGGCAAGAACCGGATCGGCGTGACGCCGCCGCGCTAGCGCGCCCGGCCGCCGCCCGACGGTCAGCCGAGGACCTTGACGACCAGGGTTCGGCTGCGGGGGCCGTCGAACTCGCAGAAGTAGACGGCCTGCCACTGACCGAGGACGAGCTTGCCGTTCTCGACGAGCATCGTGACGCTCGACCCGATCAGGCTCGCCTTGACGTGCGCGTCCGAGTTCCCCTCCGAGTGCACGTAGGGACCCTGTCGCGGGACGGCCGCGGCGAGCGCCCGGTCGAAGTCGGTGCGGACGTCGGGGTCGGTGTTCTCGTTGAGCGTGACGGCGCCGGTCGTGTGTGGGCAGAACACGAAGCAGAGCCCCGACATGACCCCGCTCTCGCGCACCACCCGGCGGATCGGCTCGGTCATGTCGACCATCTCGACCCGTGACGTGGTCTGGAGCTTGAGCGTCTTCATGGCCGGCCGTGCTACCACACCCCCGATGACCCGTCAAGACGTGCGGATCGTCCTCGCCTCCGCGTCGCCGCGCCGCCTCGACCTGCTGAGGCGCATCGGTCTGGCGCCGGAGGTGGCGCCGGCCGACGTGGACGAGCGCCTGCTCCCGGGCGAGGCGCCCGACGCGGCCGCCGGCAGGCTCGCCGGCCTCAAGGCCGACGCCGCCTGCCGGCTGCTCGAGCCGGGGCCGGCGCTCGTGATCGCGGCCGATACAATCGTGGCGATCGACGGCCGGTCGCTCGGCAAGCCGGCCGACGCGGCCGAGGCGGCCGCGATGCTCGAGCGGCTCTCCGGCCGGACGCACGAGGTGCACACCGGCTTCGTCGTCGCCGGGGCCGCGGGCGCGGCAGCGGGGCGGCGCGTGGCGTCGGTCGTGACGACCCGCGTGCGGGTGAAGCGGCTCTCGCGGGCCGAGATCGACGGCTACGTCGCCACGGGCGAGCCGTTCGGCAAGGCCGGTGCATACGCCATCCAGGGCGCCGGCGCGTTCATGGTGACTGCCGTGGAGGGATCGGTGACGAACGTGATCGGCCTCCCGCTCGCCGAGGTGCTCGAGGCGCTCGTCGCCCTCGGCGGCCCGGGGGCCTTCGGGAGCCGGGGATGAGCGAATTCGCCGACCGGCTGTCGGCCGTCCGGGCGCGCATCGACGCCGCCGCCCGCCGGGCGGGGCGAGACCCGGCCGAGGTCAGGCTCGTGGCGGTGTCCAAGCTGCAGCCCGCCGAGCGGCTCGCCGAGGCGCTGCTGGCCGGGCAGACCTGCTTCGGCGAGAACTACGTGCAGGAGGCGGTGGCCAAGCAGGCGGCGTTGGCCGCGCATCCCGACCCGGCGGTCCGTCGCGCGGCGGCGGGGGCCGAGTGGCACCTCGTCGGCCCGCTCCAGCGGAACAAGGCCCGCGACGCCGTGCGACACTTCGCCCTCGTCCACTCGGTCGATCGGGAGTCGCTCGGCGAGGCGCTGGCCCGGCGGGCCCATGCGGAGGGGCGCTCGCTGCCGGTCCTCGTGCAGGTGAACATCAGCGGCGAGCCGACCAAGGCCGGCGTCGCGCCGGACGACGCCGCGCGTCTGGTCGAGCGGCTCCTCGCGCTGCCGGGCCTGTCGGTGCGCGGTCTGATGGCCATCCCGGCGCCCGCCTCTTCGCCCGACGCGGCACGCGCCCCGTTTGCCGCGATGCGCCGGCTGCGGGACCGGCTCGTGGAGGCCGGGCTGCCGCGCTCGGCGCTGTCGGAGCTGTCCATGGGGATGTCGGACGACTTCGAGGCGGCCGTGGAGGAGGGGGCGACGCTGGTCCGGGTCGGCACGGCCCTGTTCGGCCCCAGGCGCCCGACGTGACCCGCGAGGCGGTATCGTAGCGGCAGGCCGGCCGGTTTGACAGCCGCGTAACCCGGAGTTATAAGAGGCAAAACAGTGTCTTGCGGCTGCGGCCCGCTGCGCCGACGCACGGTCGGCTCGAGCGGGTCGGCGTGCGCGGGCGCGGCCGAATGGCCTGCGCGCGCGTCCCGTCAGACGGATCTCACGGCAGACCGGCGAGGCGCCGGACGTCCCGGGACGATCGGGCCGGCGCGCGAGTCGGGTCCCGTGGGCCGGTACGGGCAGCGTGGCCGGCCGCGCCGGTGGGCTGAAGCGATCCCCAGGGCTCGGGGCGGGCTGTCGGCCCGGCCTCAGAGGAGGTTCCTGATGAAGAAGCAGGTGTTCGCGCTGGCGGCAGCGCTGGTCGTAGCCGCCGCCGGCTTCGCGACCGATGCCACGGCCGCCACGTACAAGATCGGCGTCGCCGGCCCGATGACCGGCGACCAGGGGAAGATGGGCCAGGACATCCAGAACGGCGTGAAGCTGGCCATCCAGGAGTGGACGGCGGCGAACCCCGAACACAAGGTGGAGATCGTCGTCGGCGACGACCAGCACGACCCGAAGCAGGCCGTCGCGGTCGCGAACAAGTTCGTGAACGAGGGGGTCATCGGGGTCGTCGGGCACTTCAACTCGTCCTGCTCCATCCCCGCCTCGACCGTCTACCTGGAAGGCAACCTCGTTCAGATCACCCCGGCCTCGACGAACCCCACCTTCACCGACCGCGGCATGTGGAACGTCTTCCGCGTCTGCGGGCGGGACGACCAGCAGGGCGTCGTGGCGGCGAAGTTCGTCTCCGACAAGGGGATCAAGCGGGTCGCCGTCCTGCACGACAAGACGACCTACGGCCAGGGCCTGGCCGACGCCTTCCGCGACGCGCTCGAGAAGAACCACAAGATCGAGCCGGTCTTCTACGGCGGCATCACCCAGGGCGACAAGGACTTCACGGCGGCCCTGACCTCCGTGAAGGCGCAGAACCCCGAGGTCGTCTACTTCGGCGGGATCTACCCGGAGGCCGGGCTCCTCGCCAAGCAGGCGAAGGACCTCGGGATCAAGGCGCGCTTCATGAGCGGCGACGGCACGATCGACCCCGAGTTCGTGAAGATCGCCGGCAAGGAGGCGGCCGAGGGGAGCTGGCTCACCTTCTCGCCGGACATCAAGAACGTCCCGACGGCCAAGGCGTCGGTCGAGGCGTACGAGAAGCAGTTCGGGCCGGTCGGGCCGTACTCGATCTAC
>DASVDK010000281.1:0-3032 GCA_036381125.1 Thermodesulfobacteriota bacterium | reverse complement strand
CTGGGATTCTCTTCCTGAACACGGAGTTTTGTACCATCAAACTCCTGCTGGCTGGACCAGACCTCTTCCCGTCCCTTGTAGAGACGGAGGTTCCCTGACGGGCCGAGGACGGCCAGCTCGACGCCGCCCTCCGGCGTCCGGTAGTACTGGAAGTCGAAGATGGCCGTGTGAACAGGCAGCCAGACGGCCTCCCGCTGCCTGGCCTTGCCGCCGCGCCACTCGTACCGGTGGACGTCGCCGACGAAGGGGGTCTCCCCGTCGCCGCGGCGCTGGCCGACGAGGGTCGGCTGGCCGATCTCGGCGCCGACGATGCGGAAGTAGCGGTCGCGCGGCAGGTCGTGCCGCACGAACTCGCGCCCCTTGAGGTTGAGGATCGAGGCGCGCACGCGGGTCGGCTCGTAGGCGTCGTTGACGAGCAGCTCGGCGGCCCCGTCGCCGTCGAGGTCGGCCGCGTCGACGGTGATGTAGCTGCGCCGGTTGCGCGCCTCCTCCTCGAAGAGCAGCTCCAGGGCCCGCCCCGTCCAGCGGTAGATGATCATCCGGTGCTCGGCGAGCGTGACCACCTCGACGCGACCGTCGCCGTCGAGGTCGGCGACGGCCAGGTCCCGGATCTCGAAGGGGAGCTCCTGGCTCGTGATCGACCGCTTCGTGTCGAGCATGTAGCCGGCCGAGGCGACGGGCCCGGGCGCGGGGGAGCCGGGCGCGCTCGGCGCGGGCGCCGCCTGCGGCGCCGAGGCAGCCGGTACCGGCGAGGCGGGCGCCGCCGCGGCCACGACCCGATCGCGCGGCTCGAGCGTCGTCCCCTCGTTCAGGCGGACGACCTTCGTCGTCGAGAACCTGTCGGCCACCGCGGTGACCTCGAGGAGGGCCACCTCGTCGTCGACCGCGCCGAGCGTCTCGCCGGTCACCGGGTGGACCAGCGGCTCGCCGGCGCGCACCACGCGAAGGCGCTGGCCGACCGCGATCCCGTCGCCCGCGCCGAGGTCCACGTACACCGTCTCGCCCCGGACCGACACGACGATCCCCTCGCGCGCGGGACCTCCGGGCGACGGGGCGGCTGCCGGCGCCGGCGACGCCGCGCCCCGGTCCTGCGGCTCGGCCGGCGCAGCGGCCTCGCCCCGCGTACCGGCCGGCGCGGAGGCCTGCGCCACCTGCACCGGCGCGGCCGGCGCCCACTGACCGTCCACCACCTTGCCGCCCGCCGCGGTCGCGGCGGCGTCGGATGTCGCCGCGACGCCGGGCCCGGCCACCCGCACCCCGGCCGCGGCGACCCCCGGGTCGCGCCGGTTGCGGATCAGCGCCTGATCGGCCTTCTCGGCCGGCGTCGAGCAGCCGGCGATCCCGAGGATGCCCGCCAGAACCGTCGCGTAGGCTCGCTTCATCGTCCGCCCGGTCTCCCCGAACGTACACGTATGCGCACGCGGTCGATGATCACGAGCGCTCTCCGCAGGTCCTGATCTTGAACGTCGGCCAGCAACCGGGCCAGGCCGCTCTGGATCTCCTCGACGGTCGTCGGCCAGACCCGAAGCCGTATGATGCCGTGGTGCTGTCCGACCGGGAACGACCGTTGGTCGGCGAAGTCTTCATCGAAGGTAACGACATCGTCTCCCGTTCCTGCGCCCACTCGAAGATCTCGAGATCTCGCGATCGCTCTTGCCCTCGAGCCCAACGTCGGCGACGTGTCGGACCATCCACGAGGGCCTCAGGCCGGATAGCCATCGCGCGACCTGGCGCGGGACGTTCTGGTCCAAGAGGACGGCGAGAGGGTTACCCACGCGGGATGACCTTCTCCTCGTCGACGACGTGGCTCGCGTAGCTCAAGACCGCGCTCACATCTTCCCGAGCCAGCTCCGGGTATGCCTCGAGGACTCGCTCGATCGAATATCCGCCGGCGATCATGCCCAGGATGTTCCTGACCATGATCCGGGTCCCACGAATCGTCGGCTTCCCACCGCAGATTGCAGGGTCGACGCTGATCCGCTCCTCGATCTCCATGGTCAGCCTCCTGACGACGATCCCGTCGAATCACCGTGCCGACAGGGACAGCTTCACCCGGAACCGCTCACCCGGCCCGAGCGCGAGGCGCCATCGTAGCAGAAGCACGGTGCCGCGGTAGTCGCCTGCTCCCGGCTCCGGCGAGCCGATCGGGCAGCGCCACAGCTCCCCCGGCTCGTCCGTCTCGAGCCCGACGGTGAGCCCCAGGTACTCGTCCACCACCTCGACTCTCCGGACCGCCGGCGAGGCGCCGACGGCCCCGAGGTGGCGCGACTCGGGGGGGAGCGCCTCGCCGTCGACGCGGATGTAGCGGTCGGCCGCGCGCGGCGCGAGGAGGTTCACGCTCGCCTCCACGGCGAAGGTGGTCTCGAGCCGGCGCTCGCCGTCGTTCTGCACCAGGTAGCTCGCCGACAGCGCGGCCCGGTCCCCCTCGTACCGCAGCGTCTTGGCCACGACGACCGGCACGGCGACGCCGTCGTCGCCCGTGACCGGCGCGCGGCGGGCGAGCCGGATGCGGGGCGGGTCGGGCTCCGGCTCGGTCGGGATCTCCCCCTCGGCGACCGGCGGGGCCTCGAGGAGTGTCCACTCGTACGGCGCCCGGAAGAAGCGGCCCATCTCCCGGCAGGCGCCGGCGGCGAAGCGCGCGAGGTCGGCGTCGGGGCCGAGGACGTGGTCGACGAAGGCCGGCCGCCCGGTGTCGAGCAGGTTGAAGGCGCGCTCGCGCAGGTCGAGTTCGGCGACGCCGCCGCCGTCGGCCGGCGTGACGAGGATCGCCGCGGGTGGCGCGTCGAGGGCGATCTCGTCGGCCCCGTCGGCGTCGAGGTCGCCGATCTCCACGGTGCACGCGCCCCGCACCACGCCGCCCCACGGGTACGCGCGAAAGGGCCCCGGCCGGTGCGCGGCGAGGATCCGCTCGGCGGCCCGCTCGGCCGCGACCAGGCTCCGGTAGGCCGCCGACCGGAGGTGCGCCGGCGCCGGCCCGTCCTCCCGCTCGCGGTACGCGTCGTGGCCCTGGGCACGGTAGAGCGCGTCGCGCG
>DASVDK010000280.1:0-31914 GCA_036381125.1 Thermodesulfobacteriota bacterium | reverse complement strand
TGGCGGCGTACGTGCTCTGGATGGGCGCCATGCGCCTGAGAGCGCCGATCGAGCTGCCGACGACGGTGATGCTGTACACGGCCTTCGGCGGGATCGCCACGGAGCTGATCGCCTTCCGGCTCCTCTACGAGCGCCAGAAGGGCAACCTGAACATGAAGGGGGCCTTCTGGCACATCGTCCAGACCTTCGTCGGCAGCCTGATCATCGTCGTCTCGGCGGTGGTGATCCGGCTAACCGGCTTCCTCGCGATCGACCCCCTCCTCGGCATGGCCTTCGGCCTCGCGCTCTTCTGGGCCTCGTGGAGCATCCTCCGCTCGGCCCTGCGGATCCTCCTGCAGGGGACGCCGAGGGACTTCGACCTCGACGGGGCGATCGAGGCCCTGCGGAGCCTCGAGGGCGTCACGGACGTCCACCACGTCCACGCCTGGAGCCTGACCTCGGGGCGCACCCTCTTTTCCGGACACGTCTGCGTTCGGCGCTTCGCGGAAGACGGCGAGCGGGCCCTGCGCGAGGCGACCGACGGCTGAGGCGCCGCTTCGACGTGTACTTCTCGACGATCCAGGTCGAGGAAGCGTGTCTCTCGGGCGAAGAGGGGGCGGCCGACATCGACATCACGAGGCGACCCCGGAGTGTCGGTCGGGGGCGATAGATGCCGGCCGCCGCCCGCGCGGATTCCTCGATCGGGGCATGCTCGTCGCACGCCCGCTCATGAGAGGTCCGCTCATCGAGGTCGGCCTGATCCTGATCGCGACGGCGGCCGGCGCGCCGTTCCTGATCAAGCTGACCGAGGCGGCCGAGGGCGACCTGGCGCTCGCCGCCACCCTGCTCGTGCTCCCGTTGCCGGTCACCATCGTGTACATGCCCCTCGTCGTGCCGCTGGCGGTGCCCGACGTCGCCGTGAGCGCGGGCGCCATCGGCAGGCCGCTCGTCCTCGCGATGCTCCTGCCGTTCGCCGTCGGCCTGTTCGTCAGGGCACGGTCCCCGGGCTGGGCGGGGCGCCTCGAGCCGATCATGGGCAAGGCATGGTCGTCGTCTCGTCCCTGGTGGGCTTCGCCATTCTCTTCCCGGCGGCGTGGTGGCTGCGCAGGCGGGCGGCAGGACGCGCGGCAACGGAGGCCGGCAGGCGCGCCGCGGGCCGGCGGGCGGCGTAGACCGCTCGTCACCGGGCTGCTCGGCATCAACGTGGGCTCGTGGGCGGGAACATCCTCTCGATCGGCGAGTCGTGCGTCGTCGAACGGACGGCCGCAACCCGCCGGTTCCGGACGGGTGCTCGGCGCGCGCCCTGCGATGCGCGTCATTGCCCCGATGCAAGGAGGCCAGCCGTGGCCAGCACTATCCCGCGCGAGGTCCTTCCGATCCCGGACCGCCCGTACGCCGGCCCGACGACGTACGACGCCAGGGACCCGCATGCCAGGTACGAGCCGATCGAGCCGCTGCGCCCGCCGGCGGGCGCGCCGAACGTCTTCCTCGTCCTGCTCGACGACGCAGGCTTCGGATCGAACAGCGCGTTCGGAGGCCCGTGCCGGACGCCGACGTTCGAACGGCTCGCGGCCGATGGCCTGCGTTACACCCGGTTCCACACGACGGCGCTGTGCTCCCCGACGCGGCAGGCGCTCCTGACGGGCCGCAATCACCACTCGGTGGGGATGGGTCTCGTCTCCGACATGGCCACGGCGGCACCGGGCTATACCTCGCGCCGGCCGAACACGGCGGCGACGATCGCCGAGGTGCTGCGGCTGAACGGGTACTCCACGGCGCAGTTCGGCAAGTGCCACGAGGCGCCGACGTGGGAGTGGGGCCCGATGGGCCCCTTCGACCGCTGGCCGACCGGCAGCGGCTTCGAGTACTTCTACGGCTTCATCGGCGGCGAGACGAGCCAGTTCTACCCGAGCCTCACGGAGGGCACGAACCCCGTCGAGCCGGACAGGACGCCGGAGGAGGGATACCACCTCACCGAGGACCTCGCGACGAGGGCGTGCCGCTGGCTCGGCCAGCAGCGGGGGCTCGTGCCGGACAGGCCGTTCTTCCTCTACTTCGTGCCGGGCGCCACGCACGCGCCCATCCACGTCCCGGGCGGCTGGCGCGACCGCTATCGCGGCGCGTTCGACAGGGGCTGGGACGTGGTGCGCGAGGAGACGTTCGCGCGACAGAAGCAGCTCGGCATCGTTCCGCCCGACTGCGAGCTGACGCCCCGCCCGCAGGGCATCCCGGCCTGGCGCGACGTCCCCGACGAGATGAAGCCGGTGCTGGCCCGCCAGATGGAGCTCTACGCCGCGTTCCTCGAGCACACCGACTCCTGCATCGGCCGGGTGGTCGACGCCATCGAGAGGCTCGGCGCGCTCGACGACACCCTGATCTACGTCATCACCGGCGACAACGGCGCCTCCGGGGAGGGGACCATCAACGGGACGTGGAACGAGTCACTGACGATGACCGGGATGGTCGACGTCGAGACGCCCGAGTTCCTCCGCGAGCGTCTCGACTCGTTCGGCACGCCCGATTCGTACCCCCAGTACTCGCTCGGCTGGGCGCACGCCATGGACACCCCGTACCAGTGGACGAAGCGGGTCGCCTCGCACTGGGGCGGGACGCGCAACGGGCTGATCGTCCACTGGCCGCGCGTGATAAAGGCCCGCGGCGAGATGCGCCGCCAGTTCCACCACGTGATCGACGTGGCGCCGACCTTCCTCGAGGTCGCGGGCCTCCCGCACCCGCTGATCGTCCACGGCGTCGATCAGCAGCCGATCGAGGGGGTGAGCATGGCGTACAGCTTCGACGACACCGGCGCGCCCGACCGGCACGAGACGCAGTACTTCGAGATCCTCGGCAACCGCGGCATCTACCACCGGGGCTGGACGGCGGTCACGGCGCACACCCCGCCGGTCCCCGGCTGGCCGCGGCGCGACTTCGAGGACGACGTCTGGGAGCTGTACGACACGAACACCGACTGGACCCAGGCGCGCGACCTCGCCCGGCAGGAGCCCGAGAAGCTGCGCGAGCTCAAGCGCCTCTTCCTCATCGAGGCGGCCAGGCACAACGTCCTGCCGCTCGACGACCGGGGCGCCGAGCGAGCCGATCCGGACACCGCCGGGCGTCCGGTCCTCGCCCGTGGACGGCGTCAGCGGCTCTACCCGGACCTCGGCCGGCTGAACGCGTTCTCGGTGATCAGCATCAAGAACAAGTCGCACCGCGTGGCGGCCGAGGTCGTCGTGCCGGCCGGCGGCTGCGAGGGGGTGATCGTGACCCAGGGCGGCCTCCCGGGCGGCTGGTCCCTCTACGCGAAGGGCGGTCGCCTCAAGTACTGCTACAACTTCTACGGCATCGACCTCTTCTACGTCGAGGGGGCCGAGCCGCTGCCGGAAGGCACGCACCGCGTCCGGATGGACTTCGACTACGACGGCGGCGGCCCGGCGAAGGGCGGGACCGTCCGCCTCTTCGTCGACGACCGGCCGGTCGGGGAGGGGCGCGTGGGGCGGACGCAGCCGCTCCCGTTCGCCAGCGACGAGCCGCTCGAGATCGGCCGCGACGGCGGCTCGCCGGTGACCCGCGACCACACCGTACACGAGTTCACTGGTGAGGTGAACTGGGTCGAGATCGAGATCCCGGAGGGCGCGCCCGACAGCGATGCCGACATCTCCGCCGAGGAGCGGTTGAACGCGGCGCTCGTCAGGGAGTAGCCGGAAAGGGGAAGTCCACGGCACCGAGAGCGTCGCGTCATGCTGCCGGCCCTCTGGGGGCAGATCCAGGCCCTGCCGGGACTGGGGGGCGACCTCGGCGAGGTCGGCGCCGGCCGGATGGCGCCGCGCACGCTGCGCCGAGCTACAGTCTTCGGGTCCGGCCGGCGGGACGGTCCGGCGCCCTCGCGGGGCCGGGGACCGGAGAGGTGACATCATGACCACACGCGCCGACGGCGGCGCGGCTCGCATGCCGGCCCTCTTCCTCGGCCACGGCACCCCCCTGAACGCCCTCGAGCGGAACGCCTGCACCGAGGCGTGGGCGCGGATCGCCGCAGACCTGCCACGCCCGCGCGCCATCCTGGCCGTCTCGGCTCACTGGTACGTCCCGGGCAGCCGCGTCACCGCCGAGGAGCGGCCGCGCACGATCCACGACTTCGGCGGCTTCCCGCGCGCCCTGTACGAGGTGCAGTACCCGGCGCCAGGGTCGCCGGCCCTCGCCGCCCGGGTGCGGGACCTGCTCGCCCCGACGCCGGTCGCCCTGGACCGGGGGGGATGGGGGCTCGACCACGGGACCTGGTCGCTGCTGGTCCACCTCTTCCCGGACGCCACCGTCCCGGTCGTCCAGTTCGGCCTCGACGAGACCCTGACCGCACACGAGCACTACGCGCTGGCCGGCCGCCTGCGGCCGCTGCGCGACGAGGGGGTGCTCGTGCTCGGGTCCGGCAACGTGGTGCACAACCTCCACGCCTACTCGTGGGGGCGGCATCCGATCGACCCGTACGACTGGGCGGTGCGGTTCGAGGGGCGCGTGCGGGAGGCGATCCGCGCGGGCGAGCACGAGACGGTCGTGGCCTACGAAGGGTTGGGGGCGGACGCCGCGCTCGCCGTGCCGACGCCCGACCACTACCTGCCGCTGCTCTACGTCCTTGCCCTGGCCGAGCCGGGCGAGCCGGTGACCTTCCCGGTCGAGGGCTTCGACGGCGGCTCGGTCTCCATGCTCGGCGTGCGGATCGGCTGACGGCCGATCAGTCGGGTTGCGGGCGCGCGCCGCCGGCGCGCCGCGGCGCGGCGCGCCGGGCGCTGCCGGGGACGAACTCGTCCGACCGCGGGATCCGGATGTCGAGCTGCGCGTCGCCGGTGATCAGGCGGGCGTCCCGCGCGTTCAGGAGCCAGTTCCAGAACCAGCTCAGGAGGACCATCACGCGATTGCGGAAGCCGACGAGGTAGGTGATGTGCACCCCGCCCCAGAGGAGCCAGGCGACGAAGCCTCCGAGCCGGAACCGGCCGATCTGCGCGACGGCCTTGGCCTTGCCGATGACCGCCATGGAGCCCTTGTCGTGGAAGACGAAGGGGCGGCGGTCGGCGACCGTGGATCGCCCGCTCGCCTCGCGCGCGATCGTCTCGCCCGCGTAACGGCCCATCTGGATGGCGCCCGGCGCCATGCCGGGCACCGGCCTGCCGGTGTCGGCCGACTTGGCCGCCGCCATGTCGCCGACGACGAAGACCTCGGGGTGGCCGGGGATCGTCAGGTCGGGGCCGACGATCACCCGACCCGCTCGATCGAGCGGGACCCCGAGCGACTTCCCGAGGGGGTTCGCCTTCACGCCCGCCGCCCAGAAGACGTTGCGCACGGGGATGAACTCGCTGCCGACGTGAATCCCCTCGCGCGTGACCCTGGTCACCATGGAGTTGAGGCGGACCTCCACGCCCATGCGCTCGAGGTCGCGCTGCGCGCGCGCGGAGAGTTCCGGCGCGAACGTCGGCAGCACCCGATCGCTCCCCTCGAAGAGGATCACGCGGGTCGCCCGCGTGTCGATGTGGCGATAGTCCCCGGGGATCGTGTGTCCCGCGATCTCCTTGATCGCGCCGGCGAGCTCGACGCCGGTCGGTCCCGCGCCGACGATGCCGAACGTCAGCACCGACCGGCGGGCCTCCTCGCTCCCCTCGTACTCGGCCGACTCGAAGGCGAGCAGAATCCGCCGGCGCAGCTCGGTCGCGTCCTCGAGGGTCTTGAGCCCCGGCGCGATCGGCGCCCAGTCGTCGTGCCCGAAGTACGCGTGCGTCGCGCCGGCGGCGAGGATGAGGTAGTCGTACCCGATGTGGCCGCCGGCCACCACGAGGCGACGGCCGGCCACGTCGACACCCGTGACCTCGGCCAGCACCACCTGACAGTTCGCCTGGTCGCGCAGGATCGCCCGGATCGGCGCGCTGATGTCGGCCGGCGACAGGGCCGCCGTGGCCACCTGGTAGAGGAGCGGCTGGAACACGTGGTGGTTGCGGCGGTCGACGACGACGACCTCGACCGGCGCGTCGGCCAGCGCCTTGGCCGCCTCGAGGCCGCCAAAGCCTGCGCCGACGATGAAGACCCGGGGAACGGCTTGCCGCATCGTGCCCTCCCAGCCCAGTAGCCTACCGCCGCGGCGCCGGCGTGTCCTCGGCCGCCGGCGAACCGATCTCGACCGGCCGCCACAGGATCAGCGTCCCCAGGACGCCGGCGATCAGCGACGCGGCGAAGATGGCGATCTTGGTGGCGGTGAAGTCGGCCGAGGAGGCGAAGGCCTGCCCGGCGATGAAGAGGGACATCGTGAACCCGATCCCGCCGAGCGCGCCGGCGCCGGCCAGTTGCCGCCAGGTATACGCCTCCGGCTTCTCGGCCACCCCCAGGCGTACGGCCAGCCGGGCGCCCAGCAGGATCCCGAGCGGCTTGCCGAGGACGAGCCCCAGGATGACGGCCAGCGTCAGCCGGCCGTGCCCCTCGACGATGTCCGACGACCAGGCGACCCCGGCGTTGGCGAGGGCGAAGACCGGCAGGACGGCGTAGCTCGACCAGGGCTCCAGCGACCGGAGGAGCTTGTCCGCGGGCGACTCGATCCGATCGTGGATCGCGTCCAGCGCCTCCAGTGCCGGCCGCGAGAGCCCGTGCCGCATCACGGCGTCCCCGCCGCGGCTCGTCGACGCCTCCACGACCGTCCGCGCCTGGTCCAGCAGGGCGCGGAGGTTCGGCGGGGGACGGGTCGGCGTCGCCGCCGCGAGGACCACGCCGGCCAGCGTGGCGTGCAGCCCCGCCGCGTGCAGGCAGATCCAGAGGAGGAGACCCAGGCCCGCGTAGGGAAGGGGCCTGTGGATCCCTCCACGGTTGAGGGCTGCCATGGATCCGATGACGGCAACGGACGCCGCCAGGTAGCCCATGTCGAGCGCGCCGGAGTACGCCACCGCCACGACGGCGATGGCAACCAGGTCGTCGACGATGACCGCGGCGGTGAGGAAGACCCGCAGGTCCACCGGGACCCGGGCGCCGAGCATGGCGATGAGCGCGACGGCGAAGGCGGTGTCCGTCGAGATGGTCGCGCCCCAGCCGTGGACGAGCGGGCCCGGCGGGACCACGAGGAGGTAGAGCAGCGCCGGTGCGACGATGCCCCCGAGCGACGCGGCGATCGGCAGCGCCGCTGCGCGCCGCGTCGCGAGGCGCCCCACGGTGAACTCCCGCTTGATCTCGAGCCCCACCACGAGGAAGAAGACGGTCAGGAGCCCGTGGTTCACCCAGTCGACGACCGGCAGCGTGTAACCGCCGCCGCCGAACAGGAACCCGAACGGCTCGTGCCACCACGCCTCGAACGCCGCGCCGACCGGCGAGTTCGTCAGCACGACCGCGAGCAGCGTCATCAGCAGGAGGAGGAGCCCCGCGGACGGCCCCCACCGGACGAAGTCCAGCGTCGCGGTGTGCAGCCGGTGGCCGAGCGAGCCGAGCATCGCCTCGGCCAGCGAGCTCTCGTCCCAGGCGCCCTCGTAGCGCCGGTCGTTGATGTAGAAGGTCGGCGTGACGAGCGCGCCGCTCCGCCGCGCGCTCTCGGTGTCCTCCCGGACTCTCGAGGACGCGGCCGCCAACGCGGCCCCGTCTCCGTCGCCGGGCGGCGGCAGGTCGAACGCCGACGCGATCTCCTCGAGGTCGCCCGGAGCGAAGTCCGGCCCCCGCTTCATCAGGGCGTCGTGCACCTCCCAGAACGTCCCCCGCGTATCGGCCGCGTACTCGGCAAGCTCGGCCGCTGGCACGGCATACGGGCTTTCGGGGATCGGCAGGTGACGGAAGACGTACCGCATCCGGTCCCCGAACCGGTCCCGCAGCGCGGCGATGACGTCGTGGGCGGCATGGCAGAAGGGGCACGCGTAGCTGCCGTACTCGACCAGGGTGATCTCGGCGCCCGGGTTGCCGAGGACGTGGTCGCGGGCGAGGTCTACCGGGGGGTCGAGCTTGACCGGTCGCCTGGCAGCCATCTCAGCTCGGGTCGAGCGGGAGCCCCTCGATCGGCTCGAGTCCCGTCACGTAGCGGTCGACTCCCTTGTGCCCCATGCCCCCCTCGCGCACGTCACCCGTCTTCCTGGCCCCTCTACCGCGCCCGGCTGCGCCGCTCGTCGGGCCGCGGTTGCCGAGCGCGCGGCGCCGGCTCGATGAAGAGCCCGTCGACATAGCACCAACCCCAGTCCTCGCCCGGCTCGAAGCTCCGCATGACCGGATGCCCGTCCCGGTGGAAGTGCGCCGTCGCGTGCCTGCCCGGCGACTGGTCGCAGCACCCCACGTGTCCGCACTCGAGGCAGAGCCTGAGGTGCACCCACCGGCCGCCGGTCGCCAGGCACTCCTCGCACCCCTCGGGGGTACGGGGACCGACGGCGCGGACGTGGTCGAGGTGCGTGCATCTGGTCGTCATCGTGGCCTCCTAGGCGCTCGCTCGCGCGTCGGGCGGCTCGAGCGCGGCGCGGTCCCAGCCCGCGAGGTCCGCGGCCGCCTCGTAGGTACTCTGAAAGAAGTCGAGCGCCGCCTCCTCCGGCCGATCGGCGGTGCGCACCGCGTCGTACGGCAGGACGAACTCGCGCAGCCCCGCGTGGTAGCTCGCCGCCGCCGGGCGCACCGGCGCGTCGGCGAAGCCCCCCGGCTCGGGGTAGGCGTACGCGTAGAACGCGGGCTCCTGCACCGGCCCGCCTCCCGGCCACCACCCCGCGCTCGTGCACTCGTGCGAGTACGCCTCGCGCGTCACGCGGTCGGCGAGGTTCGGGACGCCGCCCGGGTGCGTCGGCGCCCGGCGGCCCGAGAAGCGGGTGCAGGCCAGGTCGAAGCTGCCCCAGAAGAAGTGCACCGGGCTGGACTTGCCGAGGAACCGGCCACGGAACTCCCGCAGCACGCGGGTGGCCTGCGCCAGCGCGAGCCAGAACCGGTGTGCGGCGTCGGCGTCGTACGACGCGTGAACCCGGTCCGTGTCGAGCGGGGTCGCGTCGTCGATCTCCACCGGGACGGGCCAGAGCGGGACGTGGAGCCCGAGGGAGTCGAGGATGCTCACGTACTCGCGGTAGAAGTCCGCCACCGAGCGCGGAGCCAGCGCGAGCGCGCGGGTCGCGCCGTCGCCGGTCCGGATGATCAGGTTGTGGTCCACGAAGTCGAAGTCGACCTCGAGCGTCCGGTTGCCGTATGGCATGGGCGACGTCGTGAGGCCGCGCGCGGTCGGGTAGAGCGCGGTGTGCCACCAGTGGTTCTCGCGGGGCGCCAGGGCGAGCCGCGTCTTGCCGACGAGCTGGGCCCAGCGGCGCAACGTCTCGTAGGTGTCGCGCCAGGCCGCGAGGGGGAGGGCAGGCCAGGCCCCGCCCGCACCGGCCGTTCGGATCGACTCCACCTGCCTGCGCATGGCTCGGTCTCCCTCGTGCGCCATCGACCGGTGCGACTGCGGGCGACGAACCCGGCCAGGGGGTCGAGGAGGAGGGCAGCCCCCTGGCGCGCCCCGCACGGTCCCGAGCGTCTTCGGCGGCACGGCTTGATTGACGCGCAGCGATCCGCCGCCGTCGCCAGGTGCCTCGAGTTCTCCTGCCTCGGCTGCGGCAGGGCGACCAGGCCACGCACGACTCCTGCCGTGTCCCGGTAACGTCGGCTGCCCTCGCATCCGGGCCGGGACAGTCCCCTGCGCTCGCGCCTCACAGCACGGGGCGAAGGGCCTGGCCACCGAGTCCCCGAACCGACTCGAAGTCCGCCCCCCGGTCGGGCAGCCGGTTCCCCGAGGGGCGCGCGCACCATGGCCCTCACGTCGACCCCCGGCATGGCGGCCGTGGCCAGCGCCTCGGCGATGCCGGGAACCGCCATGGCGAGCGCGTCGAGCGCCAGCACGACGGTCGGAAGGCTGCCGAGATCAGGGACGAGCGCCGTGCACGAGAGGATGTGAGCCCGATCCCCGATGATTCCGACCGCCGGCGCGACGCAGCGATCGGACGACGGCTCCCCGGCCGCCGCCCGAAGGGTCGGCAGGTGCCGAGCCGGCGTCCGCGCAGAGCGACGCTCGACCTCGTGCCGCCAACGGGTGGAGGCGGGCTCGGCGGGTGGCTGTCGAGAGGCCAGCTCATCGCGGTCGGCGGCGGACCGGGCGAGCCGGGCACCGCCTGCTTCGCGTGCCGGGGCCTCCAGGGCGAGCGCGACGCGGGCGCCTCGGCACCGTGATCGACGACGACCACGCAGCACATCAGGCGGCCGCGGCCGCTCGTGCAGAAGCGCAGGCGTCACCCGCGCAGGAGGAACGGCATGCCGACGTGCAACGAGAACATCAGGGAGATGAAGAAGTCGACGAAGCGGCCGCCGTGGGCGCGGAGGACGTCCGCCGCCGGCGCCGTGCGCTCGTCCGTGGGGGCCGGCACCGCGAGGACGTGATCGTCCGGGTAGGGGATCGGAGCGATGGGTCCGTTGGCCGCGGGCGGCCCGTGCCGGGCGCGCCTCGCAGGCCCGGCAGAGCCCTGCACCAGGCGGGCCCGATCGCGGTCGCTAGCAGTGGCGCCGGACGGCGGCGAGGAGCGCGTCGAGGTCGATCGGCTTCTCGAGGTAGCCGGCGACGCCGAGCGTGGTGGCCTTCTGGCGGACCCGGCCGTCGGCCGAGAGGACGACGACGGGAACGGCGGCCAGGGTCGGGTCCTGTTGCTGCGCGGCCCGGAACTGCCAGCCGTCCATCACCGGCATCACGAGGTCGAGGAGGACCAGGCAGGGGAGGGCCGAGCGCATGTGGCGCATCGCCTCGGCGCCGTCGCCGGCCAGGGTGACCGTGTAGCCGGCCATCTGGAGCGCGAAGGCCAGCGTCTGCTGGATGTCGGGATCGTCCTCGACGACGAGAACGCTCCGGCCGGCGTGGTGGGCCGATGCCATGTTGTTTCCTCAGGATGCGACGGCCGCCGCCGGCTCGGCTCCGTCTCGGGGTAGCTCCACCGTGAAGGCCGTGCCGGCGCCGGGCGCGCTCGCGACGCGCACCGATCCCCCGTGGGCCTCGACGATCTGCCGGACGACGTAGAGGCCCATCCCGAGCCCCGCGTAGGCCCGGGAGGGAGCGGCCCGCTCGAAGCGCCTGAAGATCCGCTCCTGGTCCGCGGGGTCGATCCCGATTCCCCGGTCCCGCACGACGAGCCGCGCCGTCTCGTCCTGCCGGTCGACGCGCAGCTCGATCGGCTGGCCGGCGCCGTACTTGATCGCGTTCGAGAGGAGGTTGACGATCACCTGCTCGAGCCGTAGGCGGTCCCAGCGACCGATCACCGGGCCGTCGAGCGCGAGCGTGAACGGCGAGCCTGAGCGGGCGATCTCGGCGTCGAAGCGGAGGGCGACGCTTCGCGCGACCTCGGCGAGGTCCACCTCCTCCGGCTCGAGCTCCAGCCGCCCGGCCGCGATGCGGGAGACCTCGAGGAGCTGCTCGACGAGCGCGGCGAACCGGCGGGCCTGCCGTTCGGCGCTCTCGATGATCGAGACGAGCCGCTCGGGTGAGTAGCTCGCGAGCCCCTCCGCCCGCAGGCCCCGCAGGAGGATCTGCATCTGGAGCAGCAGGGGGGTCAGCGGCGTCTTCAGCTCGTGCGAGGCGATCGAGAGGAACTCGTCGCGCATCTGCACGGCCGCCTCGGCTTCCGAGCGGGCCTTCCGCTCGATGGCGAGCTGGATGCGATGCTCCTCGGCCTGCTTGCGCTCCGTGAGGTCACGGGTGACCTTGGCGAACCCGACGGGGCGCCCCTCGGCGTCGCGCAGGGCGGTGATCACGACGTTGGCCCAGAAGCGGCTGCCGTCCTTGCGGACGCGCCACCCCTCGTCCTCGAAGCTGCCGTGCGCGGACGCCTCGCGCAGCTCCATCGCCGGCTTGCCCGCCTCGACGTCCTCCGGCGGGTAGAAGCGGGAGAAGTGCCGGCCGATGATCTCGTCGGCCCGGTAGCCCTTGATCCGCTCGGCCCCGATGTTCCAGGTGACGACTCGACCGGCCGGGTCGAGGACGAAGATCGCGTAGTCGACGACGCTCGAGACGAGCAGGCTCAAGGTCTCGAGCTGCCGATTGGCCGCCGTCAGATCGTCGGCCCGCCGGGCGAGCTCGACGTTGGCGGCCCGGACCTCGGCCTCCTTCCTCCGGCGCTCGGTCAGGTCGCGGGTGACCTTGCCGAAGCCGAGGAGCCGGCCGTCCTGATCGCGCAGCGGCGTGATGACCACGCTGGCCCAGAAGACGGACCCGTCCTTGCGCAGCCGCCAGCCCTCGTCCTCCACCCGCCCGTCGCGGGCTGCCGCCTCCAGCATGGCCCCCGGCTTGCCGGCCTCGACGTCGTCGGGCAGGTAGAGGCACGAGAAGTGGCGACCGATGATCTCGTCGGCCCGATAGCCCTTGATCCGCTCGGCCCCGGCGTTCCAGGTGGCGACCCGCCCCTCGGGGTCGAGCAGGAAGATGGCGTAGTCCCGTATCCGCTCGACGAGGAGCCGGAACCAGCCCTCGTCGGGGCGCACCTCCACCGAGGTTCGAGCGGGCGACTGCCGGAAGCCGGCCGCCGGCGGTCGGTCGTCCACGGGACGTTGCGCGGCTGCGCCGGGAGTCTGGGCCTCGGTCTGCACGGACGCGGGCGGTGTGAGGCCGTGATCCGTCTTCTTCGCCATCTTGATCTTCTTCACCGTCCTGGCCGAGTGCGAGGCGAGCAACGGCTCGGCATCTCCTGCCCGACCGCAACCGCGATGATACCCCGGGTCGACCCGGAAGTCTGCCGCCTGCAACGAGGCTCCAGGAACGTATCTCGGGTGCGCCCGGACAGAGCAATCCCTCGTTATCACGGCGGCCCGACCGCCGTTCCCTCGTTCCTGCGCAGTCGGGTCATCGTCTTCCGCGTGCCCGTCCGTGTCGCGAGTCCCGTGCCCGCAGTGTGTCCGACCGCGCAGGCTCCGCGCCGCCGACGCTCGTGGGCTCGCTCCGTCGAATGATCGATAACGCGGAGCCTCTGGCGGCGAGCTGCGAGGAGGTCTCCTTCAGGGCCCGGCCAGCACCGGGCGAGGTACGCTGACCAGTGGAGACGATCGGGCACCGGGAGCTACGGGACGCCCAACGCCCGAGACGACGGACACCATCCGCGCCGAATCGGCCTCGGCCGGGCCGGCCGGGCGCCGACCATGATCGAGTCCTGAACGAGAACCAGAGCGGCCATATGCCGAGTGACGCGAGCGGGAGCGGCGGCGAACCTCCAGCCCGGTTGGAGGTCCGACTTCTCGGTGGAGTCGAGATCATCCTGGACGGCCGGCGTCTTCGCGCCTTCGACGCTCTTCGCTTGCATCGGTTTCTGGCGTTGATCGCGTTGCGCAGAGACCTGCAGCACCGCTCGCGACTCGCGTTCGAGCTCTGGCCAGACTCCGACGAGCATCAGGCGCGGACCAATCTCAGAAAGCTGCTCCACGACTTCCGTCATGCCCTTCCCGACGCCGGTGAGTTCGTCGAGATCGACGACGACATCGTGCGGTGGATTCCGACCGGGCCAGCCGACGTCGACGTGCTGAGGTTCCGAGATGCCCTGGCGGCCGGTGATGTCGACCGCGCCGCGCGCCTCTACTCGGGCGATTTCCTTCCAGCCTGTTATGACGCCTGGGTCCTGGACGCGCGAACGAAGCTTCGAGCCGAGGCGTACGGGGCGTTCACGCGGCTGGCACGGGAGGCTGCGGGCCGAGGCGACCACGAAGCCGCGATCAGGTACGCCCAACGCACCATCGACCTCGAGCCTGCCGACGAGGCGGCCGTTCGCGTTCAGATGGAAGCACATCTCGCGCTCGGCAACAGAGCCGCGGCGCTACGCGCGTACCACCGGTTCGCCGAGGTGCTCGAGCGCGAGCTTGCGGCGGCACCCGGCGAGGCCATCGTGGCCGTGTACGAGCGGCTACGGGCCGGCTCACTCGGCCACGACGACGTACAGGGCGACGTGCAGGGCGAGGACCCGGCGCCCCTCGCCGAATCGCCGTTCGTGGGCCGCGGCCTCGAGTTGAACCAGCTTGCCGAGGCATGGAACACGGTGCGGAAGCGTGGGGCACATCTCGTGCTGGTCACCGGCGAGCCTGGGATCGGAAAGACCCGTCTCGCACACGAGCTCGGCCGCCGGGTTCGAGCAGAGGGGCACGTGGTGGCTTCGGCTCGTGCGTACGAGGCTGCGGGCAGACTGCCCTGGGGTCCCGTGGTCGACCTCCTCCGATCGAAGGCGCTCCGGAGCCACATCGACACGCTCGACACGGCCTGGAGGACCGAGCTCGCCCGCCTCCTGCCCGAACTCCTCGACGCGTCCCCGCCGTCTGGACGGAGCCGGACTGGCGACCTGGCTCAGCGCCAGCGGTTGTTCGACGCCGTGAGCCGGGCCATCGTCGTCGCCGACCGTCCGCGTTTGCTGATCATCGACGACCTGCAGTGGTGCGACGCCGAGACCATCGAGTTGATCGGTTTCGTTGTCCGTTCCGAACGGACGGCGCCGGTCCTCTTCGTCTGTACTGTCCGCTCGGAGGAGCTCCCGGAACAGCACCCCCTTGGCAAGCTCATCGATGCTCTCGGCCACGACCGGGCAGTGAGCATCGTCCCCCTCGACCCGCTCGACGAAGCCACCACGGCGATGCTCGCCGCTCGGATACGCTCGACCGACACGATTGATCCGGAACCGGCGGCACGACTCTGGGGCGAGACCAGAGGCAACCCGCTCTTCGTCATCGAAGTGCTTCGAGCCGGGATCTCCTCTGATCGCAGTCAGGCCGTGCTCACGCCGACGATGCGGGCGGTGTTGCACGCCCGATTGAGCCGACTACCCGAGGGCGCCCGGCGACTGGCCGAGGTCGCGGCGGTCATCGGTCGGCCCTTCTCGGTCGGTCTGATGGCCTCGGCCACCGGGCTCGGTGAGCACGAGCTCGTCGATCATGTCGACGAACTCTGGCGGCGGCGGATCATTCGCGATCAGCGGCTCACGTACGACTTCAGTCACGACAAGCTTCGGGCGGTCGCCCTGGAGATGGTGAGTCCGGCTCGTCGACGTCGACTCCACCGCGCCGTCGCCGAGGCGATCGCGATCGAGTTCCACCACGACATCGACGCGGCCGCCCCGCAACTGGCCGCACACTACGACCAGGCCGGTATGGTCGAGCCGGCCATCGACGCCTACCGCGTGGCAGGCGCCAGAGCGGTGGCGGTGTCGGCCCTCGATGAAGCCGTGACCATGTTTCGGAGAGCGCTCTCGCTGCTCGCGGAGGTGCCAACGTCGGCCGACCGCGATGCGCTCGAGCTGGACATCCGGATCGCCCTCGGATCACCCCTCGTGGCCCTCGAGGGCTACGGCTCGAAGGGTGCGCACCATCTCTACGAACGAGCCCTTTCGCTCTGCCGCAAGCTCAACCGACCCGTGGATCCACCGATTCTCCGCGGTCTCGGCCTCGCCCGGCTGCAGGGCTGCCGCTTCGACGATTGCCGTGAACTCGGCCAGGCCCTCCTCGATCACGAGAGCCACGACCCGATCGCCGGGACGGAGGGCCGATACCTCCTCGGCGTGAGCGCCTTCTGGCGGGGCGATCTGGCCATGGCCCGGCACTATCTGGCTGGCGCCATCGACGCCTATGACGTGTCCCATCGCGACCAGCACCTGGCGTTGTACGCCCAGGACCCGAAGGCGGTATGCCTCGTACGGCTGGCCTGGGTCGAGCTCTGGAGCGGAGATGCCGGCCGGGCCGGCGAGGCAGCTCGATCGGCTCTCGAGTTGGCCGTTGATCTCGATCATCTCATGACGCTGTGGTACGTCGTCACGTACGCGGCGATCATCGCGGCCGAGTCCGAAGACCTCGCCCGCCTCGCCGAGCTCGTCGGGCACGCCGAGCGTCTGTGGGAGCGTCTTCCGATGCCCTACCTCATGATCGTTGCAGAGGCCCTTCGGGGATGGCTGGACGTCTGCGAGGGATCGCCTGGAGGCATCGAGAAGATCCTGCGGTCAGTGGAGCGCTCGCGTACCGATGACGAGACCCTCCACCTCACCTACACACTCCTTCTTCTCGCCCGGGCTCGTGCCATGGCCGGCGAGTGCCACCAGGGACGAGCCGCCGCCCGCGAGGGGCTCTCGTGGTCGCACGGCCACAACCAGCGTTATCTCGAGGCCGAGCTGTGGCGCGTCGATGGTGAGCTGGCTCATCGCGGCGGAGAAACCGAAGCCGCCGCCGCTTCACTACGTCGCGCCGTCGAGACCGCCGGCGCCCAGGGGGCGGAGTGGTTGGGGCTTCGGGCGCTCCATTCGCTGGCCAGTCGATTTCCGGATCGGACAGTACGCGAGCAACTCGGGCGTCTCGTCGAGACCATTCCGTCGGGTCATGATCTCCCGGCGTTCCGAGCTGCAACTCGCCTGCTGAACGAGTCCCGTTGAGAGGGAACGCTTCGGGAACGCCAGGGTGCGTATCCTCGGGGAAACCAGGCGGAGGAGCGCACCATGCGCGACACGATCAAAGCCATGACCGAGGCGGTGCGGGGTCGCGTCATCACCCCGTCGGATCCCGACTACGACGGCGCTCGCGCCGTCTACAACGGCATGCACGACCGCAGGCCCCGCGCCGTCATCCAGTGCATGGATTCGGCCGACGTGATGGCCGCGGTCGCGGCCGGCCGCGACGGCGGATTCGCCCTGGCGATTCGCGGCGGCGGCCACAGCGTTCCCGGATTCGGCACGGTGGACGATGGTCTGGTCATCGACCTGTCGCCGATGAGGAACGTGCGGGTCGACCCGGTCAAGAAGGCCGTCCGGGTCGGGGGCGGTGCAACGTGGGGTGATGTCGACCATGCGACCTACCCGTTCGGCCTGGCCGCGCCCGGCGGGATCATCTCGACGACCGGGGTGGGCGGCCTGACGCTGGGTGGCGGCATCGGCTACCTGACGCGCGGCGTCGGGCTGTCCATCGACAACCTGCTGTCGGCCGACGTCGTACTCGCCGATGGCCGGCAGGTCACGGCAAGCGATTACCAGCACGAAGACCTGTTCTGGGCCTTGCGCGGCGGCGGCGGGAACTTCGGCGTCGTCACCAGCTTCGAGTTTCGGCTGCACGAGGTCGGCGACATCGTGGGCGGCCCGTTGTTCTACGAGTTCGACGACGCCGCCGCGGTCCTGGAGTGCTACCGCGAGTTCATCGCCGATGCGCCCGAGCAGCTCGGATGCTTCTTCGGCTGGCAGATAGCTCCGCCCGTGCCGTTCGTCCCCGAGGACCGCGTCGGGGATCTGTTCTGTGTACTGGTCACCTGCTGGAACGGCCCACACGAGGAGGCCGACACGATACTCCGGCCCCTCCGCGACGTTGCCGAAGTGAAAGCGGAGAACGTCAAGGTCGTGCCGTTCCCGGCCCTCAACAGCGCCTTCGACGGACTCGTCCCGAAGGGCATGCAACACTACTGGAAAGCAGACTTCCTCACCAGGCTCACGGACGAGGCGATCGCCGCTCACGTCACGCATGGCCGGAAGACGCCGCACGTGAGCTCGTCCATGCACCTCCATCCGATCAACGGTGCGGCTCGGCGCGTCGGCGCCGACGAGACCGCCTTCGGACACCGAGACAAGAACTTCGCCTCGGTGATTGCGGGAATCTGGTCCGACCCTGCGGACAACGAGGTCAACATCAGGTGGGTGAAGGACTACTACGCAGCCATTCATCCTCACTCGGGCAGCGACGGTGGCTACGTCAACTTCATGTCCGGCGACGACGATCACCGGGCGGCCGCAAACTACGGCGTCAACTACGAGCGGCTCGCGGCCGTGAAGGCGGCCTATGACCCGGACAACCTCTTCCGCATCAACCAGAACATCGCTCCGGCGAAGCGGAGCCGAACATGATCTCCGAGTTCCTCGATTCTCGAGGGCGCGCAGAGCGCTTGCCGGTGGGAACCCTCGAACAAGGGCCCGGCGCAGGAGAAGGCCATGCATCGGGAAGCAGACACATCGCTCGTCGACGCGGCGCGGGACATCGCGCCAATCATCCGGAAACACAACCCGGAAGCCGAGCGGGAACGGCGCCTGTCCCGGCCAGTCCTGAATGCCTTGCGCGAGACCGGTCTCCTGCGAATGTCGACCCCCCGGTCTCTCGGAGGACTGGAGACGGACCCCGTCACCCGCGCACTCGTCGTCGAAGAGATCAGCCGTCACGACTCTGCCGCCGGCTGGACCCTGGAGAACCCTCTGGACTGGGCTTGTCTGTGTGCACGTCTCCCCGACGAGGGAGCAGAAGAGATCTACAGCCGTGGCGCGGACATTCTGATCGCCGCCCAGTTCGGCCGCCCACTGAACGCCACGTCGGCCGACGGCGGATACCGGATCTCCGGTCGAGCGCCGTTCGTCAGCAATTGCCATGACGCCGACTGGATCTCGTCGACCGCCCTGGTGGACGCTGACCGGCAGTCCGAAGGCGAGCCGGAGACGGTGATGGTCTATTTCCCCAGAGAGAGTTGCCAGATACTCGACACCTGGCATGTCATGGGGATGCGAGGCACGGGCAGCCACGACATATCGGTGATCGACGTGTACGTGCCCAGATCGCGGACGTTTCCGATGGTGCCGGAATTCGAGCCGGGGGCCCACTATCGGGGGCCGCTGTATCGACTCCCGCTCGTGGGCGTTGCTGCGACCGGCATCCCGACGCCGATGCTGGGGGTTGCGCGCAGGGCTCTCGACGAGGTGACCGAGCTCGCGGCGACCAAGGCTCCGGTGGCTTCGAGGAGCCTCTTGAGAGAACGCTCGTCGGCACAGGTCCAGTTGGGGAAGGCGGAAGCGGTCCTGCGTTCAGGTCGGTTACTGCTGTTCGACACGGTGAGCGAAGCGTGGCAGAGATGCCTCGACGGTGGGACCCACTCGCTGAAGCAGAGAGCGGACCTGTTGCTTGCCATGACCCACGCGATGAGCAGCGCGGTACAGGCAGTGGATCTCGCGTGTGGCATCGCGGGAACGACCGCGTTTCGAGCCACCAGCCCGTTGGAACGGTGCTTTCGGGACGTCCAGACCATGAGACATCACGTCTTCGCCTCCGAGGCGCGGTATGGAACCTTCGGGCAAGTGTATCTTGGAGTGCCGCCGGACTTTCCGGTGGTTGCCTTCTGAATCGGCTGAGCGAAAGGGCTGGCTCGCCGGTCCGGACCTGCTCGAGGTCGAGGCTCTCGTTTCCGAACCCGAGCCTCTGCCGATCGAAACGCCCTGCGGCTCTCGGCGCGCGATGGACGTGCTCGACGAGGGTGCGCCCGCGGCACCGCGGTGCCAGTTCGGCACCAATCGCGTTCGGGTCGCAGGACGAGGTCGGGACGTCCGCGGAGTTCGTGGAGCCGAGCGTGGGATTTGAACCCACGACCTGCCGATTACGAATCGGCTGCTCTACCACTGAGCTAGCTCGGCTCGCCGGTAGGCTGGTCAGACGAGACCGCAGAGTATACCCTGGTCCCTCGGGGAGCGTCAACCGTCCCAGCGGCACCCCCACCGCGCCCCCGAGGAGGCCGCCGTGAAGACCCGCACCGAGTACCTCACGTTCGAGACCAGGTCCCGCCGGGAGTACATCAACATCACGGACCGCGTTGCCGAGGTCGTCCGGGCGAGCGGCATCGCCGAGGGGCTGGTCCTCGTGTCGGCCATGCACATCACGGCCGGCGTCTACGTGAACGACGCCGAGGAGGGCCTGATCGCCGACATCGACGAGTGGCTCGAGCGCCTGGCACCCTTCCGCGAGGACTACCGGCACCATCGAACCGGCGAGACCAACGGCGACGCCCACCTGAAGTCGCTGCTCGTCCACCACGAGGTGATCGTGCCGATCACGAAGGGCGCGCTCGACCTCGGGCCGTGGCAGCAGATCTACTACGCCGAGTTCGACGGGCGGCGGCCGAAGCGTGTCGTCATCAAGGCGATGGGGGAGTGATGATGGGCGCCCGGCGACGCCTCCTGCCGACCTCGATCCTCCTCGTCACCTTCGCCTGCGGCGGCGACGGCAGCGACGCCAGCGGCCCCGGCGCCCCCGGGACGCCCGGGGACGTGCCGGTCCGGCTCGAGGCGGTCGCCTCCGGCCTGGACTTCCCGGTGCTCCTCACGGCGCCGCCCGAGGATGCGAGCCGCCTGTTCATCGTCGAGAAGGGCGGCACGATCCGGATCGTCGAGAACGGGCGCCTGCTGCCGACGCCGTTCCTCGACGTCTCGGCCCTGGTCTCCAGGGGCGGCGAGCAGGGGCTCCTCGGCCTGGCCTTCCATCCGAAGTACGCGGAGAACCGCCGCTTCTTCGTCAACTACACGGACGCCGAGGGGGATACCCAGGTCGTCCGGTACGAGGCCTTCGCCGATCGCCCCAACGAGGCCGATCCGGCGAGCCGGACCCCGATCCTCACGGTGGACCAGCCCTACGGCAACCACAACGGCGGCCACCTTGCCTTCGGGCCGGACGGCTACCTCTATATCGGCCTCGGCGACGGCGGCAGCGGCGATGACCCCCATGGCCACGGTCAGAACCCCGCGACTCTTCTCGGCGCCATGCTCCGGATCGACGTCGACCGGGCCGACCCCGAACGCGGGACGCCGTACGCCGTGCCGCCGGACAACCCGTTCGTGGGGCGGGCCGACGCGCAGCCGGAGATCTGGGCCATCGGCCTGCGCAACCCCTGGCGGTTCAGCTTCGACCGCGCAACCGGCGACCTCTACATCGGGGACGTCGGCCAGGGGGCGCGCGAGGAGATCGATGTCGCCCCCGGCACCGCGGCCGGTCTGAACTACGGCTGGGCGGCGATGGAAGGGACGCTCTGCCGCCGCTCGGCCGGGTGCCGCGGCCGCGGCTACACGCTCCCCGTCCTCGAGTACGCGACGCATCGGGACGGGGCCTGCTCCGTGACGGGAGGCTACGTCTACCGGGGCTCCGCGATCCCCGACCTGGAAGGCACCTACTTCTACGCCGACTACTGCGCCGGCTGGGTCAGGAGCTTCCGGTACGCCGGCGGGAGGGCCGCCGATCCGCACGTCTGGCCGACCCTCGCTCCGGGCGGCCGCGTCCCGAGCTTCGGCGAGGACGCCTCTGGCGAACTCTACGTCCTCTCCTCGGGCGGGACCGTCTACAGGATCGTGCCGGCCTCCTGAGGCGCCCGCTACTCGTGGCGCAGCGCCTCGATGGGGTCGAGGCGCGCGGCCTTCCGGGCCGGGAAGTAGCCGAAGACCACGCCGACGGCCGCCGAGAAGAGGAAGGCGATCGTCACGATGCCCGGATCGAAGACGAAGGGGACGCCGAGCGCGCCGCTCAGGGCGACCGAGGCGGCGAGGGCGAGGGTGATGCCGATCAGGCCGCCGAGGGAGGAGAGCGTCACCGCCTCGACGAGGAACTGCAGGAGGACGTCGCGCTCGAGGGCGCCGACGGCGAGCCGGATGCCGATCTCGCGCGTCCGCTCGGTCACCGACACGAGCATGATGTTCATGATGCCGATGCCGCCGACCAGGAGGCTCACCGCGGCGACGGCCCCCAGCAGGGCGGTCAGCACCTGCGTGGTCCCCGACAGCATGCTGGCGATCTCCCGCATGTCCAGCACGCTGAAGTCGTCCTCCTCGCCGGCCGAGATGTGGCGGCGCGCCCGCAAGAGCCGCTCGATGTCCCCCTGGACACGCTCGGTCGAGACCCCCTCCCTGACCGAGACCTGGATGATGTTGACGTCCTCGTTGCCGGCGATGCGCCGCTGGAACGTGCGCAGGGGGACGACGACCAGGTCGTCCTGGTCGGTGCCCATCGTCGACTGGCCCTTGGCCTCGAGGAGGCCGATCACCTCGCACGAGAGCGTGCCGACCCGGACCCGGCTGCCGACCGGGTTCTCGGCGCCGAAGAGCCGGGCGCGCACCGTCGCGCCGAGGACGCAGACCGAGGCGCCGGTCCGCGCCTCGCCCGGCGTGAAGCTCCGACCCTCCTCGAGGGTCCAGTTGCGAACCGTGAAGTACTGCTCCGTGCTGCCGGTCACGAGCGTGGACCAGTTCTCGTTCGCGTAGATCGCCGTCGCCGACCGGCTCGCGGCGGGAGCGACGGCCGCGACGCCGGGGACGTCCCGCGCGATCGCCTCCGCGTCCGCCACCCGGAACGGCGCCGCGCCGGAGGACTGGCCCGGGCCTCTCCGCTGGCCGGGGGTGACCATGAGCAGGTTGCTGCCGAGGCTCGCCACCTGCTCCGTGACCCGGACGGTGGCGCCGCTGCCGAGGGTCACCATGACGATCACGGCGGCCACGCCGATGACGATGCCGAGCACGGTCAGGAAGGACCGCATGGCGCTCCGGCGGATCGCCCGCAGGGCGAGCATGATCGCGCTCCAGAGCATCAGGCCGCCCGCCGCCGCTCGTCCGCCTCGACCAGGCCGTCCCGGAAGCGGACGATGCGGCTCGCATACGCGGCCATGTCGGGCCCGTGGGTCACCATGACGATCGTGATCCCCTCGTCGCGGTTGAACCCGGTCAAGAGTTCCATGATCTCCCGGCTGCGCGCCGAGTCGAGGTTGCCGGTCGGCTCGTCGGCCAGCAGCACGGCGGGCCGGGTCACCATGGCGCGGGCGATGGCGACGCGCTGCTGCTGGCCGCCGGACAGCTCGCCCGGCGTGTGCGCCTCCCACCCCGTGAGCCCGACCGCCGCGAGCGCCCGTCGCGCCAGGCCGTGCCGGTCGGCCGCGGGGAGGCGGCGATAGATCAGCGGCAGCTCCACGTTCTCCAGCGCCGAGGTGCGGGGGAGCAGGTTGAAGCCCTGGAAGACGAAGCCGAGGAACTCGCGCCGCAGGAGCGCGCGCTGGTCGCGGGTGAGCGAGCCGACCTCGACGCCGCCGAAGCGGTAGCTCCCGCCGGTGGGGGTGTCGAGGCAGCCGACGACGTTCAGGCAGGTGCTCTTGCCCGACCCGCTCGCCCCCATCACCGCGACGAACTCCCCCTCGTCGATGTCGAGGTCGACCCCGCGCAGCGCGTGGACCGCGGCGGCGCCGGTCCCGTAGACCTTGGTGACGCCCAGGAGCCGGATCAGGGGCGCCATCCCTCACTCCGCGGCGACGGCGTCGACGACCACGACCATGCCGGGCTCGAGCGCGCCGGCAATCACCTGGGACGAGACGCCGTCCGTCGCGCCGATGGAGACGGGGATCTCCTCGAGCCGCCCGTCGCGGAGCGCGAAGACGCGGCGCCGCCCGGCCGCGCCCTCCGGTTCGGCCGGCCGCCGCGCGCCCGAGCGGGGCGGCCGCGGCAGGAGTCGGCCGATCAACCCGCCGTCGCCCGGCGGCTCGCCCGTCCGCGCCGCGGGGGGTGCGAACCGGAGCGCCGCGTTCGGCACGAGGAGGGCGTTCTCGACGTGGTCGACCGTGATGGTCGCGGTCGCCGTCATGCCGGGCCGAAGGGTGAGGTCGGCGTTGTCCACCGCCAGCACCGCCGGGTAGGTGACGACCCCTTCCGACGTTTCCGACCCGTAGTTCACCCGCGTGATCCGCGCGGGGAACGTGCGGTCCGGATAGGCGTCGACGGTGAACGTGGCCTCCTGCCCCGCCCGCACCTGACCGATGTCCGCCTCGTCGACGTCGACGTGGAGCTCCATCTGCGCCAGGTCCTCCGCGAGGACGAACAGCACCGGCGCCTGGAACGTGGCGGCGACCGTCTGGCCCGGCTCGACCGCGCGCGCGAGCACCACGCCGTCGATCGGCGAGCGGATGACGGCCTTCTCGAGGTTCGTGCGATCGGCGTCGAGCGTGGCCCGAGCCTGGGCGACCGCCGCCTTCGCGCTCGCCTCGTCGGCCCGGGCGCGGGCGAGGTTGGCCCTGGCCGAGTCCATCTCGTCCTGCGAGGGGACCCGGCCGCCGCTGAGCTCACGGACGCGCGCGAGCCGCGACAACCGCGCCTTCGCCTCCTCGACGCTCGCCTGCGCCTGGAGCACCCTGGCCCGCGCCGACGCGAGCGCCGCCTCCGACTGCTGAACCTGCGCCTCGAGCCTGGCGGTGTCCAGTCGCGCCAGGACCTGACCGACCTCCACCCGATCGTTGTAGTCGACCTCGACGCTCCGGATCGTGCCGGACACCTCGATGCCGACGTCCACCTGGTTGGTCGGCTCGAGGGTCCCGGTCGCCGTGACCGTCACGGTGAGGTTGCCTCGCTGCACCGGGGCGGTCTCGTATCGCACCGCCTCGCCCCGGTCCCACGTGAGCCAGGCGAGGACGGCGATCGCGAGCGCCGCGACGACCGCGCCCCGGACCGCCCACCGCGCGAGACGGGAGCGGCGGCGGGACGAGCCGTCGAGGCCGAGCGCGGCGGCGACGTCGCGTCGAGGTGCCGTCCCCGGGTCCGTCATGGCGTACCGTCCGATCCGGCCGCGCCCGGCGTCCAGCCGCCGCCGAGCGCCTTGTAGAGGGCGATCAGGTTCGAGACGACCGCCCCCTCGCTCGCCGCGAGCTGGTCCTGGAGCGACAGGAGCGTCCGCTGGGCGTCCAGGACCTGCTGGAAGTCCAGGAGCCCCGATTCGTACTGCTGCCGCGCGAGCGTGGCGGCGCGCTCGGCCGCCGCGGTCCCTGCGCGCAGGGCCGAGCGGCGCGCCTGTTCCTCCGCGAACGCCACCAGCGCGTTCTCGGTCTCCTCCAGCGCCGTTCGCACGGCGGACTCGTACGCGAGCAGGGCCTGCTCCTGGAGCGCCGACTCGATCCGGACGTTCGCGCGAAGGCGGCCGGCGTCGAACACCGTCCAGAGCCCGGTCGCGCCCAGGGCGGCCGTTCGCGCGGAGGCCGTGAAGAGGTTCGAGAGGGACAGCGCCTCGAGCCCGATCGACCCGATCAGGGAGAAGGCGGGGTAGAGCTCGGCGGTCGCGACGCCGACCCGGGCCGTCTGTGCGGCCAGCTCGCGCTCCGCGCGCCGCACGTCGGGCCGGCGGCGCAGCACGCCCGCCGGGACGCCGATCGCCACGCCGGCCGGCACGTCGGGGACCGCCGCCGCGGCGGCCAGCTCCGCGTCGAGGGAGCCCGGCTGGTCCCCCAGGAGGACCGCGAGCCGGTGCCGCGCCTCGGCGAGCTGGATCCGGAGCGCCGGGATCGCGGCGCTCGTCTGCTCCAGGTTGTACCGGGCCTGCTCGACGTCGAGCTGCGTGACCAGGCCGGCCTCGAAGCGGAAGCGCGCGATCTCGTAGGTCTCCCGCTGCACGTCGAGGTTCCGTTCGGCGATCGCGATCCGCGCCTGCGTGGTCCGCACGTCGACGTAGTTCTGCCCGACCTCCGACAGGAGGCTCACCAGCGTGTGCCGCAGGTCCTCCTGGCTCGCCTGCAGGCTGGCGGTCGCCGCCTCGACGGCGCGCCGGGAGCCGCCGAAGAGGTCGAGCTCCCAGCTCGCGTCGAAGCCGGTCGAGTAGAGCGTCCGCGTCGTGTCCGGGCCGATCGCGAAGCCGGGGCCGCTCGCACCGCCCGCGCCGGTCTCCTCGCTCGAGCGCTGGCGGTTGACCGACGCGCTCGCGTCGAGGCTCGGGAGATAGTCGGCCGCGACCTGGCGGCGGCGCGCCCGCGCCTCGCGGACGCGCGCCTGCGCCCGCTTCAGCTCGAGGTTGCCCGCCACGGCTCGCTCGACGAGCCGCGTCAGCACCGGATCGTCCAGGGTTGCCCACCAGCGGCCGAGCGCCTCCGGCTCCTCGACCGCCGTCGACACGCCCGGCGCGAGCTCGGCGTGCCAGACCGAAGGGACGGCCGGCTCCGGCGGCGCGTAGTCGGGCCCGACCGCGGCGCAGCCGGCGGCCGCGACGCCGACGGCTGCGACGAGGCCGAGCCCTGCTGTGCGGATCACGTCGGCACTCGGCCCGCTTCCGGTGCCGCCGGGCCGCGCCGCCGGCGGCTCGCCACGTCCAGGGTCCTCATGCGGCGCCTCTCTCGCGCGAGGCGTTCGCAAGGCCCGTGCCGTGCGGCCTGCCGGGAAAAGCGCTGTGCGGAGGCCCCGTTGCGGCGCCCGGACCCTCGGGGCCTGTGGCGGGGACGCCCCAGGTGGCCCCGCGATGGGATACCGCGGCGGTCGTCGACAACGAGGCCGGTCGCGCGCGAGTCGCGCGGAGGACGTATCCTCAAGGACAGGTCGTCGGGATCGTGTTGCCGGTCGGTCCGGCCGTCGAGCCCGCGGCAGGTCGGAGGGAGCGGACGACGAACCCCTTCTGGATCGTGGCGGCGGCGACGTGCCTGATCGCCGCGGGCGTGGGCCTGATGCTCGGCTACCTTGCCGTGCGATTACCCGGGTCGCCCGCGGCCTACTACCGGCAGTACTTCCGCGATCAGCGCCGGGAGCGACTCTTCCTGGCGTCTCTCGGCTTCTTCGTCGCCTTCGGCACCGTCCGGGGCATCACCCACGCCATCCGCGACCAGGTCGGTCCCTTCCGGGACCTCGCCGTCGGCGGCACCCACGTGCACCACCTGGTCTGGGGAATCCTGCTGTTGCTCGCCGTCGGGTACTGCTGGCTCGTCCAGGTGGGGACCGGCGCGGACGGCTCGTCGCCGCGGACGTCGAAGCTCACGGCCGCCCTCTACGGCATCGGGGCGGCCCTCACGCTGGACGAGTTCGCGCTCTGGCTGCGCCTCGAGGACGTGTACTGGACGCGCGAAGGGCGGGAGAGCATCGACGCCGTGGTGCTCTTCGGCGCGGCGCTGTCGGTCGGCCTGTGGGGCCGGCCGTTCTTCCGCGCCGTCGCCCGAGCGCTCGGTCGCGAGGCGCGCCGCGCCCTTCGGGACTGAGACTCAGCGCGCGTACACCTCGGCCTTGCACCGCTTGCAGATGTAGCGGTCCCTGATCGCGAAGTCGTAGAGGTAGCCGGGGAGCAGGACGAGGAGCCAGAGGCAGGCGCGGAAGAGGAGCTGCTTCGGCTGGCGGCCGAAGGGGGTCATCTTGCCGGAGTAGCCGCAGGCGCGGCAGACGAGAAGGGGTCGCGCGGTCATGCCGGGGCCCCGGTGTGCGCCTCGAGCGCGTCGAGGAAGCGGTCGACCGCCGCGGCCGGGTCGGACGCGCCCATGACGGCGCCGATGCAGGCGACGCCGTGCGCGCCGGCCTGCACGACCTCCGCCACCCGCTCGGGCGTGAGCCCGCCCAGCGCCAGCACCGGCAGGCCGGCCTCGCCCACCGCGCCGGCGAGGGCCGCCACGCCGAGCGGCGGGCCGGCGGCCCGCTTGGACGCAGGCTCGTACACCGGACCGAGCACCACGAAGTCGGCGCCCCGGTCGCGCGCGGCCGCCGCCTCGGCGGCCGAGTGGGTCGAGACGCCGATGAGGCCCGTGGCGGCGAGGAGCTTGCGGGCCGCGTCGGGGGGCAGCCCGCGCGCCGGCAGGTGCACGCCGTCGGCCTCGGCCGCGACCGCCACGTCGAGCCGGTCGTTCACGAGGAGGCGGGCGCCGTGGTCGCGCGTGACGGCGCGGGCCTCGCGGGCCAGGGCCAGGAGCGGCCCGCCGTCGAGGTCCTTCTCCCTGAGTTGCACGCCGACGCGCACGCCCCGCGCGGCGGCCCGGGCGAGCGCGGCGCCGAGGACGGCCGGAAGGGTTCGACCGGCCGCCTCCGCGGCCTTCCGGTCGGTCACGAGGTAGAGCCGGAAGTCGAGCCGGGGCATATCCCGTCAGTCTACTCGATCATCCCCTCGATGGGGCTCGACGCCTGGGCGTAGAGCTTGCGCGGGATCCGCCCGGCGAGGAACGACTTGCGTCCCGCCTCGACGGCCGCCTTCATGGCCTCGGCCATGAGGACCGGCTCCTTCGCGCCGGCGATGGCGGTGTTCATGAGGACGGCGTCGACGCCGAGCTCCATGGCGTAGGCGGCGTCGGACGCCTGGCCGACGCCGGCGTCCACGATGACCGGCACCTTCGCGAACTCGAGGATGATCCGGATGTTGTGCGGGTTCCTGATGCCGAGGCCGGATCCGATGGGCGCCGCGAGCGGCATGACGGCGGCGCAGCCGATCTCCTCGAGCTTCCGGCAGACGATCGGGTCGTCGATGCAGTAGGGAAGGACCGTGAAGCCTTCCTGCACGAGCTGCCGTGCGGCGACGAGGGTCTGCTCGTTGTCGGGGAAGAGGGTGCGCTGGTCGCCGATGACCTCGAGCTTGACGAGGCTCGATCCGGTCGCCTCCCGCGCGAGGCGCGCCACGCGCACCGCCTCCTCGGCCGTGTAGCAGCCGGCGGTGTTCGGCAGGAGCGTGTACCGCGAGAGGTCGAGGTAGTCGAGCAGCGACTTCCGGGAGCGGTCGGCGAGGTTCACGCGCCGGATCGCCACGGTGACGATCTCGGTGCCCGACGCGTCGAGCGCCTCGACCATCTGCTCCATGGTGGCGTACTTGCCGGTGCCGACGATGAGGCGCGAGCGGTACTCGCGGCCGGCCAGGCGGAAGGTGTCGTTCATGGTCTAGCCTCCGCCGATCATCCGCACGACCTCGACCCTGTCCCCCTCGGCAAGCGGCGTCTCGGCCAGGCGGTCGCGCCGGACGATGTCCTGGTTCAGCTCCACCGCGACGGTCTGCGGGTGGATCTCGAGCCGTTCGAGGAGCGCGGCGAGGGTGGCCGGCCCCTCGAGGGTGTACGGCTCGCCGTTCAGAGTGATGGTCAGCGCCACGCGAGCGGCTCCAACGAAAAAAGCCGTGCCCGGCTGGGACACGGCTTGATTCCACACTGGATTCAGGTCGCTTCCCTACGCCGGCATGACCCGGATCAGGTTCGAAGGGTCGTCCCTCCGCGGGACTCTCAGCGCGGGCGGCCGCCTCGGGCCGCGAGCACTCCCCCAGCGATATGTGCCGAAAGGCTAGCGCTCGCGCGAGGGGGTGTCAACCCGACCGTCACCCGCCGCCGTGGGCGAGCCGCAGCCGGACGACACCCCTCGCGCGACGCCTCAGGCGGAGGTGGCGGCCGCCGTGCGCGGCTGGTAGCTGCCGGGGACCTTTCGGAAGGGGATCGACAGGCGGTTCCAGCCGTTGATCGCCACGACGGCGAAGGTGAGGGCCACGAGTTCGGGCTCGTTGAAGTGCCGGCGAGCCTCCTCGTACACCTCGTCCGGGACGTGACCGTCGGCGAGGTTCGTGACCGCCTCGGTCCAGGCGAGCGCCGCCCGTTCCCGGTCGGTGAAGAAGGGGGTCTCGCGCCAGGCGTCGAGGGCGTAGATCCGCTGCTCCGTCTCGCCCTGCGCCCGGGCGTCCTTGGTGTGCATGTCGATGCAGTAGGCGCAGCCGTTCATCTGCGAGGCCCGGATCTTGACGAGCTCGAGCAGCCGGTGCTCGAGGCCGCTCGCCTCCACCTCGCGCTGCAGCGCCAGCATGGCGCGGACGAGGCCCGTCGAGTGGTACTTGCTCAGGTCGATGCGTGGGGTCACGGTTGGATTCCTCCCTGTGGTCATTCACCCGGAAGACGCGGGCGGGGGGCGCGATGTGACATCCGCAGCCGGGGGTCAGGTCTTTCCATTTTCCACGGGGTCAGGTCTTTCCATTTTCCATCCCCGGCGGCGGGCCGCTCTCCCCGGCGGCGGGCTGCTCGAGTTCGGTCCCCCTCCCGAGCCGGCCGTCGGGGAAGGGGCGCGGCAGCTTGTCGGGGTTGACGACCGTGTACCCCGCCAGGATCCGCTCCCCATCGGTGGCGATGGAGATCGTCGACCTGATGCGGCCGTCGACCCGGACGACGAGCCCGGCCTCGCCGTTGATGGTCACGACCTCCCGGGTGACCTCGCCCCGATAGAACGACTTGCCGAGCCCGAGGAGGAGCCTCGCGATCCGCTCGGCGCCGACGATCACCCGGCGGCTCGCGGGCACGCGGCCGCCGCCGTCGGCGGTCCAGGCGGCGTCGGGGGCGAAGAGCCCGAGGAGGGCGCGCAGGCGATCGATGGCGAGCCGGGTGACGGCCGTCACGAGCCAGGCCTCGGGGTTGCGGATCGCCTCGCGATCGGCCTGGTGCCAGCGCAGGTAGGCTTCCTGCACGACGTCCTCGGCCTCGGCGCGGGAGCCGAGCATGCGGTAGGCCGCCCCGAGCAGGCGGTCACGATACGCCTCGAAGCCTTCCATGCGCGCTTGCGCCCCTTGGTCCGCGCCCGGATCGAAGACGTCCGACGCGGCGTCCTGTGACAGCCGAAGCCCCCGGCGCGCGCCGCTGCGGCGCGCGCCGGCGGCCCGACGGCGATAAGTGCAAGATATCCCGTGGATCATGGCCGCTCTCGCTTTGCGTTCGAGGGGGCGCTGGGCTAGATTAGCGGCCTATGCGGATCGGGGACGCGGGCGCCGCGGCCGCCGTGCTGGGCGGACGGCCGACCAGGGCCGAGATCGACCTCGCGGCCCTCGGCCGCAACCTGCGCGCGCTCGCGCGTCGGGCGTCCCGCCCGGTCATGGCGGTGGTGAAGGCCGATGCCTACGGCCACGGGGCCGCGGAGGTGGCGCGTGCCGCGCGAGAGGCGGGCGCCCCCTGGCTCGGCGTTGCCACCGCCGACGAGGGCCTCCGCCTGCGGCAGGCGGGCGACACCGGGCCGATCCTCGTCCTGGGGGGGCTCTACCCGGACGAGGTCGAGGCGGCCGTGGCGGCGGACCTCACGCCGGTCGTCCACTCGCTGCCGGCCGACGGCCCGGGGGCCGAGGCGACCGACCCGGCGGCCTGCGTGCTGGCGCGCCTCGCCGCGGCCGGCGCCCGCCGGGGTCGACCGGTGCCGGTCCACGTCAAGGTGGACACCGGGATGCATCGCCTCGGCCTGGCCCCCTCGGAGCTGCCGCGCTTCATGGAGCGCCTCGAGCGCCACCGGCCGAACGTCGTCGTCGAGGGGCTCATGAGCCACCTCGCCGCGGCCGACGACCCGACCGAGGCCCGCTTCACGGCCGGCCAGCGCGCGGCGCTCGACGAGGCGCTCGCCCGCGTCAGGGCCCTCGGACACGCCCCGGTCCACCGGCACGTCGACAACTCGGCCGGGCTCGTCGACGCCTGGCCGGCGTGCACGATGGTGCGCGCCGGCATCGCCCTCTACGGGGCCCACTCGCCGGAGCCGTCGCTGGTCGAGCCGGTGATGTCGCTCCTCTCGGCGGTGACGGGGCTGCGCGACCTGGCGCCGGGCGACACGGTGTCGTACGGCCGCACCTTTCGGGCCACCCGCCCGACGCGCGTCGCCGTGGTCCCGACCGGCTACGCGGACGGGCTGCCGCGGCAGCTTTCGGGCGTGGGGGCGGCGCTCGTCGGCGGGCGCCGCGCGCCGATCGCCGGACGGGTCTGCATGGACTGGACGATGCTCGACGTGACGGACCTTCCGGAGGTCCGCATCGGCGATCCCGTGCTCTGGTTCGGGCGCCAGGGCGACGTCTCGCTGGCGGCCGAGGAGGTGGCGGCGCTGGCCGGCACCGTCGCCTACGCGCTCTTCTGCGGGGTGGGGCCCCGGGTCCCGCGGCGCTACCTGGGCCGGCGCTGATGGTCCTGATCGAGCGGCTCGGCCGCGGGGTCATCGTCGCGATCGAGGACGTCGGCCGGATCGCGCTCCTCCTGTTCGACGCGTTCGGCTGGCTCGTCCGGCCCCCGTTCCGGATCGGCGTGATGCTCAAACAGGCCGAGTTCGTGGGGGTGCAGTCGCTCTTCGTGGTGATCCTGACGGGCGGCTTCACCGGCGCGGTGCTGGCCCTCCAGTCCTTCCACGCCTTCCGCCTCTTCACCGCCGAGTCGCTCGTGAGCGTCGCGGTGGCGCTCAGCATGACGCGCGAGCTGGGGCCGGTCCTGACGAGCCTCATGGTGGCGGCGCGGGCGGGCAGCGCCATGGCCGCCGAACTCGGCACCATGCGGATCACCGAGCAGATCGACGCCCTCGCCACCATGGCCGTGTCGCCGGTCAACTACCTGGTGACGCCGCGGATCGTGGCCGGCGTGGCGATGGTCCCGCTGCTCACCGTGATCTGCGACGTGATCGGGATCCTGGGCGGCTACGTCGTCGCCGTCGGGCTCCTCGACATCCCGAGCGGCACCTACCTCTCGCGCATGTGGGAGGCCCTCTACCT
>DASVDK010000279.1:0-6579 GCA_036381125.1 Thermodesulfobacteriota bacterium | reverse complement strand
CTTCCCCGTGCGCGCGGGGATCGACCTGCGGCAATCTGCGGATGCTCGACCGGATAAACGTCTTCCCCGTGCGCGCGGGGATCGACCGCCGCGCTGCTCGTCCGACGGGTTGAGCCCGTAGTCTTCCCCGTGCGCGCGGGGATCGACCCATTGCCGCGGTTGGCGCGGGCGGTATTGCCGCATCTTCCCCGCGCACGCGGGGATCGATGGATGGGCGACGCGAGGAGCCGGCGTCGAGCGAGGCGAGGGGCGGTGCGTTGCGGCCGGGGCGCCCGGGCGCACCGGCAACGACTCGAGCCCGGTCATAGCGCCGACGAGCCGGGAGTGTCAGACGTGACCTGCGCCGCCTCCCGCCTGCCCGCCGAGCCAGGACGCGAGCGCCTGCGTCACCTCGTCGGGCCGCTCCATCGACGACAGATGCCCGCAGTCCTCGATCACCCGGAGCGTCGAACCGGGCACGAGGCGGTGCATCTCCTGCTGGAGGGCCGGGGGGATGAGGACGTCGTCGGCCGCGGCGACGACGAGGGTCGGGCAGGCGATCGTCCGGAGGGTGTCGGCGCTGTCACGCCGGCCGATGACCGCCCGCTGCTGCCGGAGGAAGGCCGCGGGACCGACGCGCCTCGCCATCTCCCGCACGCGCGAGACGAGCGTCCGGTCCCGACGGGCGCGGTCGCCGAGGAAAACGCCCTCGAGGGCGTCGATCACCTCGCCGAAACGGCCGGCGGCCGCGAGCGCCATGAGATGCCGCCTCCGTGCGGTCTGCGCCTCGGTGTCGGCGCGGCTCGTCGTGTTGAGGAGCGCGAGCCGCGTCACCCGCCCGGGCGCGCGCCGCATCACCTCGAGGGCCACGTAGCCCCCCATCGACAGGCCGGCCAGCGCGAAGGCCCCCGGCGCGGCGTCGAGGATCGACCGGGCCATGTCCGCGATCGAGTCGAAGGGCCGGAGGTCGGCGACCTGGACCTCCGCCAGGGAGGACAGCGCCGGGATCTGGTCGCGCCAGAGGTCCCGGTCGCACAGCAGGCCAGGAACGAGCACGAGCAGCGGCCTGGTCATCGACCCTCCGTTTCCCGTCCGCGGCAGATGCGCCGGGCTGCGGCGCCGGCGAGACGATGGTCGCGACAGTCAGCCTAGCCTACCTTGTAGGCCCCGTACGAGCCCCCTCCGCGACCCGCCGGCCGACCGCGTAGCCGGCGGCGAGGTCGGCCTCCGGCCAGTCGGGGAAGGCGGCGCGCGCGGCGCCGAGGACCGCCTCGTGGTCGAGGCTCCCGGCGAGGCCGGCCACGAGCCCGAGCACCGACGCGAGGTGGACCGGCTCGGCCGGCGCGCCGGCACGGCCCGGCCCGGGGAGGCGGTGGACGGCGACCTGCCCCGCCAGCTCGCGCGCGAGCGCGTCGGCGTCCGGGTACCGCTTGCCCCCGTGGGCGACGGCGACCGGCGGGACGACGACGTCGAGCAGGCCGAGGTGGATCCCCGGGCGGTAGAAGCGAGCCGCCTGGCGGAGCCCCTCGAGGACCTCGAGCCCGACCACCAGGTCGCACCTCCCGGGCGCCACCCTCGGGCTCGCGAAGCGGGCGTCGAGATCGAGGTGGGTCTCGACCCCCCCAGGCCGGACGGCGTGCGGGTCCCAGAGCGCCGGCGCGAGACCGGCCTCGGCGGCCGCACGGGCGAGCACCCGCGCGAGCGCCGCGGCCGGCTGCCCGGCGAGCGACGCGAAGACGATCCGCCGCACCGGCCGCGTCACGCCCGCACCCCGGCGGTCACGAAGGCGTCGTCCGGGCAGACCGGCCGGCAGTCGCCGCAGCCGACGCAGAGCGCCGGCGCGATGGCGGCGCGCTCGCCCGTCCAGAGGATCGCCGGGCAGCCGAACCGGTCGACGCAGAGGCGGCAGCCGCTGCACCGCCGCGCGTCGACCGCGAGCGGCTCCGCCCCGCGCAGCTGCGCGAGGCGCGCCGGAAGGGCCTCGCCGCGCGCCACGACGACGCGAAGCCCCGAGGGGGTCCCGAAGAGCGCTGCCTCGAGCGCGTCCGCGGCGGCCGCGAGATCGGTCGACGAGACCTCCCACACCCTGGCGCCGAGCGCGGCGAGGGTCGGCGCCGGGTCCCACGCGGGCGCGGCGCCGGTGAGGTTCGCGCCGCTCGTCGGGGTCACGTCGACGCCGCTCGACTCCATGCTCCGGTTGTCCGCGACGAGCAGGACGGCGCTTCCGTGGTTGTAGAGGACGTTCATGACGCCCTGGAGGGCAAAGGAGTAGAGCGTGGCGTCGCCCGAGAGGCCGACGAGGATCGCGGCCGGGTCGGCGAGGGCGGCGCCGTGCGCCGAGCCGATCCCGGAGCCCATCGCCCCGTGCAGGAACATCACCGGGCCGGCGTTCTTCTGCGCCTCGCCGACGTCCCCCATGACGACGACGCGCCGCCCCTCGGCCTCCGCCTTCGCCATCGCCTGTCTGAGCGCGAAGAAGAAGAGCCGATGGGCGTGCCCGGGCGCGGTGACCGACCTGCGGTCGACGAGGGCGCCGGCCAGCGCCTCCGGCGGCCGGGGGCGCTGCGGCGCGGGCGCGCCGTCCGGGGCGAGGAGCGTCCGGAGGGCCGCCGCGACGGCCGCGCCGTCCAGCTCGCCGGCAACCGGCATGGCGCCGTCCCGCTTGCCGCGCACGGGGGTCGCGACGCCGTGCCGATGGGCCAGCTCCCGCAGCGCGTCCTCGACGACCGGGTCGGTCTCCTCCACGACCAGGACCGATCCGACCGAGCGGAGGAACGCGAGGCAGGCCTCCTCCGGCAGCGGGAAGCTCGTGACCGGCTCGAGGACCGGAACGGCGTCCAGGTACCCCTCGTCGGCCAGCGCGGCGAGCGCGATCGGCCGGCCGACGCCGCAGGCGACGACTCCCAGCGCCCCGGTCGCCGGCCCGTAGCGCCGGGCCACGCCGAGCGCCGCGAGCGCCCGGACGGCGTCGGCCGTCTTCCGGTACAGGCGAACGTGGTTGCCGACGACCGGCCGGCCGTGGAACCCGTGCTCGGTCCAGAGCGGTCCCGCCGGCGGGAGGGAGGTCTCACCCGGTCCCGGCAGCCGCGCCGGCCCCTCGGCGTACGACACGGAGGTCACCAGCCGCACGACGACCGGGATCGCGAGCGTCTCGGACAGGTGGAACGCGAGCCCGACTGCACGGTAGGCGTCCTCGGGGGTCGCCGGCTCGAGGCAGGGGACCTGCGCGAAGGCGGCGTACCGTCGGCTGTCCTGCTCGTTGTGCGAGCTGTGCCCCTGCGGGTCGTCGCCGACGATCAGCACGAGCCGCGGGACGCCCATCACGTTGACCGAGTGGAGCACGTCGGCCGCAACGTTGAGGCCGAAGTGCTTCATCACCGCGGCCGCGCGCACGCCCGCCATCGCGGCGCCGGCCGCGACGTCGAGGGCAACGCGCTCGTTCATCGACCACTCGACGCGCGGCGCCTCGCCCGCCGCCCCGGCCAGGGCCAGCCGGGCGACCTCCTCGACCACCTCGCCGCTCGGGCCTCCCGGGTACCCGGCGACGACCCGCGCGCCGGCGTCGAGGAGCCCGCGCGCGACCGCCTCGTTGCCGGAGAGCCAGCGGGACTCGGTCATGCCCCGGCCTCGCCCGGCACGGCCTCCGGCGCCTCGCCCCGCCCGCGATGCCGCTGCAGGATCGCCGGACCGATCGCGAAGAGCACCGCGAGGAGGAGGAGCGCGGCCGGCAGCGGCCGCGAGACGAAGACCGAGTAGTCGCCGTCGGTGATGGCGAGCGCGCGGCGGAAGTTCTGCTCGAGCGCGTTGCCGAGCACGAGGGCGAGGATCAGGGGCGCCGGCGGAAGCCCGGCCCAGCGCATCGCGTAGCCCAGCGCACCGAAGATCACCAGGAGCCAGACGTGGAAGATGTTGTTGTGCACGGCGAACGCGCCGACGGCCGACAGCACGAAGACGAGGACGGCGATCAGGGCGAACGGCAGCCGGGTGATCTGCACGAAGAGGCCGATCAGCGGGATGTTGAGGAGCAGGAGCAGCACGTTGCCGATGTAGAGGCTCGCGATCAGGCCCCACACGAAGTCGGGGTTGGTCTCGAAGAGGAGCGGCCCCGGCGTGAGGCCGAACATGAGGAGCGCACCGGTCAGGATGGCCGTCGACGCGGAACCGGGGATGCCGAGGGTGAGCAGCGGCACGAGCGAGCCGTTCACCGCCGCGTTGTCGGCCGACTCCGCCGCGGCAACCGCCTCGATCGCACCGTTGCCGAAGCGCCCCGGCTCGCGGGCGAGGGCCCGCTCGGTCGCGTACGCGAGGAACGAGGCAATGATGGAGCCGACGCCCGGCAGGACGCCGACCGCGAAACCGAGCAGCGTCGAGCGTCCGAGCGGCAGGGCGCTCCGCCGCCAGTCGTCGCGCGCGGGCAGGAGGCCGGCGAGGCGCCCGTACTTCGTCCGCACCGGCTCGATGGCGCCGCACCGGATCGTGTCGAGGACCTCGGGGATTCCGAAGAGGCCGAGCGCCACGACGAGGAAGTCGATTCCCTCGAGCAGCTCGAACCGGCCGAGCGGGTAGCGCGGCTGCCCGGTGATGATGTCGAGGCCGACCGTCGAGAGGGCGAGCCCGACGAGGGTCGCGAGGACCCCCCTGGCGAGGCTGCCGCCCGACAGCGACGCCGTCGCCGCGAGGCCGAGCATCATGAGGGCGAAGAACTCCGCCGGCCCGAAGGCCAGGGCGACCTCCGCCAGACGCGGCGCCAGGAGCATGAGGAGCACGACGCTCGCGGTCCCCGCGATGAACGAGGCGAAGGCCGCCATGCCGAGCGCCGGGCCCGCCCTGCCCCGCCGCGCAAGCTCGTAGCCGTCGACGGAGGTCATCACGGAAGAGCTTTCGCCGGGCGTCCGGAGCAGGATCGAGGTGATGGCGCCGCCGTACTTGGATCCGTAGTAGATCCCGGCGAGCATGATGATGGCCGACTCCGCCGGCATGGACATCGTGACCGGGATGAGCAGGGCGATGCCGGTGGCGGGTCCGATCCCCGGAAGGATCCCCACGATGTTGCCGAGCGTGACGCCGAGAAGACAGTAGAACAGGTTGATCGGCGCCAGCGCGACCTGGGCCCCCTGGGCGAGCGCGTCGACGATCGACATGGTCCGTCCCTACCAGAGCCGCCCGGCCGGCAAGGGCACGCCGAGCCCGACGCCGAAGAGCCCCTGAACGAGCAGCGCGAGAAGCGCCCCGTAGAAGGCGCTCCGCCAGATCGGCATGCCGAAGGTGGCCCGCATGCCGGCCGCCGCGAAGGCGAACGTGGCGACCGGGAAGCCGACGATCGGCATCGCCAGCACGTAGACCACGAACAGGCCGTAGAGCACCAGGACGCGACGGCTGCGCGCCGGCCGCCAGACCGCGCCGGCCCCCGGCCGCGCCCCGCGCTGCCACTCGAGCAGCAGGCTGCGCGACCCGAGGTACGCGGCAGCGAGCAGCATCGCCACGCCGAGCATGCGCGGGAAGGCGCCCGGCCCTGGAACGCCCTGATCCGCCCCCGCCTCGAGCCCCCACCCGAGGTAGAGGTAGACGGCGGCGAAGAGGGCTGCCGCCCCGGCGGTGATGAGGTCCCGCCGGGGCGGCGTCGCCGACGCTACGGCTACTTGATCAGCCCGAACCGCTGCAGCATCGCCCTGGCGTCGATCGTGTCCTCGATCGCCGCCTGCATGAACGCCTTCGGATCGAGGTAGCCGCTGAGCTGCCCCTGCTGCTCGGTGAAGTCTTCCCATTCCTTCGTCTCCATCGCCTTCTTGAAGGCCTGGTGGAGGATCTCGAGCCTGTCGGCCGGAACCCCCTTCTTCGTCACCAGGCCGCGCCAGTGGAGATCGGTCACCGGGTAGCCGAGCTCGCGCATCGTGGGGATGTCGGGGAAGCTCGGGATGCGTTCCGGGTTGGTGACGGCGAGCCCGCGGATTCGGTTCCCCTTGCCCCGGAGCTGCCCCGGGTTGGTCATGACGGCGTCGACGTGTCCCCCCATCGCCGCGGCGGTGGCGGCGCTGCCGCCGTCGTAGGGGATCCAGCCGTACGTGAAGCCGGCGACCTGCGCGAAGCGCTGCATCGCGATGTGGTGCGGCGTCCCGCTGCCGAAGCCGGCGACCTTGAACTTGCCCGGCTGCCGCTTCGCCGCCGCCACGAACTCCTCGAGCGTCTTGAACGGGCTCGACCCCGGCACGGCGAAGACGAACGGGTCGACCTGGCTGCGGACGATGTAGGCGAAGTCCTCGACCGTGAACCCCGTGTCGCGCTCGACGAGCACCGTCGTGATCGATCGGGTCGCGCCGTAGAGCGTGTAGCCGTCGGCCGGCTGGGCGAGCATGGCCGACATCGCGATCGTGGAGCTGCCCCCCTCCCGGTTCTGGACCTGGACCGGGACCTTGAGGTACGGCTCGGCCAGCTTGGCGATCTTCCTGGCGTACAGGTCGACGGGCGATCCCGCCGCCGAGCCGACGTAGATCACGATCGGCTTGCTCGGGAACGACTCCGCGGCGTCGGCGGCGAGCGGGGCCGCCGCGACCGCCGCGGCGGCGAGCCCGAGCATCGTCACCCGGCAGACGGCCTTCCAGG
>DASVDK010000278.1:0-23891 GCA_036381125.1 Thermodesulfobacteriota bacterium | reverse complement strand
CCCGTGTCTAGTCGCCCCACAGCCCCCCGTTGACGTCGAGGATCTCGCCGGTGATGAATCCGGAGGTCTCCGCGGCGAGGAAGGTCACCGCCTCGGCCACCTCGTCGGCACGGCCCAGACGCCCTACCGGGATCAGCGCCCGGAGGCTGTCGGGCAGGTCCGACGTCATCGCCGAGGCGATGGGCCCCGGCGCGACGGCGTTCACGGTGATGCCGTCGGCGGCGAGCTCCTTGGCGAGGTAGAGCGTCAGGGCATGGACGCCGGCCTTGGAGACGCCATAGGCGACGTTGCCGGCTCGCGCCTGCTCGCTGCGGTCGAGCCAGGGCCTCGGGTTGCCGCCGTTCTTGCCGAGGACCGAGCCGATGTTCACGATGCGGCCGTACCGCCGGGCGCGCATCGTGCCGATGACGGCCTGGCAGCAGAGGAAGGCGCTCTTGAGGTTCGCGGCGAGCACGCGGTCCCACTCGTGCTCCGGAAGGTGCTCGGCCGGGCCGAAGGACGTGACGCCCGCGACGTTGACGAGGATGTCGATCCGGCCGAAGGCGCCGAGCGCCTCCGCGACCATGGCGTGGACCTGTGCGCGCCGGCTCACGTCGGCCTGCACGGTGACGACCCGCCGGCCCTGCGCCCGCGCCTCCGCCGCCACCTCCGTCACCGGCTTCACGTCGGCCAGGCAGAGGTCGGCCCCTTCGCGGGCGAACGCGCGCGCGATCGCGCTGCCGATGCCGCCGGCCGCTCCCGTGACGATGGCCGTCCGCCCGGCGAGCGTCACGGGCGGCCCCCCTCCGGGGTTCCGGACGGCGATGGGATGTGCGAATACACCTGGCCGTAGAAGCGGCGCAGCTCGTCGATCTGCTCGCTCGGCGGCTGGGCGTACGCGGCGCGCCGGCTCGTGAAGCGGCCTCCCATGAGGCCGTGCATCCGCGCCACCGCCTCGCCCGTCTTGACGAGCGCCACGATGCCGTTCAGCACCGGCGCGCCCTGCCCCGCCGTGTGGATCCCGGCGTCGGCAAGGAGCGCCATGAGGACGCCGACGCACGGGATGACCACCTCCGCGCCGGCCGCCGCGGCGCGGGCCGCCGCGCTGCGGAACTCGCTCGTGAGCCGCTCGCGTGCGGCCGGGTCCACGAAGCCGGCGTCGAGGTCGACGAGGCGCTCGACGGTCATCCGCTGCACGCCGGCCAGCCGGCTCTCGAGCCCGTAGCGTCGGACGTTCTCGACGATCCGGGGCGTGAACTTCTCGTTCGCCGTGACAAGCGCGAAGCTTGCCCCCATCATGCAGGCGATGTGGAGCGAGGTCTCGCACAGGCCGAGCACGGGGATCCTCGCCAGCTCGCGGGCTTCCCTGAGACCCGGATCCCCGATGTTGCCGATCAGGAACGCGTCGAAGCCTTCGCGATCGGCCCGCTGGACGTTCTCCAGGACCTCGGCGGTCTCGAGGAACTCGAGGTATCGGTACTGGTCCCCGATGCCCCCGACCTTCCTGATGCCGTGGACCTCGATCGATGTGCCCGGGTCCGCGACGCCCGCCAGGACGCGGCGGAGGGTGGCGTTGTACGCCGGCCAGGCATCTTGCCGGGTGAGCGACTGGTACCAGAGCCGCATGGCGCCTCGTGCAGAGGAAACGGGGTTCGCGAAATAACGAAACGACTCGTCTAGTATCGTAAGAGTGGCGGGCAGGCACGTCAAGGGGGCACGATGACGACACCGACACCAGGACGCGGACTGGACACCCGGGCGCGGCGCGGCCGCCCGAGGAGTGAGGCCGCGCGGCGGGCGATCCTGTCGGCGGCCGAGCGGCTCTTCCGGGAAGGCGGGTTCGGTGCCGTTTCGGTGGACGCGATCGCGGCCGCGGCCGGCGTCAGCAAGGCCACGGTCTACCGCTGGTGGCCGAACAAGGCCGCGGTGCTGCTCGAGAGCGTCGTCGGCCGCATGCGCCCGCTCGCGGACTATCGGGACGCGCCGACGCTCCGCGAGAAGTTCAGGCGCCAGCTCGCCGACACGGCACGCTACCTGACCACGGCGGAGGGGGCCCCGGTCATCGCCCTGATCGCGGCCAAGCAGGGTGACCCGCAGCTCGCCCGCGAGTTCGCCGAGCGGTACGCGATCCCGCGGCGCGCGCGCCTGCGCGCCATGGTCACCGAGGGCGTTCGCCGGGGCGAGCTACGCCCCGTGAAGGACATCGACGCGCTGATCGACATGATCTACGGCCCGATCTACTACCGGATCCTCGTCACGGGCCGCCCGGTCGACGACGCCTTCGTCGACACCGTCGTCGACAGCGCGTTCGAGAGGATCGAGCGCCGGTGAGGCCGGGACCGACGGCCGAAACGCGCCCCCGCCCCGGGCGACCGTCAGAAGATCCCCTCGTCGTCCGCCTCGGACGGCTTCACCGCGCCGGGCGGCAGGGGCGGGTTGAGGCGCCGCACCTCGGCCGGAGAGAGCGACGACAGGCGCGAGGCCAGCTCGAGGAAGCGCTCCGCCTCGCCCGGGAGCACGAGGCCCTGCGTGAGCCCGCGGAACTTGCCGACGTAGTCGGCGGTCCGCCAGGGCGCGGCGCCGTTGGGGTGCGCGTCGGCCACCGCCTTCTCGGCCGCGATCACCGAGCCGTCGTCGAGCGTGACCTCGACGCGCCCGCCGAAGGCCTTCCTGGTCGGGTCGGGGTCGTGGTAGCGGGCGGTCCACGCCGGGTCCTCGACCGTGCGGATCTTCCGCCAGAGGGCCACGGTGGAGGGGCGGTGCGCGCGCTCCGGCGTGTAGCTGTCCACGTGATGCCAGCGCCCGTCCTCGAGCGCGACGGCGAGGATGTACATGATCGAGTGGTCGAGCGTCTCGCGCGACGCGTCGGGATCGTACTTCTGCGGGTCGCCCGCGCCCGAGCCGATGACGTAGTGGGTATGGTGGCTCGTCGAGACGACGATCTCCCGCACGCGCGCGAGGTCGATCCGCGTGCGCAGGTCGAAGGCCAGGTCGATGAGCGCCTGGGCCTGGTACTCGGCCGAGTGCGCCTTCGTGTACGTCTCGAGGATGGCGCGCGGGCGCTCGCCCGGTTCCGGCACCGGCACCTCGTACTCCCGGTCGCGGCCGCCGAGCATCCAGGCGATGACGCCGTCCTCCCCCTCCCAGATGGGGTTCGGCGCCCCCTCGCCGCGCATGGCGCGGTCGACCGCCTCGATGGCGGTCTTGCCGGCGAAGGCGGGCGCGTAGGCCTTCCACGAGGTGATCTGCCCCTTGCGCGACTGCCGCGTGGAGAACGACAGGTGCACCGCCTGGTTGACGGCGTGGTAGATCGTCTCGACCGGCAGCCCGAGGAGCGCGCCGAGCCCGGCGGCCTGCGCGGGGCAGAGGTGGCCGACGTGGTCCTTCTTGAACTCGTGCAGGGAGATCGCCTTCGCGAGGCTCACGTGGACCTCGTAGGCCACGGCGATGGCCCGCACCAGCCGATCGCCCCCGATCCCCTTCTGCTGCGCCACGGCGAGAAGCGGCGGGATCGAGTCGGCCGGGTGGGCGTACTCGGCGGCGAGGAAGGTGTCGTGGAAGTCCAGCTCTCGCACGGCCGTGCCGTTGGCCCAGGCCGCCCACTCGGCGTGCACCGTGACCGCCGGCGGCAGCCCGAAGAGGGTGGCGCCGCCGGGCCGCGGGTGCGCGAGCGCCATGGCGCGGGCCGAGGCGACCGGGTGGCGGTTGATGGCCGCGAGGGCGACGGCCGCGTTGTCGATCACGCGGCAGCCGACCATCTCGGCGACGTCCGCGTCGACCGGCGGCACGCTGGCCGCGAAGGCGGCGAAGCGCCAGGCCAGCTCCTCCTCCCGCGGCAGCCGCGCCGCCGACGGGTGGGTCCGTACGACGCGGCGCTTCACGAGTGGCTCCCGTCGGGCACGATGCTCTTCGCGATGGCGTCGTCCAGCGCCTCGTAGTCCTGGTAGCGGATCGTGGCGTAGAGGTCCTTGCGCGCCTGCATACGATCCAGGTATCCCTTCTGCGTCCCCGTGGCGGCCAGCTCCTGGTAGAGCCGCTCCACGGCAAAGGCCGATGCCCGCAGGGACGACACCGGCCAGATCACGAGCCTGAAGCCGAACGCCTCGAACTCCTCCGCCGTGAAGAGCGGCGTCCTGCCGAACTCCGTCATGTTGGCGAGGAGGGGCGCCTTCACGGCGTCGGCGAACCGGCGGAAGTCGTCGGCGGTCGTGAGGGCCTCGGGGAAGATCACGTGCGCCCCGGCGTCGAGGTAGCGCTTGGCGCGATCGATCGCGGCGGCCAGGCCCTCCGACGCGGCGGCGTCCGTGCGGGCCACGATGCGCAGGTGCCGGGCGGCGCGCACCGCGGCCGCGATCTTGCGGGCCGCCTCCTCGGGCGGCGCGAGCCGCTTGTCGGACAGATGCCCGCACTTCTTCGGCAGGACCTGGTCCTCGAGCTGGACCGCCGCGGCGCCGGCCTCCTCCAGCTCGGCCACCGTACGCGCCACGTTGAGCGCCTCGCCGAAGCCGGTGTCCCCGTCCACGATCAGCGGCAGCCCGCTCGCGCGGACGATGGCCCGGCTGAAGAACACCAGCTCGGAGAGCGTGAGCACGCCGAGGTCCGGCATGGCCAGGCTGGCGGTGAGCGCCGCGCCGGACAGGTAGATCGCCTCGAAGCCCGCCTTTCGGGCGAGCAGGGCGGCAAGCGGGTTGTGGGCGCCCGGGACGCGCAGGATGCGAGGCCGGGCGACGAGATCGGCGAGCCGCACCCCGGCGGGCAGCGGGTCGCGGTCGCGTTCGACGAGCCAGGTCATGAGAGCGTTCCTCCGGCGGCGCGCGCCGCCGCATGGGGGCCGGCGGAGAGCCGCCGGGACCCGGAGTGTAACACCCGAGGAAATCCTCTCGGGGCCTGGGCATGCTTTCCGCTACCGGACGAGTCGCGTGAGGACCTTGCCCGTTCCCGCCCGAGGGGACGCACGGGGACCCCTCCGCTGGTGATCGCGCCGGCGGACGGCGCGCCCCGGTGCGTGCTCCCTCGCGGCTGCCGCCGTACCCGCGGCGCGCCCCCTCGTCGACCGGCCTCTCGGCGGTGCGCGACTCGGCGCCGCCGCATGGGCCCGGAGCCTCTCGACCTCCCGCGCTTGCCGGCCGATCGAGCGCCTGGTCACGACGCATCGCGCCTTGCCGCGGGCGCGCTCGAGCGCGATCGAGGGCCGCGTCCCGGCGCTGCGACCGGCGACCGGATGAACCGGCCGGTCCATGTGCGGCCCTGCCTTGCTATCGGTTCGGCACGAGCCGTGCTTGAAGTCGGGCGATCCTTCTCATCAAGGGTCGATCGGACATGACCAACGCGGGCGCCTTGATTCTCTGCGTGGACGACGAAGCCGACATCTGCCAGCTCCTCGACACCATCCTCACGATGTCGGGCTACCGGACGGTGCTCGCAGAGACGGCCGACCAGGCGCTGGCTCACATGTCCGCCAGGCCCGATCTGGTGATTCTTGACGTGAACCTGCCCGGGGTGGACGGGATCGAGGCGTGCCGCCGCCTGCGCCGGCGGGATCCGCGGATCCCGGTCCTGTTCCTCACGGCGGCCACGAACGCGCGGCGGCGCGAGGCGATGGCCGCCGGCGGCAGCGCGTTCCTGGAGAAGCCGTTCGACGTGGACGAGCTCCTCGACGTGATCGAGCGCCTGGTCGCCCGCGGTCACGAGCGTCGCGTCCACGAGCGCCGGCAACAGGACGCGTGCTGGCACGGGTCCGAGCGGCGAGCCGGCGACCGCCGGGAGGAGGAGGCCTGGACCGACGGGCACACGCGGCCCGCTGCGAACCCGCCGGTCGACGGCTTCGCGGCGGATCGTTCGTCCGCGTGCGACGGCTATCCGCCGATCGTCGCCCGGTCGCGCGGCGAGACGCGCGGTCGATCCTCGCGCGGCGCCTAGCGCCTGGTAATTCCTCAGCAGAATTGCTAGCATGCGCGGCCGTGGTGACCGACGCCCGCGCTCGCGTGCCCGGCCTCGGCCGGGCGCTGGCCCGCCGCACGGCCGTGCTGCTGGAGATGATCAAGTTCTCCCACACGGTCTTCGCCCTGCCCTTCGCAGGCGTGGGTGCGCTCCTCGCGGTCAACTACCCCGAGGCGCCGGGCGGGCTGGCGGCGCTGCCGGACGCGGGCACCCTCGGCTGGATCCTCGCGGCCATGGTCGGCGCCCGGACGGCGGCCATGGGGCTCAACCGGCTCATCGACCACCGGATCGACGCCGACAACCCTCGCACCGCGTCGCGCGCCCTGCCGGCGGGGCTCGTCACGCGCGGCCAGGTCGCGGCGCTCGTGGCCGTGGCGACGCTCCTCATGCTCGTTGCCGCGGCGCGGCTCGGCCCCCTCTGCCTCGCGCTCGCGCCGGTGGCGCTCGGCTGCTTCACACTCTACGCCTATACCAAGCGCTTCACGAGCCTCTCGCACGTGGTCCTCGGCGTCTGCCTCTCGGGCGCGCCGCTCGGCGCCTGGATCGCCGTGCGCGGCACGGCCGACTGGGCCGTGGCGCCGCTCTGCCTGGCGGTCGTCTGCTGGCTCGCCGGCTTCGACACGCTGTACGCCCTGCAGGACCTCGACTTCGACCGCCGCGCGGGGCTCAGGTCCATCCCGGTGCGTTTCGGCGTGCCGGGCGCGCTCCGCATCGCCCGCGCCTTCCACGCGGCGATGGTCCTCCTCCTGGCGAGCCTCCCGGTCGTCTTCCCGCTGGGCGCCTGGTACCTCGCCGGGGTCGCGGCCGTCGCGGCGCTCCTGGCCTACGAGCACAGCCTGCTCGCGCCGAACGACCTGTCGAAGCTCGACATCGCCTTCTTCAACGTGAACGGGACGATCAGCGTGACCTTCTTCGCGACGACGCTGCTCGACCTCGTCCTCTAACGAACGAAAGGGCCGGGCCGTGACCGTCGAGACGACGCCTGCACCGGTCGCCAGCATCCTCGAGCGGACGCTCGCCGGCGAGCGCCTCTCCGAGGCCGACGCCGTGCGCCTCTGGCACGAGGCCGACCTCGAGGCGCTCGGCCGGGCGGCCGACGCCGTGCGGGCCCGCCTCCATCCCGAGGGGCTCGTCACCTACGTCATCGACCGCAACGTCAACTACACGAACGTCTGCAACGCCTACTGCTCCTTCTGCAGCTTCTACAGGCCGAAGGGGCACGCCGAGGGGTACGTCCTCACGCACGAGCAGCTCTTCCAGAAGATCGCCGAGCTCAAGGCGGTCGGCGGGACCGAGGTGCTCATGCAGGGCGGCATCCACCCGGACCTGACCATCGAGTTCTACGAGGAGATGCTCAGGGCCATCAAGGCGCGCTTCGACATCCACCTGCACGCCTTCAGCCCGCCGGAGATCGACTGGATCGCGAAGGCCTCGAAGCTCTCCCTCCACGAGACGCTGGTCCGCCTCAAGGCGGCCGGCCTCGACTCGATCCCGGGCGGGGGCGGGGAGATCCTGGTCGACCGGGTGCGCGACTCGATCAGCCGGCTCAAGCTCAAGAGCGAGCCGTGGCTCGAGGTGCACCGGCAGGCGCACCGGATCGGCCTGCGCTCGACCGCCACGATGATGTACGGCACGGTCGAGACCCCCGAGGAGGTCATGGCGCACCTCGGCAAGGTGCGCGCCCTCCAGGACGAGACCGGCGGGTTCACCGCCTTCATCGCCTGGAACTTCCAGGGCGAGGGGACGCCGCTCATGAAGGCGCGCGGCAGCAAGCTGCGCCGGCTGCCCGCGGACCATTACCTGCGGACCGTCGCCATCGCGCGGCTCTTCCTCGACAACGTGGCGAACCTCCAGGCCTCGTACGTGACGCAGGGCAAGGCCACGGCCGGCCGCTCGCTCCATTTCGGCGTGAACGACATGGGCGGGACGATGATGGAGGAGAACGTCGTCAGCGCCGCCGGGACCTTCTACCTGATGCCCATCGAGGAGCTGCTCGACGTCGTGCGGGCCGAGGGGTTCCGCCCCGCGCAGCGCAACACCTTCTATCAGATCCTCCGGATCCACTGACATGCCGGCCGGCCGCGAGGTCGGACGGCTGCTCTTCCTCGTCAACCCGCGCGCGGGCGGCCGGCTCGGCCGCGCCGTCGCGGGGCACGTGCTCGAGGCGCTCGAGCGTCGAGGGGCGGTGCTCGGCCTCGACTTCCAGATCGAGTTCACCCGGCCCGGCGAGGTGGTCCAGCAGGCCGCCGAGGCGAGCCGCCGCGCCCCGGTGGTCGTGGCCGTCGGCGGGGACGGCACCGTGCTCGACGTGATCCGCGGCCTGGTCGCCGGCGGCGGGCGCGCCGCCCTCGGCGTGATCCCGCTCGGCACCGGCAACGACTTCAGCCGCACGCTCGGGCTCTACCGGCCCTTCGGGCCCCGCAGGCGAGCGGCCGTCGATCAGGCCTGCGAGGCGCTGCTCTGGGGACGGCGCGTCGAGGTGGACCTCCTCGAGGTCAACCGCCGCATCCTCTTCGCCTCGTACCTCTCGTTCGGTCTCGACGCGCGCGTGGCGTGTACGTTCGCCAGGCTGCGGCACCGGCTCTCGGGACGGCTCCTCCGGTCGACCCTCGCGAACAAGGCCGCGCTGACGCTCCTCGGCCTGCGATACCTCGGCGAGCGGCTCCCCGACGGCGTGCGGCTCAGGGTTGCGCGGGAGGACGGCTCGCTCGAGCCGGTCGGGCTGCCGCCGCGCGCCAAGACCCTCATCATCAGCAACATCCGCCACTACGGCGGCGGCTCGTACCTCGCCCCCATGGCCGAGCTGGGCGACGGGCGCTTCGAGGTCACCGTCGTGCCCACCGCGGCCGACTTCATCCGGCTCATGCTGACGCGACTGCGCTTCGCGCCGGCCCGGGCGCCGTGGTGGCCGAAGCTCCCCTCGTGGCAGACGAGCCGCGTCGAGGTCGAGCCCGCCGGCGCGACCGACTTCCAGATCGACGGCGAGGACGCCACCGCCGCGCTCGCCTCCGAGCAGGTCCTCGAGGTCAGGGTCGGCCCCAGGCTCGCGGTCATCGCGCCCTGACGCCCGCCCTGCGGGGCCGCGCCGGCGCCCGGTCCGGCCTCGCGTCCGCCGGCGGTGCGCCCTAGACTCCAGGCATGTCGCGCGCGGCCGTCTCGACCGTCGTCGGCGCCGTCCTCGCCCTCCAGGCGGCTGCCTCGTTCGCGCTCCTGGCGCCCCTGACGGGGCGGGGCCCGAACTGGCTCTGGCCGTTCCTCGACTACCCGATGTACGCGCGCGCGCACCACGAGGGTGCCGTGGTCGACCGGCCGGTCGTGGTCGGGACGCTGCCGGACGGCCGCGAGGTGCCGGTGCGTCCCGAGGACCTCGGCCTCAATTTCTGGCGGTTCCACTACGGCGTCGTCGAGGGGCTGCGGCGCGGGAACATCGACGGGCTCGCCGTCCACGCCGACCTCTACCGGGCCCGCCACGGGACGCCCCTTGCGCGCCTCCGGCTCGAGAGCCGGCCGCTCGTCGTCACGCGCGACGGCGTGCGGCCCGGCAGGCCGACGGTCGTCGCGGAGGCGCATCTCCCGAAAGGCGCGCGGTGAGCCGCGCGTGGGGCGCCTGGTGCGCCTACTGGTTCCGGCCGGCGGCGCTCCTCGACCTCGCCGTCGTGCGCGTCGTCGCCGTCGGCTTCCAGCTCTGGCTCCTGCTGCGGCTCGATCACCACGCCCTCTTCACCGAGCTGGACGGCCTCCCCGCCGCGCTCTACGAGCCGCTCGCCGCGCTGCGGCTCCTGACGCTGCCGTTCGGCTGGCGGGTCAGGCCGAGCGGCGACGCCCTCCACGCCGTCTACTGGCTCTCCGTGGCCGCGGGCGCGTTCGCGCTCGTCGGCTGGCGCACCAACGCGTCGCTGGCCGCCTTCACGCTCGGCAACGTGGCGATCCAGGCCTACCGGTACTCGTTCGGCGAGATCCACCACCCCGAGGCGCTCATGGTGCTCGCCCTCGGTCTCCTCGCGCTCGCGCCCGCGGGCGCGCGTCTGTCCGTCGACGACCTGCGGCGCCGGCTCGCCCGGGCCCGGCGCGAGCGCCGCGCCGTCGAGGGCGATCCGCTCGCCGGCGAGAGCCCCTTCGCCCGCTGGCCGCTCCTCACCGTGCGCTGGCTCTTCGCGCTGATCTACCTCTCGGCCGCCTGGTCCAAGCTCGCCGGCGGCGGGCTCGCCTGGGTGAACGGCTACACCCTGCGGGTCTACATGCTTCGCGACGGGCTCAGGTGGGGGAGCGACCTCGGCGTGTGGCTCGGCGAGCAGCACGTCGTGGCGGTTCTGGCCTCCGTGGGCGCCCTGCTGTTCGAGGCCACCTTCTGGGTCGTGCTGGTGATGCCCGCGCTGGCCCTGGTCTACGTGCCCGTCGGCACCGCCTTCCACACCGGCATCTACCTCGTGCAGCGGGCGCCCTTCTTCCAGTTCGTCGCGCTCTACTCGGTCTTCGTGCCGTGGGCGGCGCTCGCGGCGCGGCTGCGCGGGAGGGGCGCGGCGAGGGCCGAGGTCCTCTACGACGACCGCTGCCCCTTCTGCATCCGAACCGCCACGCTCGTGCGCGCCCTCGACTGGGGCGACCGCCTCGCGCTCGGCGGCCTCGAGGCGCGGTGGCCGGCGCTGGCCGCGTCCCGGAAGGACCTCGACCTTGCCGAATGTCGCCGGGAGATGCACCTGCTCGTGCCGGACGGCTCGGTGCGCCGGGGGTTCGACGCCTTCACCGAGATCGCGCGGCGGGTTCCGCTCCTGTGGCCGGTGTGGTTCGTCTTCCGCGTGCCCGGCGTGCCGGCGGTCGGCCGGCGCGCCTACCGGTGGATCGCGGCGAGGCGCACGAGGGTGAAGGCGTGCACCTTCGAGGCGTGCGGCGTCGACGAACCGGGCGGCGCGAGTCGACCCGCCGACGACCGTAGGGGAATCGCTTGACGGCGCAGGTGCGGGAGCCCGGGGGCCGCTACGTCACGGTTCGCCGGGCCGCCGGGTGGCCGCGAACCCGGTCCGGACCGAGTTGGACCGCGGCGCGACCCCGGACGAACTGAAGCGTCACCTCGGCCACGCGCCGTCCGAGATAGCGCGCCGTGGCGAGATCCGACTCGGGAGGCGCCAGGTCGGGACCCTGGTCGACGTTCGACTGCGCGCCGGCCCCCAGCCAGAAGCCGAGCCGGTTGAGATCCTCCTCCGAGCCCGCCGTCGAGTTGTTCGCGGGCGGAAGCCCGAGGTTGACCCAGTGCATCCCGTGCTGAGCGGCGAAGAGCGCGAGCTGGACCAGCGTCGCCAGCTTGTCGCCGGAACGGGCGCCGGAGTTCGTGAAGCCGGCCGCGATCTTGTCCTTCCACGCGAAGCGCCTGGCCATGACCGCGTGGGAGGTCGCCTCCTGGAACGCCTTGAACGGCGCCGAGACGCTCGCCATGTACGTCGGCGCGCCGAAGACGATCGCGTCGGCGGCCGCGAGATCGTCCCAGCGCCTCTGCGCTTCCTCGACCGTGAGCAGCAGGCCCTCTACGCCCTCGACCTGCTCCACGCCGGCTCTCACGGCCTCGGCCAGCCGTCCGGTGTGGCCGTAGCCGCTGTGGTAGACGACGGCGACGCGGGCGTTCGACACGGTCTTCCGATCAGTGAATCGCATGGCCGCCGAGATGCCGGAGCTTGTCCGGGTTGCGCACGACGTACATGGCGACGATCCTGCCGTCCTCGATGTCGAGCGCGGTGGTCTGAAGCGTCTCGTCCTGCTCGATCGTGACGAATCCCGGCAAGCCGTTGACGAAGCCGTAGCGCACGAGCCGCGACATCCTCTCGGCGAAGACGGGCGCGAGCGACGCGAAGAGCTGCATGACGCCGTCGATTCCGACGATCGGCCGCGTTGCGGCCGACGTCTTGCCGCCGCCGTCGGCATACACGACGACATCCGCTGCCAGGAGCGATCGCAACCGATCCATGTCCCCCTTGCGTGACGCCGCGAAGAACGCCGCGGCGATCTCGAGGCCGCGCTCCCTGGGCACCTGGAAGCGGGGACGCGCGGCGCGGACATGGGTCCTGGCACGGCTGGCAAGCTGCCGGCACGCCGCCGGATCTCGATCGATCGTCGCGGCGATCTCGTCGTAGCTCACGCCGAAGACGTCGTGCAGGAGGAACGCGGCGCGCTCCAGCGGCGACAGGCGCTCGAGCGCCATCAGGAGCGGCAGCGTGACGTCGTCGATCTCACCCTCCGCCGCCTCGACGACCGGCTCCGGCAGCCAGGGCCCGACATAGGTCTCGCGCCGGTGCCGCGCGGACTTCAGGTGGTCGAGGCAGAGCCGCGTCACCACGCGGCGCAGGAACGCTTCCGGCTCGCGCACCGCATCCCTGTCGGCATCGAGCCAGCGGAGGAACGCCTCCTGGACCACGTCCTCCGCGTCCGCCACCGATCCCAGCATCCGGTACGCGATGCGGGTCAACCGAGGACGCAACGGGTCGAAGCTCGCCGCCGCCTCCTGCCCGGCCGCCTCCGCCATCACGCCATCCGTCGCTCGCTGCCGGTTCACCTGCTCCTCCTTCGCCCGTCGGGGACCCTCTCCGGAGACGTGACGAGGCGGCGCGGCGCCGTGTGACACGCGGGTGAGGACTTCCGCGGCTCGCCCCGTGCCGTGCAGGGCCAGGGCGGACGGCGCCCCTGTCCGGGCCGGTTCGTGGAGGGTCAAGCCGACCGGGTCTCGACCGACGAACCGCACCGCTCGGGGTCATGATACCCGGCCCAGTAGCCATGGAGCCCGAGTTCAGGCTCCGGCTCCCGCCCCGTGTACGCATACGCGAGGCCCGGCCAGCTCCCGGTCCGCTGCATCTGGCCGAAGGCCGTATAGTGCCGCTCCTCCACCAGCGTCTGTGAGGCGTCCGACAACCCGGTCACGCTGCCGAGGCCGTCGGCGTGCACGGCCAGCACCTGGCCCCCGGTCTCGACCAGCAGCGGCTCGTCGATGCCCGGGCCGTGGACGTAACGGATCGTCGTTGTCACCGGCGCCCCGCCGGCGTCGGTCGTCGTCTCCTCCCAGATGATGTCCTCACCGTCGTAGACGTAGGTGGTTGTGGTCGTCACGACGGGGCCACTGGTCGGAGTCACGACCACCGTCTTCGCAATCCGCCGCCCGAGGGCATCGTAGGCGAAGCTCACCGTGGTCGTGCCGCTGCCGGTGGTCACGACGGCCTCCACCAGCCGCTCGAAGGCGTCCCACGTGTACGTCGTCGTACCGGTGGCATCCGTCTTCGTCACCCGGTTGCCGCTGGCGTCGTACGTGTAGGTCGCCCCCGGGCCGGTCTGGAGCTGGTGGCCGGCATTGTAGGTGTAGGCGTCGCCCGGGTCGGGGCCGGTCAGCCGGTTGCCGACGCCGTCGTAGGTGAAGGCCTCCGACGGCAGCGGGCTCGCCGGCGTGGCGGTGACCGCGGTGAGCCGGTTGGCCAGGTCATAGGCAAATGCGAGATCCTGGGCCAGGGTGGTCAGGCTCGTGCGGGAGTCGGCCGCGTTGAGCCCGTAGGTGAAGCTCTGGAGCGTGACGCCCCCGCTCGTGGCGTGGGTGATGCCGGTGAGTCGGCTCGCGAAGTCGTACCTGTACGTCGTCTGTACCCCGTTCGGATAGGTGAGGCTCGCCCGCCGGCCCCGGGCGTCGTAGCCGATCGTGAGGACGCGCGGGCCGTCGGCGAGCGAGGTGAGCCTGCCGGCCGGGTCGTAGCCGTAGGTCAGGACCTGGCCGCCGGGGTAGGTCAACGTCTGCCGCCGCCCGGCCGCGTCGTACGTGTAGCTGACGACGTAGCCGCGCGAGTCGGTCACGCTGGTCACGCGCCCCGCCAGGTCGTAGGCGAAGGTGTAGGTCACCCCGCCGCCGGCCACGGTCGCGAGCCGCCCGTTCGCGTCGTAGGTGTAGGTCTCCGCCAGTCCGCCCGGACCGAGCCGCTCGGTGAGGCGGCCGGCGGCGTCGTATCGGCGCTCGATCACGTGACCGCGCGGCGTGGTGGTGGCCTCGAGCCGCCCGTGCGCGTCGTAGGCGTAGCTCGTCACGTCGCCGAGCGGGCTCGTCTCGGTCAGCACGCGCCCGGCGTCGTCGTAGGCGTAACTGGTCGTCGCGCCGCCCGCCTCGGTGACCGTCGCGAGACGGCCGACCGCATCGTAGGTGAAGGTGAGTGTCACGCCGCTGGGGTCGGTCGTCGAGGTGAGCTGGTGTTGCGCGTCGTAGGTGAGCGTGGTCGTCTGGCCGGCCGGGTCGGTGATGGTGGTGAGCCGGCCGAGGCTGTCGTATCCGTAGCTCGTGGTGCGGCCGGTGGGGTCGGTCACCGTGGCCAGGTTCCCCGCCGCGTCGTAGGTGTACTCCGTGAGGCCGCCGTCGGGCGCGAGCCGCGTTGCGACCTGGTTCGAGACCGGGTCGTAGGTGTACGTGGTCGTCTGCGACAGGGGATCGGTTTCGGTCAGCACGCGCCCCTGGTCGTCGTAGGTATAGCGCCAGGTCTGGCCGGCGCGGGTCATCGTCAGGAGGTTGCCGACGCCGTCGTAGGTGTACGTGGTCACGCGGCCGGTCGCGTCGGTGACCTGGAGTGGCCGATCGAGTCGCGAGTGCCAGCGCTGCGTCCAGGACGCCCCGCCCGGCTCGAGCACCTGCGTGGTCGACGTGCTGGTGTTGTAGACGAACTGCCGGGTGATCGAGGCCGCGTCGGTGACCGAGGCGAGGCGCCCCTGGGCATCGTACGCGTACGTGACGGTCTGGCCCCGCGGGTCGGTCTTGGTCAGCATCCGGCCGGCGGCGTCGTACGTGAAGCTCCAGCTCCCCCCGGCCGCATCGACAATCCCGGTGAGGAAGTCCCCCGTGTAGCTGAACGAGACGGTGCGGCCGGCCGAGTCGTCGGCCTGGACGAGGTAGCCGGTCGTCGGGTCGTAGGTGAAGGTGATCCAGCGGCCGGAGGGATCGTCGACCCGGGTGAGCCGGCCGCTGCTGTCGTGGGTCAGCGTGAGGGTGTGGCCATTGCGGTCGCGGACCTGGGTGAGGTAGCCGGTGCCCGGGGCGAAATCCCAGCGGGTACCGTCGAGGAACTGACGCTGGAGCGTGCCGCTCGGCTGCCGGACGAGGCGATCGCGCAGCCCGCCCCGGCCGGTGGCGACGAAGGTCGAGTTGGTGCCGTGCTGCCGGTAGGTGCGGTAGGTCCCCGACGACGTGACCACCGAACGGGTGAGGGCCCCGGAAACGGCCAGGACGCGCGCGAGGTAGCTGTGCGTCCAGCCGCGGCCGAGGGGGCCCGGTGCGGCGACGGGGTTGCCGATGACCGTGGGCGCAACGGACGAGTAGCTGGCGGTGAAATGAAGCGGCAGCGGCCCGCCGGGCAGGCTCAGGAGGTCGAGCGTGTCGGTGAGGGCGCCGCTGGCCAGCGCGCAGCGGGAGTTCACCTCCTCGCTGTTCCTGTTCCCGCAGGGCGGATCCGGCGGCCCGGGCGGTGGCCCGCCGGGACCGCCCGGGCCCGCGCCGGATCGACCGGGCACCGGCTCGTCTCCCTGATCGGCGCAGGCCTCGTCGATGGCTCCGTTGCCGTCGTCGTCCAGGCGGTTGCTGCAGATCTCGACCGGCACGCGCAGGACCTGTTACTGGGCATGCAAATCTCCTCGGGTGGGGGCAGCGAAAACTCCCCAGCCGCGCCTCACCTGAGGAGACTGCGCGATGGCGAGTGACCCGACCGTCGAGACCGGCATGATGGTCCCCGAGCCGAAGGGGCTCGGGGAGGAGAGCATGATCCGGGAGGCCTGCTGGGTGGAGATCCACCGCCTGCATCACACCGAGCACCGATCAATCACCGAGATCGCGCGCCGGCTCGACCTGGATCGCAAGACCGTGCGCCGGGCCTTGCACCAGGCCCAGTGGCAGCCGTACCACCGGCCCCCGCGCGAGGACACGCTCCTGGCCGAGCATGCCGACTGGCTGCGGATACGGGCCCCGCAGGTGCGCTACTCGGCCCAGATTCTCTTCCAGGAGCTCCGCCAGCAGCACCGGTATCGGGGCAGCTACGACACCGTGAAGCGCTTCGTCCAGCCGCTGCGCGCCGTCGAGACGGTCGCCGAGCGCGCCACGGTGCGCTTCGAGACGCCGCCGGGGCTGCAGAGTCAGGTCGACTGGGGGCAGGCCCGGGTCCCGTTCCGCCACCAACGGATCGTCGTCCACGTCTTCGTGCTGACACTGGGCTTCAGCCGCCGGGCCTTCTACGAGCCGGGGCCCGATGAGCGCCTCGGCTCGTTCCTCGAGGCCCACGAGCACGCCTTCGAGCACTTCGGCGGCCACACCCGCGAGCACCTCTACGATCGCCCCCGCACCGTCTGCCAGCCGGGGCCTGAGGGGCGCGTCATCTGGAACGCCACCTTCCAGGCCTTCGCCGCCTACTGGGGCTTCGAGGCCCGCCTGTGCCGCCCCTATCGCGCCCAGACCAAGGGGAAGGTCGAGAGCGGCGTCACGTACGGGAAGCGCAATTTCTTGCCCGGCCGCACCTTCGTCGACTGGGTCGACCTGCGCGAGCAGCAGGCCCAGTGGCTCGCCGAGATCGCCGACCTCCGCGTCCACGGCACCACCCACGAGCGCCCCCTCGACCGCTTCCAGCGCGAGCAGCCCTACCTGCACCCCACCGCCGGTCAGCCCAGCTTCCGCCTCGAGGCCGCGCATGCCCGTATCGTCGCCGACGACTACCTGGTCTCACTGGGCACCAACCGGTACTCGGTCCCCTTCACCCTCATCGGTCAGCCGGTCGAGGTCCGCCGGCGCAACGGCCAGCTCGAGATTACCCACCGCGGCCAGGTCGTCGCCATGCATCCCGAGCTGCCGGGCAAGTACCCGATGCGCATCCTCCCCGAGCACAGCCCCGGCGCCGTCGCCCGCACCGCGCGCCAGCGGCACTCCACGCCCCCGCCGGCCGCCCTGGGGGCCCCCATGCCCGACGTCGAGGTGCGGGATCTGGCCGTCTACGACGCGGTCGTCGCCGAGGAGGCTACCCGATGACGCCCGCCCAGCTCGAACGTCTTCAGGGCCAGCTCCAGCGGTTGCACCTCATCAAGAGCCGCGAGCGGCTCGAGGCACTGCTCCAGGAGGCCGCCGACCAGGAGCTCCCCTACGCCGACTTCCTCGACCGGCTGCTCACCGAGGAGGTGACCTCCAAAACCGCCAAGCACGTCACTATGCGGACACACCTGGCGCGCTTCCCCTTCGTCAAAGGGCTCGACGCCTTCGACTTCACCTACCAACCCTCGATCGACAAGAAACAGATCGAGCAGCTGGCCAGCTGCCACTTCGTCGAGCACGGCGACAACCTCGTCGTGCTCGGGCCCCCGGGCGTGGGCAAGACGCATCTGGCCGTCGGCTTGGGGCTGAAGGCGATCGAGCGGGGCTACCGCGTCCTCTTCACCACGGCCGCCACGCTCATCGCGACCCTGACGCGCGCGCTCAGCGAAGGGCGCCTCGAGGAGAAGCTCAAGGTCTACACCGTCCCTCGCCTCTTGATCATCGACGAGATCGGCTACCTGCCGATCGACCGGGTGGGGGCGAACCTCGTCTTCCAGCTCATCACCCGCCGCTACGAGCGGGGGCCGATGATCCTGACCAGCAACCAGAGTTTCGGCAACTGGGCGGAGGTCTTCGGGGATCGCGTCATCGCCGCGGCGATCCTCGACCGGGTCCTCCACCACGCGACCACCATCAGCATCCGCGGCAACTCGTATCGACTAAAGGAGAAGCTCAAGGCTGGTCTGATCCGACCGGCCGAGGCGACCACGTAACACCACCTGACCCGAGGAGGTGGGGAGTTTTCGATGCCCACGAGCGGGGAGATTTGGGTGCCCGTTGACAGGACCGTCAGGCTCAGGACCTCCTTCTCGGCCTCGTACAGGTTCACCGGCGTGTGGGTGCCCGAACACCCCGAGCGCATGCCGCAGTCGCCCGCGATGCCGCACGCGTAGCGGCTCATCATGTTCGTCACGGTGCTCGAGCCGCCGGCCGCCCCCAGGTCCACCTGGACGTGCCCGTACGAGGCGGACGAGTTGGCCCGGACCGGGGCGCCCGCAGCCTGAGCCCGCGTGACGTACTCCTCGTAGGTGACCGCCTCGAAGGGGAAGCTCACGACCTCAGTCCGCGTCCGCGTGATCTCGGCGAACCGACCGACGATCTCCCCGCTGCCCGAGCAGCTCGGCCCGGTGCACGGGCCGATGGCCAACCCCGTGGAGGTAACCCGTACGTCCATCTTGACCGAGTACTCCTCAGGGAGACCCTCGCTGGCGCTCAGGAAGAGGAAGAGGTCGACCGTATAGTCGGGGTAGTAGCGGGACGAGGTGTAGGACTGGTAGTGCCGGTAGGACGAGTCGATCGGGCACCAGAACTGCGTGCCCATGGTGTTGTTGACGACCGGACCGGGTCTGTCCCGTCGGTCCAGGACGAAGGCGGACGCGTCGGCCGCCGAGAGGAACAGGGTCAGTGCCTCCCCGAGTGCGGATGCCCGGTATCGGCGATCCCTTACACGCTACAGGAGGGCTCGATGAGCAGGCAAGCGAAAAGTATCGGCTCTGACGATTGCCGTAATGGAATATGGCCTATCGATTGAGTACAGCGGGTGGATACAACCGGCCGCCGATCCTACACCTCTCCGGCGTAGGTACACCCCGACGTGCAGGTCTCGTGGAGGGTGAGGCGGGAGAGGCCCGGCAGGGAGGGGGCCAGGCGAACCCAGATCCAGCGAACGAGCACCTCGCTCGTGGGGTTCTCGAGCCCCTCGATCTCGTTGAGGTAGCTGTGGTCGAGGCGGTCGAGCACCGGCGCGACGGCCGCCTTGAGGTCGGCGAAGTCCATGACCCAGCCCGACCGCGCGCCGACCTCGCCGCGCACGTACACCGTGAGCCGGAAGGAGTGGCCGTGCAGGCGGGCGCACTTGTGGCCCTCGGGGACGTTCGGCAGCCGATGGGCCGCCTCGAAGGTGAACTCGCGGAAGATCTCCATCAGGGGATCCCGAGCAGCTTGTGGGTCTGGAGCGAGAGGCGCCACTGCGGGTGCTCGAGGCAGTAGCGCACGGCGGCGGCGGTGTTCCGGTCGCGGTCCGGGCCGTCCATGGGCTGCAGGAAGAAGTGCCGGAAGGCGAGCCGCTCGAAGCGCTCGGGCGGCGCGTCGCGCTGCGGGAAGACGAGCTTCAGCTCGTCGCCGGCCGCGAGGACCAGCTCGGCGGTCGACTTGGGGCTCACGCAGATCCAGTCGAGCCCGGGCGGGGCGGGCTGCGTGCCGTTGGTCTCCACGGCCACCTCGAAGCCGGCGGCGTGAAGGGCGTCGACGAGCGGCGCGTCGAGCTGGAGGAGCGGCTCGCCGCCGGTCAAGACGACGAAGGGGCGCGGGCGAGCGCCGGCGGCGTGCCGCGCGGCACCCCTCGCGGCATCGGCGCCGCCCGGCCAGGCGGCCGCCACGGCCGCGGCGAGCGCCTCGGGCGTGGCGAACTTCCCCCCGCCCGGTCCGTCGGTGCCGACGAAGTCGGTGTCGCAGAAGGTGCAGGCGGCGGTCGAGCGATCCGCCTCGCGCCCCGACCAGAGGTTGCAGCCGGCGAAGCGGCAGAAGACCGCGGGCCGTCCGGTCTGCGCCCCCTCGCCCTGGAGGGTGTAGAAGATCTCCTTGACCGCGTACGTCACGACCCGCTCCGGTAGCGCAGGGGATCGGCCACGCCGGCCTCGGCGAAGCCCTTGAGCCGCAGCCGGCAGGCGTCGCACCGGCCGCACGGCGCGCCGTCGGGGGCCGGGTCGTAGCACGAGGTCGTGAGTGCGTAGTCCACGCCCAGCTCGAGGCCGGTCTTCACGATCTCGGCCTTGGTCATGCGGATCAGCGGCGCGTGGATCGTGAGCCGCTGCCGCCCCTCGGCGCCCGCCTTCGTGGCGAGGTTCGCCATGCGCTGGAACGCTTCGACGTACTCGGGGCGGCAGTCGGGATACCCGCTGTAATCGAGAGCATTCACGCCGATGAAGACGTCCTCCGCGCCGAGCACCTCCGCCCAGGCGAGGGCGAACGAGAGGAAGATCGTGTTGCGCGCCGGCACGTAGGTGACCGGGATGCCGTGGGCCATGTCCTCCGGCGAGCGGTCCCTGGGGATGTCGATGTCGGCGGTCAGCGCCGAGCCGCCGAAGCGGCGCAGGTCGATGTCGATCACGACGTGCTCGACCGCACCGAGCCGCTCGGCCACGCGGCGCGCGGCCTCGATCTCGACGGCGTGCCGCTGGCCGTAGCGAAACGTGAGGGCGTACGGCGCGAAGCCGCGGGCCCTGGCGATGGCGAGGGTCGTGGTCGAGTCGAGGCCGCCGGACAGGAGCACGACGGCCTTCCTGCGTCCGTCCGTCACGGCTCAGGTTGTAGCGCGGCGCTCCCCGGTTGGCACCGCCGGCGGCTGGCAGGCAGGGCACCAGTAGGTCGATCGGCCGGCGGCGCCCTGCCGGCGCATCCGGATGGCCGTGCCGCAGATCGCGCACGGCTCGCCGCTGCGCCCGTAGACCCAGAGGCGCCCGGGCCCCCTGCCGCGCGGCACGGTCCGGCGGGGGTATCCGCGGCGGTTGGCCACGAGGAGCGACCGCGCCTTCGCGATGATCCGGTCGAGGTCCTCGTCGGAAAGGCTGCCGACCGGCGCGAAGGGGTCGACGCGGCAGAGGAAGAGCGTCTCGGACTTGTAGATGTTCCCCACGCCGGCAATCGCCTGCTGCACCATGACGGCTTCGCCGACCGGCAGCTCGCCCAGGTGCCGGAGCGCCCGCCGCGCGGCCTCGGGGTCGAAGTCGTCGGCGAGGAGGTCCTCCCCGAGGCTCGCGAGCGCCCGGTGCCGCCGGGCGCCGGCCGCCGAGAGCAGCTCCACCACGGGGGCGTCGAAGCAGACGGCGACGAGCGGCTCGGCGTCCGCGCCGCCGGCCGTCTCGAGCACGACGCGAGCGCGTGCGGCCGGCTTGCGCCACGGCTCGCCCGGCCGGTAGACGTGCCACGAGCCGGTCATGCGCATGTGGCTGTGGAGGACGCGACCGTCGTCGAAGCGGACGAGCAGGTGCTTGCCGCGCGGCTCGACGGCGGTCACGCGGCGGCCGGCAAGGCCGGCGCCGGCGAGGTGCGGCAGCGGGGAGCGCACGGCCGCGACGGTCTTGCCGGCGAGGGCGGCGCGGAGGACCTCGGCGGTCCTGAAGATCGTGTCCCCTTCGGGCACGGGGAAAGTGTAGCGAAGCGCGGAGCGCCGGGAGTCAGACCGGCTCCACCGACAGGTCGGCCGCGGCCGCACGGCGGCGCACGTAGCCGTGGGCGCCGCTGACGAAGCCGGCCTCGGCGAGCCAGGCGCCGTAGGGGTGCAGGGCCGCCTCGACGCCGTCGATCCGCGCGATGAGGAGGGCGCGGCGCCGGCCTCGCTCGACGAGGTCGGCCAGGGCCGCGGCGAGCCCCCGCGCGGCGGCGGTCCGCTCGGGCTCGCCCGGCGGCAGGACGGTGACGAGGTTCTGCTCCGTGCGACCGAGGTAGCCGACCAGCGCGCCGTCCACCAGGACGACGACGGCGCCGGCCGCGCGCTGGGGGCGGCCGCCCGGCGTCTCGGGCCACGGCAGCGCCGCTCCGTACGGGTTGGCCGGATCGGTGGCGGCGAGGACCACGGTCTCGGGCGTCTCGCCCGGCCGCCTCCGCGCGCGGAGGCGGTCGTCGGCGCCCGGCAGGGCGAACTGCGCCGCGCCGCAGCCCGCCACGAAGTAGCCGCGCCGCACGCGGCCGGCCTCCTCCATCGCCTTGAGGACCTCGTAGACCGCCGAGAAGCCGCCTGCGATCCCCTCCGCCGCCACCGCCTCCCGCGTGACGACGCCGTATCGCTCGAGGAGCGCGCGGGCGAGCGCGTGGCGGCGGTCGGTCTCGGCCGGCGCCTGGCCCCACCTGGCCGCGCGGAGCGACCACCGCCCCTCGCTGCCGGGCGGGCCGGCGCGGCGCAGGCGGGCGGCCGCGCGCGAAGGGCCGCGGCCGCGGGCCGGCCGACCGCGGAGGTAGCTGCGAAGCGGCACCAGGGTGTCGTTGGTCACCTCCCCCGACCAGACCAGGTCCCAGAGCGCCTCGAGCACCTGCGCCGGGAAGCCGCCCACCTCGCGGGCGAGGTCGGCGAAGAAGAGCGCGCCGCGCCGCTCGAGGCGCTCGCGGATGCGCGCGTGGAGGTCGCCGCCGACCGGCGCGGGCGGGCGGGCGAGAAGCGGCTCGTGCTCGGCGAGGTAGAGCGCGACGCGGCCGTCGCGCGGGCCGAGCGGCTCGACACCGGCCCAGACCACCTCCCCCGACGCGCAGAGGAGGTCGAGGTCGCCGGGCCGGTAGTCGGCCACGCGCGCCGGCAGCACCTCCGTCTCGAGCACCGAGGCGGGGATCGGCGCGCCCTCGAGCCGCTCGATCGCCGCGAGGAGGGCGTCGGGGCCCTCGCGCGGCTCGAGGAGGCCCTGCCAGTCGGGGAGGAAGCGGCCGAGGGCCTCCGGCTCGACCGGCTCGACCTCGCGCCTGAGCCGCGCGAGCGACTTGCGGCGGAGCGCGCGCAGCACCTCGACGTCGACCCACTCGCGGCCGGCGCCGTGCGGCAGGAACTCCCCCTCGACGACGCGCCCCTCCCGCTCGAGCCGCGCCAGCGTCTCGCGCACCGCGGCCGTGCCGAGCCCGAGCCGGGACGCGACGGCGTCGGCGGTGAAGGGCCCGTGCGTCCGTGCGTAGCGCGCCAAGAGGTCGCCGAGCGGGTCGGCCACCGGCGTAAGGAGCGCCTCGGGAAGCCCTCTCGGCGGCACCACGCCGACGGCGTCGCGGTAGCGGCCGACGTCCTCGACCGCCACGTAGCGGCGCGCCGCGCCGATCCGCACGAGCGCCACGCGGCGGGCGCTCTCGAGGGCGGCGAGCCACTCGGCCACCGGCGCGCCCGCCGAGGCCCGCGCGGCCACCTCCTCGGCGGTGAGGTCGCCCAGCGCGAGGAGCAGGTCGTGCACGCCGTCGGCGTGCCGCACCGGGTAGGCGCCGTCGAGGCGCTGCAGGCTTCGCTCGTGCGCGGCGACGGCGTCGGCGTCGAGCAGCTCGCGCAGCTCCGCCTCGCCGAGCAGCTCCCTGAGGCGGCTCTGGTCGACGCGAAGCGCCTGCGCCCGCCGCTCGGCCAGCGGCGCGTCGCCGTCGTAGAGGAAGCTCGCCATGAACGCGAACTGCAGCGAGGCGGCGAACGGGGAGGGGACGCGCGAGTCGACCGTCACGACCCGGATGCGGCGCGTCTCGATGCCCTTCAGGATGTCGACCAGGCCGGGCAGGTCGAAGGCGTCCCGCAGGCACTCCCGGTAGGTCTCGAGAACGATCGGGAAGTCGGGGTGCCGCGATGCGGCCGCCATGAGGTCGGCCGCCCGCTTGCGCTGCATCCAGAGCGGCGAGCGACGCCCCGGCGCCCGCCGCGGCAAGAGCAGGGCGCGCGCGGCCGCCTCCCGGAAGCGCGCCGCGAAGAGGGCCGTGCCGCCGAGCGCGCGCACGACGAGGTCCTCGACCTCGGACGAGCCGGGCAGGAACAGCTCCGCGGAGGGCGGCTCGGGCGCCTCGGGGACGCGGAAGACGATGCCGTCGTCCGACCAGATCGACTCGACGTCGCGCTCCGGCCCGGCGCCGAGCCTCGCGCCGACGGCCATGGCCCAGGGGGCGTGGACGCGGGCGCCGAAGGGGGAGAGGATGCAGACGCGCCAGTCGCCCATCTCGTCGACGAACCGCTCGACGACGATCGTCCGGTCGCTCGGCACCTCGCCGGTGGCCTCGCGCTGCTCGCGCAGGTAGGCGAGCAGGTTGGCGGCGGCCCTGGAATCGAGGCCGTGCCGCTCGCGGAGGCGCCGCGTCGCCTCGGCCGGCGGCGCGCCGGCCAGCTCCCGGGCCAGCGCGCCGATCGCCTCGCCGAAGGCGCGCGGCCGGCCGGGGCGGTCGCCGTGCCAGAAGGGCATCC
>DASVDK010000277.1:0-9133 GCA_036381125.1 Thermodesulfobacteriota bacterium | reverse complement strand
CGCCCGCCGCCGCGAGGAGCGCCCGCGAGCCCGCGCCGAGCGCCGCGGCGCGCCGGCGCACGGCCGCGGCCGCCCGGTCCTCCCCCTCGAGGCGGCCGAGGAGCCACGCCAGCCACGCGAGCGCCCCGACCCAGACGAGCGCGGCGGCGGCGTGCAGGGCGATGGACGCCCCGGGCCAGTCGAGCGCCGGCCAGGCGGCCAGGAGACCGACGGCGAGGCCGGCGCCCCCCACGCGGGCGACGGCGCGCGCGAACGCGCGGCGCACCGGCAGGTGTGCGAGGGGACGCCAGACCGCGACGAGGAGCGCGGCGCCGCCAGCCGCCACGGCCAGGCCGGCCAGCGCGAGGAGGCGAAGGTCGCTCAACTTCCCGCGCTGCCCTGGCCGAGGAGCGCCAGCGTGTCGCCGGCGATCTCCTCGGGCGGCGTCTGGAACGGGTAGACGTAGCGCAGGCGGCCCTGCTGGTCGATGAGGTACGTCGACACCGTGTGGTCCACCGTGTAGTTCTCGGAGCCGTCGGGCGGCCGGCGGATCTCGTAGTAGAGGCCGAAGGCAGGGGCGATGGCGTCGAGCGCCGCCTTCGGGCCGGTCAGGCCGATGAACTCCGGATCGAAATGCTTCACGTACCGGTGCAGCACCTGCGGCGTGTCGCGGGCGCCGTCGAGGCTCACGAAGACGAAGGCGCTCCTGCGCGCGTGCTCGCCGAGCCGCTCCTTGACGGCACGGAACGCGGACAGCGTCATCGGGCAGGCGTCGGGGCAGTGGGTATAGCCGAAGGCGAGCAGCACGGTCCGCCCCTCGAGGTCGCTCAGACGGAAGGTTTCGCCCCGATCGTCCGTGAGGGTGAAGTCCTCGATCGGGCGCTCCAGCGCCACGCCCCGCCGCCCGGTGTCGGCCTCGGTCTCGGGCGCCGGCACCGGCAGCGGCTCCACCCGGCGCCCGTCCTGCTGGCAGGCGGCCGCGAGGAGGGCGAGGAGGACGAGGGCGGCCGGCGCCTTCATCGCGACCGGACCTCGGCGTCGACCGCCAGGGTGGCGCCCGACTCGAAGGTGAGCGTGAGCGGGACGCGGCGACCCTCGGCGATCGGCTCGTGGAGCCCCATGAGCATCACGTGCAGGCCGCCCGGCTCGAGCCGCACCGAGCCGCCGGCCGGCACGGCGATCCCCTCGACCGGGCGCATGCGCATGATGCCGTTCTCCACGCGGCTCTCGTGCAGCTCGGCCCGCCCGGCGACGGGCGAGGCGACCGAGACGAGCCGGTCGGCCCGGTCGCCCCGGTTCTCGAGCGTGAGGTAGGCTGCCGTGGCGCCCGCGTCGTGCCCGCCGCGCGATGCCGCGTGGGAGGACACGGCGGCGGCGCCCGGCGTGGCGCGCACCCAGGCGTCTCGCACGACGAGCGAGGGCTCGGCGGCGGACGCCGGGGCGATCGCCGGCGCGGCGAGCAGGACGGCGAGCAGGACGAGCGACGGGCGCAGGGGCATCGGATCCTCCGGGGCTATCGAACCGGGTGAATCCTACCCCCCTTGACCGGTCTTGCAATGGCTCGAACGGGGTATCGTGCGCGCGCGAGGCTCAGGGCGCGGGCGAGGGGGCGGTGGCCGGGGGCGGTGTCTCCCGCGCGCCGGACGCGGAGCCGCGAGCGGGCGCGCCGGCCAGGCGCCGGTCGGCCTCCGCCTTGAGCATCGGATCGGCCTGGACCTGCGCGTGGAGGGTGCGGAACTCCTCGAGCGTGAGCCCGGCGCGGGCGACCGGCTCGCGCATCTCGTCGCCGACGACCTGCTGGTTGCCGGCGGCGACGAAGGCGGGGTAGACCTCGCGGATGTTGCGGAGGGCGAGGAGGTAGGCGTCGAACCGCACCGGCGTGACCGTGACCGGCGCGGGCCTCGGCATCGGCGCCGGGAAGTCGGCAGTGCGGGTGTCGTCCTCCGCGTCGGTCGTGTTGCGAGGCGTCGCGCAGGCCGCCGGGAGGATCAGGAGGGCGGCCAGCGCCAGAGCGGTGGTGCGGGCAGGCATCGGGACACCTCCGGCGGGGCGCGCGGCGCAAGGCCCCGTGGCGCGAGAGCCGTGTCCGCAGGAGCCGTGCCGGCGCACGGCTATTTCGCCGCCAGGTCGACCACGCGGCCCCCGGTGATGCGGACGAGGTCGTCCGGCGTGAGCGGGAAGACCGCGTGCGGCGTGCCGGCCGCGGCGTAGAGCCGCTCGAGGGCCAGGAGGTCGCGGTCGATGTAGACCGGCAGCGGCGTCGCGTGCGCGAGCGGCGGGACGCCGCCGATGGCGAACCCGGTGGCCCGGCGCACGGTCTCGGCGTCGGCCCGCTCCACCGGGCCCCCGGCCGCCTCGGCGAGCTTGGCCGTGTCGACCCGGTTCGCGCCGGAGGCGATCACGAGCACCGGAGCCCCGGCCACGGTGAAGACGAGGCTCTTGGCGATCTGCGCGACCTCGCAGCCGATGGCGGCCGCCGCGTCGGCGCTCGTGCGCGTGCTCTCGGCGAACTCGATGACCTCCGCGTCGAGACCCCGCTCGCGGAGCGCTTCCTGGACTCGCCGTGCGGCCGGCCTGAGCGCCATGGCCCAAATCTACCGAGCGGTGGGGCGCCTTGACAAGCGCGGACCCCGACCGCTACCGTCCGCTCGAGCCAGCCGCGACGGCGCACCCGGGTATCCGGTCCGGCCGCCGCAGGCCCGTTTCCGCTGAGGAGCCCCCTATGGCACCGTCGGCCGAGAGCTATCCCTCGGCGCTCCAGAGCCGTTACGTCGCCGCCAACCCGGGATCGAAGGCGCTGTTCGAGCGCGCCAGGTCGAGCTTCCCCGGCGCCATCACGCACGACATCCGCTTCCTCGAGCCCTTCCCCGTCTACATCGAGCGGGCCGAGGGCGCGCGCAAGTGGGACGTGGACGGGCACGAGTACGTCGACGGCTTCATGGGGCACGGCGCGCTCCTGCTCGGCCACAACCACCCCGAGGTCGTCGCGGCCGTGCAGGCGCAGCTCGTCAAGGGGACGCACTACGGGGCGTCGCACGAGCTGGAGATCCGATGGGCGGAGCTGGTCCGGGAGCTGGTCCCGTCGGCCGAACGGGTGCGCTTCACGGCGTCGGGCACCGAGGCCACGCACCTCGCCATGCGGCTCGCCCGCGCGTACACCGGCCGGACCGTCATCGTGAAGCTCGAGGGGCACTACCACGGCTGGCACGACCAGGTCGAGGCCGGCGTGCAGCCTCCCTACGACGTCCCGATCTCGACCGGCATCCCGAAGGCGACGCTCGACACGGTCCTCGTCGTCCCGGCCAACGACCTGGCCGCCATGGAGCGCGCCCTCGCGGGCCGACGCGACGTCGCCGGGATCCTCCTCGAGCCGGGCGGCGGCTCGTCGGGGCAGTACCCCACGACGAAGGCCTACCTCCAGGGGCTGCGCGCCCTCGCCACGCGCCACGGCGTCGTGCTGATCTTCGACGAGGTGATCACCGGCTTCCGCTTCGCCCCGGGCGGGGCGCAGGCCTACCACGGCGTGACGCCCGACCTCACGACGCTCGCCAAGATCCTCGCCGGCGGGCTGCCGGGCGGCGCCGTCGCCGGCAAGGCCGAGATCGTCGACCAGATCGCCTTCACCGGCGACGCCGAGCACGACCGCTTCCGGCGGGTCGCGCACGCCGGCACCTACAACGCCAACCCCCTCTCGGCCGCCGCCGGCATCGCGGCGCTCTCGATCGTCAAGACGGGCGAGCCGCACCGCAAGGCCAACGCCGCGGGCGAGCGGCTCAGGCGGGGGATGCTCGACATCGTCCGGCGCCAGGGGCTCGAGGGGCGGGTCGAGGTCTTCGGCGAGACCTCCATCTTCAACTACGCCCTCAAGGTCAGGGCGGCCGACGGCACCCTCGCGCCGGCGCCGGTGCGGGCCTACCACGCGCTGCGGCTCGGCATGATCGAGGGGGGCGCCGACATCCCGGCCAAGCACGGCTGGCTCTCCGCCGCGCACACGGACGCCGACGTCGACCGGATGCTCGCCGCCTTCGAGCGCGCGCTGGCGTCGATGCGGGAGGAGAGGGTCCTCTAGCTCGACGCCGGCAGCTCAACGCTGGACCGGCGTGCCGGTCCCCTCGCCGCCGTACCGGACCAGGTCCTCGGAGAGGCAGAGTGGACACCGCGCCAGCTCCGACCGGCCGGCGCCCGGCAGGGGCGCGAAGCCGGCGTCGCAGGTCGGGCAGTAGAACTCGGCGCGCGCCCGGAGCTGCTCGAGGCGCGCCTCGACGCGCGCCCGGAGCCGCCTCTCCCCGATGACGCGCCGCCGCCGGCCGAGCAGGTAGCCCACGAGCAGTCCGGCGAGCGCCCAGAGCCAGGGGCCGAGTGTGACGTCGATCATGAGGCTCCTGTTGTCCCGAGGTGGGTGATGTCGCCTTCCGGAGCGCGCGAGCATTGTGCGCGCCAGGGCGGCCGCCGTCTACCTCGACCTGCCCGCGATCGCGCGGTCGGGGGCGCGATCGCGGCGATCTCCCCCGATCGGCTGCGCGCGCGTGTAGCCGCACCGGACCGACCCGGCGGCCGCCCGGCATCCGGGGTACGATGACCCGGCGCCCGACCGCGACCGAGGCGGGGCCCGGGACCCAGGGTGGAGGGCAGGGGAGCGAGGCGGGGTCGTGACCGGAACGCTCGTGAACGCCGCGGCGGTCGTCGCCGGCGCGGCCATCGGCATGGCCGGCGGCAGCCGCATCCCCGAGAGCGCGCGCAGCCTCGTCCTCTCGGGGCTCGGCCTCCTCACGCTCGTCATCGGCACGAAGATGGCGATCGGCACCGCCAACGAGCTGGTGCTCCTGGCCGCCATCCTCGCGGGCGGCCTCGCGGGCCACGCGCTCGGGCTCGCGCGCCGCCTCGACGCGCTGGGCGACGCCCTCCAGAAGCGCTTCGCGGCCGGCGGCGGCTCCCGCTTCAGCGAGGGCTTCGTCACGGCGAGCCTGGTCTTCTGCGTGGGGCCGATGACCGTGCTCGGCTCCATCCAGGACGGCCTCTCGGGCGACTACACGCTCCTCGCCGTGAAGTCGATGCTCGACTTCTTCGGCGCCATCGGCTTCGCAGCCGGGCTCGGCGCCGGCGTCATGGCGGCCGTCGCCACGGTCCTCGTGGTCCAGGGGGGGCTCACCCTCGGCGCGGGCCTCTTCGCCGACCTCCTCACCGAACCGCTCGTCCGCGAGATGACCGCCGCCGGCGGCACGCTCATGCTCGGCATCGGGCTGAGACTCCTCGACCTCAAGCGGGTCCCCGTGGCCGACTTCCTGCCTGCGCTCGTCGTCGCGCCGGCGCTCACCGCCGCCGTGCCGTACATCAGGCGGGCGCTCGCCGTCCTCTGGCCATGACCCGACCCGGGGCGCGGCTCGTGCAGGCGACGGCCGGCCATGAGACGCCCCGCCGCCATCCTGATCGTCCTTGCCCTCGCGCCGGGCCTGGTCGCCGCGCAGCCGGCCGAGAAGCCGCTCGGCACCTTCGAGGACTCGACGCCGGGCAAGCCGCCCGAGGGCTGGAAGGCGCGCGGCGGCGACATCGACGACGTCTACGTCGTCCGCCAGGAGGGGGGCGAGAAGTTCCTCCACGCCGACGCCGAGGGCCAGAGCGTGCAGATCGGCCGGGAGGAGCGGCTCGACGTCAAGCGCTACCCGATCCTCTCCTGGCGCTGGCGCGTCCACGAGGTCCCCAGAGGGGGGGACGAGCGGAAGAAGGAGACCGGCGACAGCGCCGCCGGCATCTACGTCGTCTTCGGCGGCTGGCCGGTCCCCAACACCATCAAGTACGTCTGGAGCGCCACCCTTCCCCCCGGCACCCGCCTCGAGAGCCCGTTCGCCGGCCAGACCAAGATCGTCGTGCTGCGCTCCGGCCAGCCGAACCCGGGCGGGTGGGTGCAGGAGCAGGTGAACGTCCTCGAGGACTACCGGAAGTTCTTCGGCGAGGACCCGCCCGAGGCAAAGGGGATCGGGATCCTGAGCGACTCGGACAACACCGGAATGCGCGCCGTCGCCGACTACGACGCCATCGTCGCCCGGTCGGCGGGCGCCGCCTCGACCGCACCGGCCGCCGCATCGGGGGCCGGCGCGAGGTAGGCCGACCGTGACCGCGGCCGAGCGCCTCGAGGCCGCCTACGCCCTCCTCGACGGCTGCGGCGTCTGCCCGCGCGGCTGCGCCGTGCGCCGGCGGGCCGGCGAGCGCGGCTTCTGCGGGCTGGCCGACGAGGTGGTCGTCGCCCGGGCCGGCCTCCACATGGGCGAGGAGGCCTGCCTGGTCGGGCGCCGGGGGACGGGGGCCGTCTACTTCGGCGGCTGCAACCTCGGCTGCCTCTTCTGCCAGACCGCCGAGATCAGCCACCGCCCGGCCGGTCGGGTCCTCTCGCCACGCGCCCTCGCGGACCTCATGCTCGACCTCGAGCGCCGCGGGGCCGCCACCATCGATCTCGTGACGCCGACCCACGTCGCGCCCCAGGTGCTCGAGGCGGTGCTCGACGCCCGGGCGCGCGGCCTCGCCCGGCCGATCGTCTACAACTGCGGCGGCTACGAGGCGGTCGAGATGCTCCGCCCGCTCGACGGGGTCGTGGACGTCTACCTCCCCGACGCCAAGTACGCCGACGCCGCCGTGGCGGCCGAGACCGCCCGCATCCCGGCCGGCGCGGTCCCGTACCCCGAGGCGCTCCACGCCGCGCTCCTCGAGATGCACCGGCAGGTGGGGGAACTCGAGGTCGGGCCGGACGGCGTCGCCCGGCGGGGCCTCCTCGTGCGCCACCTCGTCATGCCGGGAGGCCTCGGCGGCACCGCCGACCTCATGCGCTTCGTCGCCACGCGGCTGTCGCCCCGGACCGCCGTCAACCTCATGGGGCAGTACCGCCCCATGGCGCAGGCCGTCGGCCACCCCACGCTCGGTCGCCGACCGACCCGGGAGGAGCTCGACGCCGCCGTCGCCGCGGCCCGCGAGGCGGGCCTGACGCGCCTGATCGGGCTCGGCGCGCCGCCGCCCCGCTGACCCGCGCGGGCGGCGAGCCCTGGCCCGTTGCGGGCCGGTCGGCCGCGTGGTACAAGGATCGGGTTTCCGACTGCGACGGGGAATAGCGCAGCCTGGTAGCGCGTTCGGTTCGGGACCGAAAGGCCCCGGGTTCAAATCCCGGTTCCCCGACCACTCCCGAGAGCCGGCAGGCCGCGACCGACGCGGCCTGCCGGCTCTCGTCGTTTCCGACCCGGCGATCCACGATGTGAAGAACGGCTGGCCGCCGAGAGGCGGGCGGCGGGCCGCGGCCGGCGCCGTCCACTCACGACACGCATATCTTTCGACATAGTCGTCCCTTATACAAGAAGGTTGCATGAGCTTATGTCATGTGCGACCCTCGCGCCGTCGCCCTGCACGCGCTCATCGAGGAGAAGGCGGTCGAGGTCTATCCGAGAGTCGAGGCGTCGGGCGATCCGGCCCGCGACATCACCGGCGCGGACCGGCGTGCCGTCGAGCCGGCGCTCGAGGGGAGCGGCGTGCCGTTCAACCACTTCGCCCGCGTGCAGCGCGACCCGATGAAGAGGCCGGAGGCGCTCCCCCGCTTCTTCGAGCTCGAGCAGCAGGTCAAGGCGGAGCGGCGCCAGGGAGACGCCGGAGTCGGCGACGCGTCAGGGACCCCAGGCGTCGGGAACCCCCGCCGGGTGAAGCTGGCGCCGGCCCACCCGGTTTGACAGCATCGGAACGCGATCCCTATGATGGCCCCAGGGTCGTCCGCGGCGGCCCCGCCGCGGACTCTGGAGGGCCACATCCCATGTTCGTGCAGGGACTCACCCGGGCCGCGGCGGCCGTCGCCCTGGCCGGCGTGGCCGTGCTGGCGGCCGCGCCTCCGGCCGACGCCGGTGCAGGCGTCGACCGGATCAAGAAGGCCGGCGTCCTGGTCGTCGGCAGCGACGTGACGTATCCCCCCTTCGAATACATGGAAGGCAACACGCCGGTCGGCTTCGACGTCGACATCGCGCGGGCCATCGCCCGCGAGCTGGGCGTCAGGCTCGACTACCAGAACACCGCCTGGGACGGCATCTTCGCGGCCCTGAAGAGCGGCAAGTTCGACATGCTCCTCTCGGGCATCACGATCACCGAGGAGCGCAAGAAGACGTTCGACCTGGCCTTCTCGAAGTCGTACTTCGACTCCGGGCAGGGGGTGGCCGTCAAGCGGGGCGGCAAGACGGTCGGTGGGGCGGGCGACCTCGCGGGGAAGGTGGTGGGCGTGCAGATCAACACCACCGGGCAGTACGCGGCCGAGAAGCTCGCCGGCATCAAGGAGATCAGGAAGTACGAGACCTTGCCCGAGGCACTGACCGACCTCGGGGTCGGCCGCATCGACGCGGTCGTGGCCGACTACCCGGTCCTCCTCTACAACGCCGCCCAGGCGAAGGACAGGAAGTACGAGGTGGTCGAGGGGCTCGTCATCGGCGAGCCCGAGCAGCTCGGCATCCCGGTCCGCGCGGCCGAGGCCGACCTGATCCCGGTCATCAACAAGGTGATCGACGACCTCAAGAAGAGCGGCGAGTACGCGAAGTTGACGAAGAAGTGGTTCGGCACCACGAAGGTGTCGACCACCGCCTCGGCCAACTAGCCGGCCCGGGACCCGGACGCGGCGCCCTGCGGCGGCGCCCGGCCAGGGCGGCCCGCCGGCCCACGCCTCACGTCGGCGGGCGCACGTCCGGGAGGGGCCGCGGCGGGGAGGCTTCCGCGTGGATTTCTCGTGGGACGTCTTCACGGAGGTCTTCCCGTACCTCCTCCGGGGGGCGAGGGTCACCCTCACCCTGACCCTCGTCTCCCTTGCCTTCGGCATCGCCCTGGGCCTCCTCCTCGGGCTTGCCCGCGTCACCGCCAACCCCGTGATCCGCAATGCCGCGGTCGCCTACATCGAGGTGATCCGCGGCACGCCGCTGCTCATGCAGCTCATCTTCATCTACTACGGCCTGCCGTCGGTCGGCATCGTCCTCGATGCGTACGCAGCGGGCATCCTCGGTCTCTCCTTGAACAGCGCCGCCTACGTCGGCGAGATCTTCCGGGCCGGGATCCAGTCGATCGGGAAGGGGCAGGTCGAGGCGGCGCGGGCAAGCGGGCTCACCTACGCGCAGTCCATGCGGTACGTCGTGCTGCCTCAGGCGGTGCG
>DASVDK010000276.1:0-14124 GCA_036381125.1 Thermodesulfobacteriota bacterium | reverse complement strand
ATCGTGCAGACGTCGCCGGTCCGGCTCGTGACCCGCACGATCTCGCGATTCGGGTCATCGATCGGGTTCGCGTAGCCGGCGGTTGGCGTGTTGTCCCAGATGACGACGTTGAAGCCGCCGGACGGGAAGCGCGAGCCGGTTCCGGACGCGAGCGTCATGGTCGCCGCCGAGGCGTCGATGCCACTGGCGAGCGTGCTGAGGCCCGTGTTCGTGGTCCGATCGATCAGGTCGGGCATCGCCTACCCCATCCCGTACCGGAAGCGCGCCCGCAGCGGGAACGCCTCCACGACGCGGTCAAGGAGCCGGTCGAAGACCACCTGCGCGACCTCCGTCTCGCCGACGTGGACATGGACATGGACCGGCCCGCCGGCCGGCCGCGCACCCGCCGGAATCACAGCCTCGCCCCGGTGGAGGATGTAGGGCCCCGTCTCGGGAACGAAGGCCGTCCCGGTCTGGAAGGAGCCACGCGGCAGCGCCCGCTCGAGCGCCGTCCGGAGCGGCGCGAGGACCGCCTCGAGCTGCTGCGCCAGGGCCGGGAGAATGGCGGCGATCTGCGGGATCAGACCCGTCACGTCCTGGCCGCGGGCGAGCCCCTCCGAGAGCCGGCCGAGGAGATCGCCGAACGCGCCGCGCACGACCGTGCCCTGGATCGTCGCCTGCGTGAAGGCGTCGACGATCGCGCTCCGCACGCCCTCGCGGAGGCGCCGCAGCATGTTGCCCTCACGATTCAGGAAGGCCCGGATGCCCTCGGCGAGGCCGCCCTGCACGGACTGCGAGAGCGGCTCGGCAATGCGGCGCCAGCGCTCGAGGAACTGCTTGGCGCTCTCGGCACCGGCCCGGTCGCCGAGGCTCCGGATGTGCTCGATAAACGCGACGGCGGAGGCCGCGGCGCCCGTCAGCGTCACGAGTCCCTGCTCGGCGATCGCGCGCGCCGCCTGCGCGAAGGGGGCGAACTCCTGCCGGAGCGCCTCGATCTGGGCGCGCCGCCGAGCGCGACGAGACCGCGAGAGCCCGATCGCGGCCCCGCCGATCACGAGCGGCGCCGCCACGGCCAGCGCCGGCCCGAGGCTCGCGAGGCCGCCCGCCGCCGCGCCGCCGGCGCCCTGGAGGCCGGCACCCAACTCGATCCCCGCGTTCGGGAGCGCGGCCTGGGCCGTCGGCACCGCGCCGCCGCCGCCGAAGAGGCCGCCGAGGTTGAGGAGGCTCCCGAGGTTGAGGCCGCCGCCCGTCGGGACCGAGACCCCTGCGCGACGCGCGAGCACGGCCCGGACCTGCTCGCGCAGGAGCTCGCTCGCGAACGAGAAGCCGGCGCCACGCAGCGCCTCGCCCGGCGAGCCGCCACGCGCGATCGTCTCGAAGACGTCGAGGACACGGTCGCCGGTCCGCTCCCACTCGCGCTGGGTCTGCGTCGCCGCGCGCTCGTTCGCGCGCGTGATCCGCTCGGCCGCGCGTTCGGCCTCCTGTGCCTTCCGGTCCATCAGGTCGGCCCAGGCGCGCGCGCCCTGCTCGTCGAGCTCGAGCTGCTGCTCGGCCATCTCGGCGAAGACGGCGTCGATCATGGCCTGACCGGCCGCGCGCCGCTCGACGAGCGCGCGCGTCTCGAACGTCCGTTCGGTCACGAACTGGTCGAACCGCGGCTCGATGGACTGGATGTCCTTCGCCTCGCGCTTGACGGCTTCGAGCGCCGCCCGGAGGTCCTTGAGCCGCTCCGTCGCCTCGACGACGAGCGGGTTCATGCGCGCGACACCCTGCTCGGCGAACTGCTTGAGCGCCGACTCGACCGCCTCGATCTCGCCCTGCAGGCGGAGCTGCGTCACGTCCCGGGCCGAGGTCCCAAGGAAGCTCGCCTGCCGGGCCGCGCGCGCCATCGCCGCTTCCATGTCGGCGAAGATCTGTGCGGCGCGCCTGGCGCCCTGTGTGTCGGCGGCGACGGCGGCCTGGATCTCGCCAGTCACAACGCCACGCCGGCCCTCGCGGAAGAGCTCGGCGGCTTCCGCACGGGCCGCGGCGCGCGCGTGCCGCAACTGTTCGGCGAACCGCTGGGCGCCAGCCGGATCACGGATACCGGCCGCCTGACCGGCCAGCTGCGCCGCGACCGCCGCCTCGGCGGCTTGCATCGCCTCCTCGACGCCGGTCTGCGTTTCGGTCACGGACTCGAGGACGGCCGCCATCGCCTCGCGGAGCGCATCCCACGCCGGTTTGACCTTCGACGCGATGGACTTTGCGAAGTTTTCCCACGCGATCGTGAGTCGGTCGGCCGCCTCGACATTCACCCGCGCCTGCCCGCCGACCTGCTTCTGGATGGCCGCCAGGACTTCCGCCTGGCTCGCGCCCTCGCGGACCGTGATCGCATACTGTCGGAGGCTCCCGGCCTGACCGTTCAGCGCGCGGCCGACGACTTCGGCCGCCTCGCGGAGGCTCATCTGCCGCGCGGCGGCGAGATCAGCGACCGTTTCGAGCGCATCGAGACTCGTCCGGTACGTGCCGGTGATCTGCACGAGGCGCGAGAACGCGCGGGCGAGCTCCGCGTCCGAGACGCCGGTCAGCCGCTCGAGCCGTCCGATCGTCTGCTCGACCTGCTCCTCGACACCGCGGAAGTTGACCCCGATCCCAGAGAGGCTCACGGCGACCGAGCGCATGGCGCGCTCCGTCTCCCGCAGCGCCGGCTCGCCGGTCCGGAGGGTGGCGAAGAGCCCGCCTGCGAGGAGCGCGGCCGGACCGAACCGCGTCGCAATGCCGACGATCTGGGAGAGGCTGCCACCGAAGCCCGTCAGCGACGGAATGGCGTTCGCGGCCTGACGCGCCACCGCCTGCAGGCGGGTCGCCGCGCCGCCAGTTGCCTTCTCAAGATTGCGGGCCTGCTGGGCCGTCGCGCCCGTCACGGCTTCGAGGCGGCGCGCAGCCTGCTCGTTCTGCGCGACGGCGCGGATGAAGCCCGAGTTATCGGCTTCGAAGCGTGCTCTGAGGACTTCGTCCGCCACCTAGCACCGCTCCCGCTCCGCCTCGGCCTCAGCGCGTCGGGCATCGCGCCAGGCGTCGAAGGCCATCCAGTAGAGGAACTCTTCGGCGTCGAGAGGCCCGGGGCGCCCGGTCAGCTCCCCGACCGTCTTCCCTAGACGCTCGGCGAGGGCGAAGAGGTAGCCGAGCTCCGGGTCCCGGAAAAATCCTGCTTGGCGGCCTCCACCGCCGCCGCATCCGTCATCGCGATGGCGCCGGCCGCGTCGAAGATCCGTTCGAGCGCCGCGCCATCCGCAGCACGGAGCCAGGCGCGGTTCTCCTCGATGAAGAACGGCGAACCGTCGTGCGTGACGCAGCACGCGATCGCGACGTCGACGTAGAGATCCTCGAACGCCTCGAGGTTCTCGGTCTTGCCGAGCGCGCACATGACGCCGAAGGCGCGCATCCGGACCTTGAGGCCCGGCGGCGCCGCCTTGACGCGCATCTCGACGGGCTGACCGTCCGGGCCCGTCCACTCTGGGATCGTGATGGTCGTGATGCGCGGGCCGAGCGCGTAGAGCTGTTCGCGAGTCGGAAGGGGCATGACCTCCTCGTTACGACCAGGTCGTCTCGGTGTTGTCGCCGGTGATCCGGAAGGTCGCGCTGATGTCGGTCGTGGCACCGACGTCGCCGCCGCGGTCGAACTGGCTCAGGATGCACTCGCCCGTGTACTTGACCTTCCCGGGCGTCGTCCCCTCGGGCCCGACCGCGTACGTCACGGTGAAACCGGGATCCGCTGCCTGCTTCCGCTTGATGCCGTGGAGGAGGCGGAAGAGGACGGGATCCCAGTTGCCGCCGAGCACGATCTGTCCGGACGAGAAGCCGGGCTGGCGCTCGAGGCCCGTCGCCTGGAAGGCGGTCGCGTCGAGCTGCTCGACCTCCTCGGGCAGGTCGACCGAGCGGACGTACCGCGAGACGTCGACGGGCGTGCCGCTGTCGTCGTCGAGGACGACCGCGAGGAGCGGTCCAGGAAAGTACTTCGCCATCCGATCCCCCTATCGACGCGCCATCGCGATGGCGGCCGTCGCGGTCGGCGTGGACCCGCCGGTGAAACTCCGGACGATCCGCGTGTAGCGGCGGATCGTGCCTGGCACGATGAGCCGCTGCGCGCCGGGCGCCGTGACGGTCGCGAAGGCGCCGGCGGTGACGGGCGAGCCGTTCACGCCGTCGTCCGAGTCTTCGAGGACGTAGTCGAGGCCGCTCGGGCTGCCGGTGATGGCGAGGACGTGCAGATGCAGGACGGCGCCGTTCGTCGACGACGCCCCCCAGTCGACCCACGCGCCGTTGCCGGCGCCGAGCGCCTGCAGGTCCTGGAGGCTTCGCCCGCCCGCGATGGCGCCGTTGACGATGAGCGACCCGGCGAGGCCGGCCGGCGCCTGGACGCTCCATGACGGCCGGAACGCCGTGAGGGCCGCGAGCGCCATGTCCACGTCCTTCCCGGGCGCGAAGGTATCGTACGCGACCGTCCAGATGCGATCCGGCGTCCCGAGCATCCCCTTGAGGGTCGAGCCGCTGGCGTTGATGGCGTGGTCCAGGTGGCCGCTCAGCTCGCCGCCCGCATCCGGGAAACCCGGCACGAACTCGCGCGCGAGCTGGTTCATCCCCGTCACGTCGTGCTCGGCGATCGACTCCGTGAACCGCTGGGTCCGGACCCATCGGGAGATCTCGTACTGCTCGACGAGGATCCGCTGACCAGTCGCACGAATCGCCATCGTGTCGGCTCCTTACGCCGGGACGCCGAAGGCCCGGGCCTCGTACTGCACCTCGTAGCCGAGCGTCGCGACCCCGTCGGCGCCCTGCTCGCCCTCGGCGCTCCGCGTGATCGACGTGCCCTGGTACTGGACGCCCAGGACGAGCCCGTCGAACGTGGGGCCGAGCGCGTCCATCGCGGTCTCGACCTCCTCGGCCAGCGCGTCGAGCGCGGCCTCGAGCGCGGCCGGTGTCTTGCCGCGCGCGTGGGCTTCGATCGCGAGCGGGATGGTCCGCAGGTCGCGGCCCATCGCCAGCGGCTCCGCTGTCTCGTCGCCCGTCCGCACCACGAGGGCCGGTCGCGCCTCGCTCGGCAGCGGGTCGAGCGCGTGCTCGTACACGCGGCCCTCGGCCGTCGTCTTGCCGTTCAGGGCCGCCATCACGGCCGCCCGGATGGCGGCGCGCTGATGGGCCATCGGCTACGCCCGATGGAGGCGGAGCCGGACGCCACCCACGCCGTCCTTCTCGACCTCCGCGATCCGGTAGACCAGGCCGGCGCGCTCGATCCGCGCGCCTCGCTGGTCGGCCTCTGGATCGGTCGGGAGGTCGGCGAGCCGGACCCAGACGGCCGGGGCCGCGCTCTGCACGCCCGCCTCGCCGACCTCGACGCGGTTGTATGGAGACTCGAAGTAGGCCGTGACGGTCGTCGGCTCGCCATAGCTCGCCCAGTAGACGACCGGCTCGCCCATGACGGCGAGGAAGGCCCGATCGCCTACACGCTGCGCGGCGGCGTGCGTCACGCCCGTCGCCTCCGCGCGCTACCGGGTGACGCCGTCGAGGCGGACCTCGCCGACCGTGTCGGTCGATCCGGCCGGCTTCGCCGCGACGCCGACGAGCGTGTTGCCGCTGGCGGTCGTCGTGAGCCGCTTGTTGGTGTCGTCCCAGTAGAGCTTCTGGCACTGGGTCCACGCCTCGCCGGTCGCCTTCGGCAGGACGAAGAGTCCCGTGGTCTTCCCGCTGAACGGCTGGCCCTGGCCCGCCGTGTCCATCGCGACCACGAGGAGCCCGCTGATCAGGTAGGCGCTCCCGCTCGTGACGCCGCCGATCGGCGCGGTGAGCGGCAGCACGTCGCCCTCGCCCCGGTAGTTGCTCGCCATCGTCGTCCTCTCCTTCTCCGCGGTCGCCGCTTACGCGCCGGCGTTGGTCACCGCGCCGCGCACCTCGATGGCGCCGACGCCGTAGTCGTGGCGGATCTTCCACTCGACGCCGTCGATCCGCCAGCCGTCGCGGGTCTCGAGGAACGGCTCCTGCTGCCCTTCGAGGAACACGACCTCGAGGACCGGCATGAGGGCCGGATCGGCGAAGAGGTAGCGGCGGGTGCCCGAGAGGTGCGGCGTGTCGACGATGTCGCGGAAGAGGCCGCGGACCTTGTTGGGCTTCATGAACTTGTTGGTCTGCCCGCCGGAAACCGTGTCGACGTCGAACTGCGCATCGTTGATGACGCGCGCCTCGCCGCCGAGGCCGATCGGGACCAGCAGGATCGCGGGCCGCAGGTCGAGCGTCTCGTTGCCCGACGGGTCCGTCTGCGTCGCCATGACGACGCGGTCGGCATCGAGCCCCGCGACGCTCAGCGCCGAGCCGGTCGCGTTGATGTTCCCGTGGCTCGCGTGAAAGAGCGTCTGGCCGTCGTTCATCGTCGGCCCGAGGCCGGCGTTGAGCTTGAGGAGGTCGTACACGTCGAGCTCGATCGAGAGCGCGACCATGCGCCCCGCCTGCGTCGCGATCCGCGAGAAGATCCCCATGTCGTCGTTGATGATCGCCTGACGCGAGAGCGCGAGGATGTTGCCCTTCGTGTCGGCGCTGATCGACTCCTTGACGGCGTCGGGGATCGCCTTGTTGCGGAACTCGCCGTGCTCGCGCACGACCTCGAGCCGGCCGAGGAAGCCGGTCCGGTAACGGGCGTGCGGCCGGAAGTCGCTCACCGAGCCGACCGCGCAGAACCGCCGCCACGTGTCGGGCGCGACCGTGTAGGCGGCCAGCAGCGTCTTATGCAGGACGTTCTCGAGGGCGACGGCGAAGTCGCTGGTCGTCTGGTAGCCCGCGCTCCGGAGGGTCAGGGCCTTGCCGACCAGCGCCATCTTGTCGAGGCCGCGCGTCCGGATGCCGGCCGCCTCGAGGCAGTCGCGCGCGAGGTCGACGAGCGAGAGGCCGCGGAACTCCCCCGGGTCGGCCAGCGCGTCGCGGAACGCCGGGTGGTCCGGCCGCTTGGCCTTCGCCTGCGCGAGCACGTCGCCGACGGCGGCCTTCTGGATCAGCCACGCCTGGACGCCCCGCTGCCACTTGTCGCGCGCGTCCTCGCCGCCCTCGATGCGGACGTGGCTCGCGCCGGCCGTGGCGTCGCTCTGGGCGGTCAGCTTGTCGAAGATCAGCTTGCGCACCACGTCGAGCGGCGTCTTCTTCTCGAGGTGTGTCCGGAAGAAGGTCGCGTCGAAGCCGGCGGCTGCGACGGTCGCGTTGGCCTGGAGATCCATGAGCGCAGCGGCTCGCGCGGTCTCCGCGGCCTCGGCGCGTCGGATGGCCTCGGCGTCGGGCGCCGCCCCGTTGGTCGCCGGCTCGGCGTCCTCGGCCGCGCGCGTGGCGGCCGTCTCGGCCTTGGCCTTCGCCTCGGCCAGCTTCTCGGCGGTGGGCATCGTCGTGGCCTCCTCGTCGGGCAGCGCCCGGCTGACGATCTCGCAGGGATTCATCTCGACGCGCCGGTCAGCCCGAACCTTCGCGCGGTCGTCGGCGCCCATCGGGACCAGCGAGCCCTCATAGGGCTCCCAGTCGATGGCGTGGCGCGTCGGGAGCGTCCCGTCGCTGCCGGTCGTTTCCTCGTACTTGTGGACGCGGTAGCCGACCGAGAGGTTGCGGAGGATGCCGTCCTGCACGTCGCGCCAGATCCCCTCGGTCCGGTCGTCACGCTTCGAGAAGCGGACGCGGGCGCGCAGCTCGCCCGACTCGATCCGCGCGGAGCCGGGCTCGATCACGCCGATCACGTCGGCCACGTCGAGGGCAGAGTGGGCGTTCAGGAGGGGGGCGCCGTTGTTGAGCCGCTCGAGGCGGACGGCCTTGCGGTCCATCGCGAGGGTCTCGACGTACCGCTGGCCGGTCATCCAGTCGTACCGGACGACAGGGGACCCGGCCGCGAGCGTGACCTCGACGGTCCGAGCCTCCGCGTTGATGCTCTCGGGCCGCACCGTCGCGCGCACGCTGAGCGGCGGCAGGTCGACGGTGTGCGTCGTCATCCTCACGGCCGCGAGCGTGCGGCAGCGCGCGCTCGGAAACTACGGCCGAAAGTGGAGCCCCTGACAGATCGGGACGGCCCGAAAGTGTCGCGGCGTCAGGCGGGGCGGTTGGGCGGGCGCTTGCGGGCGAGGCTCGCGAGGTGGCGTCGCACCGTGTGGCGGTGCAGGCCGAGGCGGCGGGCAAGGAGGCCGGTCGGCGGCGCCTCGCCCCAGAGGGCGACGTGCGTCTCGATGAGTCGCGCGATCTCGGCCTGGCGATCGGTGAGCGCCGTGACGGCGCGGTTGGTGAGGGTGTTGCTCTCGATCATGCGCGAGCGTGTCCGTTGGGGAGACCGCGGCCGGCCTCCTCGTCCTCGTCGTCGGCGTCCTCCTGGCCGCCGCCATCGCCGACCTTGGAGGGATCGGGCACGACGGTCCCGGGCGGGCGGGCCTGCGTGAGGCCGGCGTCCGAGGTCTTGCGCGGATCGCTGTCGAGGACGATGCCCGCGGCGTCGAAGCGGCGGTTCCAGGCGGCGATCTCCTCGATGAGCGTCTCGGGATCGTAGCCGCGCTCGCGCACCGCCTCGGCCCACGTGATGAGGCCCGAGCGGATGAGGCGCTTGTAGGCGAGGCCCTCCTTGTCGGGCTCGATCATCGGCAGCGGCGGTGCCGTCCAGGCGGCCATGGGTCGGCCCCGGATGGCGCCCGTGAGCTCGAGCGCCTCCATCGCCCAGCCCCACACGGGGTCACAGAGGTGCGGGATCAGGAGATCCCACCGCCATTCGTGGACCGCGTCTTGGAGGTCGAGCCGGGACATGCGCGCCGACGAGAAGTTGACCTGGCTGTAGTCGCCCGTCAGGACCTCGTAGCTCACGTCGCAGCCAGCCGCGATGCCGCGCAGGACGGTCGTCAGGTAGGTCGGGTGGTCGGTCGTCGCGGGCGGCGTCACGAACTTGATGTCTTCGCCGGGCGTGAGATTCAGAATGGTGCCCGGCTCGAGGAGGTCGGCGCTCTCGCTCGCGCCGTCACCGCGTGTCACGGTCTTCTCGGGCCCCAGCGAGCCCGGCTGCGCGACGCCGTCCAGGCTCACGCGGAAGGCCGTCAGCATCGCGGCGATCCGCTGGCGGACCAGCACCGCGTCCTCGTACTCGTCCTCGTCCTTGAGCGTCAGCACACAGGGCGCAAACCACGAGATGCCGCGGACCTGCCCCGGCCGGTCCGCGCGGTAGAGGTGGAGCACCTCCGTCGCGGGCACGCGGCGCGAGGTCCCGACGACGCGGCTCACGACGCGGAACGACGCGCCCGGGTGCTCGGGGTAGAGCCAGTAGGCGACGCGCCGGCCGATCGCGTCGAACTCGACGCCCTGGACGACGACGTTCCCGCCGGCCGTCACGCCGTCGCGGGCCGTGTCGAGGTGATCGGCTTCGAGGACCTGGAGCTGGAGCGGGATCGGGAGCCCGTCCTCGAGCCGGCGGAAGCGGCGTCGGACGAGGACCTCGCCGTCCTGCGCGATGGTGCGCAGCGCCTGCTTCTGGAGGCCGTAGAACGTATGGCGCCCCGCGGCGTCGCAGGCCGTCGTCTCGGCCCAGGCAGTCCAGCGCGCCGCGGCCTCCGCGAGCGTCGGGGCCGGCAGCCTGAGGCCAGGCGGCGTCACCGGCTTCGCCGTGATGCCCCAGCCGACCCCCTTGTTGCCGATGGCCCGGTACGCCTTCTGCGCCCAGCGGTTGTTGCGGACGAGGTCGCGGGTGTGCGCGCGGACCGTCGCGAGCGCCGGGGCGATGACGGCGTTCGCGTCGCCGTGGACGCGCGGCCAGCCGGAGGTCCGGCGGGTCCCGGCGGCGGCATCGTAGTGGCGGAGCAGGAACTCGGCGGCGGCGCGCGCCTGGAGGCGCCGGAGCGTGGCGCGCGGGAAGAGGCCGATCGTGAGGCGGTCGACCCAGTGCCACACGCTAGACGCCCTTGGAGGTCGCGACGCGCTGGTAGCGCGGCGTCGCGCCGCTCGCCTCGGCGAGCTCGCGCTTCATCATGGCGAGCGCCTGCAGCATCGCCTCGGTGGATTGGTACGTGACGGTCCGGCCGTCCGGCGCCCGGACCGTCAGGACTCCACTCGCGATCGCCGCCTCGAGGGCCTCGATGTCGGCTTGCGTCCACGCCATCGTGGCCGCGAGTGTCGCGCGGCCGAGGCGGCGCGACTACGGTCGAAACTGACCGCCCCCAAACTGGCGCTCGTGCTCGGACAGGCGGGGCGTGAGCGGCGAGTAGACGGAGACGAGCCGGCCCTTCGAGACGAGCGCCGCCAGGTGCGAGCGAAGCGCGGTCTTCCCGACCTTCAGGCGCCGCTGCAGGAGGGCGATCGAGGGGCCCTCGCCGAAGGTCGCGTAGTGCGCGCGGATCAGTCGGTCGATCTCAGCCTGCTTGGCCGTGAGGGGCCGGGGCTTCGGCGACCGCCTCATCGTCGCCCCCGAAGGCGCTCGCGCGCCCGCGCGAAGACCTCATCGAGGCTCCGGCGCGCGGGCGGAGGTGGCGGCGGAGTGACGGGCGGCGGCGGACTCGCCGGCGGGGCCGGCGGCGGCAGGGTGATGCCGACCGCCGCCTCGAGCCGGCGCCAGTCCGCGTCGGTGAACCGATCGAGCCCGGCCGCGGCGGCGGCGGCGCGACAGTAGACGCGCGCGTCGAGCGCGTGATTCTCGCGACCCGGGATCACGTTCCACTCCTGCACGACGTAGCCCCGCTTGTTGCGTCGCGGCACGAGCTGTTCGCCGGTCAGCTGCTTGAAGTAGGCCGCCTCGAGGTCGACGGGGAAGTGACAGTAGCCGGGCGGCGGCTCAGGGTTCTCGTCCGTCGGCCCCGGCAGCCGCAACCACCCATACAGCTCCACCTTCGCGGTGTGGCCGTACACCGGCCAGAGTTTCATGCCGCGCTTGAGCTTGCGCCCGCCGATCGTCACGTCGACCGTCGTCGGCGCGCCGAGGATGGGGCCGGGCCCGGCCTGCCCCTTGACGGGCAGGACGCGCACCGCCGGATGCCCGCGCGCCCACGCCTTGACCTCCTCGGTGAAGGCGCCGGCATCGATGGCGAGGACCGCAATCGGCAGCTCGACGCCCGACGCGTGGCGATACGGCCGCGCGAGGAGCGCGTCGAGCCGGACCCAGGGCCCGGCCGGCGAGCGGTCGGCGACGGAGCCCGGGATCACGACGTAATCGACGAGCCACGAGCGCTTGCCGCGCCCCCAGGCCGTCACGTCGACGACGAGGCGATCCTTCTGGACGTCGACCCCAGCCGTGAGGAGGAGCCCGCCCGGAGGGATCGTCCCCGACCGGTAGGGGCCGCGCCGTTCGTAGAGCCGTTCCCACTCGGGCGCTTCGCCGCGGTCGTGCCACGTCTCGCCGAGGACGGTGTTGACGAACGTCTGGAGCGCCTCGCGGCCGGCCGCCTGTGCCGCGACGAACTCCGCGGCGAGGTGGCCCCACGTGGCGTTGGGCAGGTACGAGTAGGCCGCCCAGAGGTGGAAGCTCGCGACGCGATGGGTGGGCGTGAAGTGCTCGGGCGCCTCGGCGCGCCACTCGCCGGCCGCGTCCATCGCGGGGTAGTGGCGGGGCTCGATCACGCAGCCCTTCGCGCGGCAGACGAAGTGGGCCTCGTGGGGTCGCCCCTCCGGCCAGCGCAGCCAGTGGCCGCGCCCCTCGGCTTCACGGAAGACCAGCGGCGCCATGTGCCCGCACGAGGGACACGGGAGATAGCGGCGCCGCTGGTCGCCCGCGAGGAAGAGCTGCTCGATCTTCGAGTGGCCCTTCACGGTCGGGGTCGAGCCGCCGATGATCTTCCGGTCCCAGTAGGACTGCGTGCGCCGGATGCCGAGCATGATCGGGTCGCCCTGGGCACCGGAGGACGCGGGATACTCGTCGACCTCATCGAAGATCACGACGCGCCGCGAGACGCGCCGGAAGCCGCGGGGGCTGTTGGCGCCGACGAGCGAGAGCGAGCCGCCCGGGAAGACCTTGTGCAAGATCGTGTTGCCCGAGTCTTTGGCGCGCGGCTCGCGGATCTTGGCGGCGATCGACGGGATCGCCTCGAGGACGGGTGCCAGGTCCTCCTTGCTGTGCCCCTCGGCATCCTCGACCGCGGGCTGCACGATCAGGATCGGGCAGGGATCGTGGTCGATGTAGTAGCAGGTCGCCGCGACGAACATCTTGGTGAAGCCGACGCGCGCCGACTTCATGACCCAGACCTGTTCGATCGTCGGGTCGCTCATCGCGTCGAGGATGCCGCGCTGGTAGGGGTAGCAGCGCCACCGGCCCGCGGCGGCGTCGCCCTCGGGGAGCACGTAGTGCCGATCGGCCCACTCGGCGAGCGAGAGCCGCGGCGGCGGCGCCCAGTGGCGGGCGAGGCGGGCGCCGAAGGTGGCAGGCCTCATGCGACGTCCTCCGCCGCGGTCGCGAGCTCCGTGAGCGCCTCGCGGATCAGCGCGTCGAGGTCGGCCAGGTCCTCGGGCGTGAGGTGGGGCCGGCGGCGCTTGAGCTGCGACGGGATGGCGAGGAGCTTCGTCCGCGCCCGGATGATCTGCGCGCTATAGGTCGCCTCGGCCTCGGCGGTCGGGATGAGGAGGCCGCTGCGCTTCCGGTACTCGAGCTCCGCGAGCTTCGCCCGCGCCTCCCGCTCCCGCCGGGTCGCCTCGGCCAACGTGAGGCGCGACGCCTTGCTCGTCCGCTTGCCTGGCGGTGGCGCCGCCTCGTCCGGGAGCCGCTTCCGCGAGACGGCGCTCACGTACGGCCGCGAGAGCGCCGCCCACTCGGCCCGCGCCTGGTCGGCGTCGGGGATGGTCCACCGGCCGGCGACCTTCCGGGCCGATGGAATCCGACCGTCGGTGATGGCGCGCTGGACCGCGGAGAGCGCGACGCCGAGCGTGCGCGCGAACGCGCGGAGGCTCAGCGGGGTCGGGAGCGGGGCGGCTTGGCGCGGCAGGGGCGTTACCTCGCGAGGGCGGACTCGACCGCCCGCACGGCGGCCAGGATGGCCGCCGCTGCATTGAGGCCGGCGACGAGGCGTGCGTCCTCGCGCCACCAGAACCGGACCAAGCAGCCGAGGAAGACCGCAAGGGCGACGTAGAGGGCGGTCATGGCTCGCGGCCCTCGAGGGCGGCGCGCGCCTGTGGGTAGTAGCAGCCGGACCACGGGGCGGTCTCCTCGGGCAAGTCGACGCCGAGCGTGAGGGGCCCAACGAAGTCCTCCCACCGACGGCACCGCGCGACCGCCTCCGCCTCGGTCGCGTAGACGCCGAGGATCTCCCAGGGCTGGCCGGTGAGCATGCGGCCGGCGAGCCAGATCGTGTCGCTCATGCTGCACCTCCTGACCACATTTCGGGCCGGCTCGCCCTAGCCGAGCATCGGGGTCCGAATCACCCGCGCCCACGGGGCGCGGGAAGGACCCGCGACGGTGGGGGTATGGGGTCCGCCTATCGCGTCGCGAGGCATCATCGCGCGGTCCTGAGTGCGTCACGGAGTGCCCGCGCGAACTCTGGCGCATAGGCTTGGCGCGCCACGCGTAGGACGATCGCCTGGAAGGGAAAGCGCGCCGCGTACCTCGCCTTGTCGACCGCGAGGAAGATCGGCTTGACGGCCGAGCCGACGGCGAAGTCGATGCGCTGCCAGACGCCCCAGCCACGGTTGCCGGGGTTCATCCACACGAATCGCGGACCGCGCCGACGCAGGTGCCGCCGACGACTTCGCGCCGTTTCGTGCTGGCGCTCGTCGGCCTGGGCCTTGAGCTGTGAGAGGATCTGCGAGTAGACGCGGCGCTGCACGTTGCCGAACGCGTCGAGGGGCGCGCCCCCGCCCGGGACGAGGACCTGACCGCGCGGCAGGAGCCCCGCGAATTGCAGTCGCTTCTCGAACCGCTTGACCGGGCGGGCCCCACCCGTCGCTTGCGGCAGCAGGTACTTGGTGGCCGGGGTCCCCTTGCCCGCGAACTCGCGGAACCCGACCTCGGCGACGAGGCGATCCTTGCGCGCCGGCGTCACGCGGAGTGCGTTGAGGGTGAACGGCGTCGGCCGATCGAAGATCCGCTGCATCTCGAGCTTCGCCTGCTCTTGCGCCCGGTAGGCGGTGCGCGTCAGCGCGACGGCGGTCGCAAACCGCACCTGACGCTCCATCCGCGCCGCACTGAAGACCGCTGATGGC
>DASVDK010000275.1:0-4883 GCA_036381125.1 Thermodesulfobacteriota bacterium | reverse complement strand
ATCCGCCGCTCATGGCCGCCAAGCGCGTCCCCGACGAGCTCCTCTCCGACACCGAGGCGACGCTCCGCCTCGTGGACCGCCTCGTCTCGGAGCTCGCGCCGCCGCGGCCGTCCGCGCCGCGCTGCGGCGACGAGCCCCTCGCGGACGACGCCGCGCCCCTCCGCCTCCCCGACCGGGCGTACGCGGAGATCGTGGCCGTGGTCGACGCGCTCCAGCAGGGCCGGGAAGCGGTGCGGCGCCTGGCCGCCGAGCGCCGACACGGCACCGCCCGCCCGGACGACCTCACCGCCGGCCACCTCGCCCGCGCGGCCGCATTCCTCGCCGACCTTGAGAGCCGCCTCGCCGCCGTGCTCGCCCTCGCCGATCTGGCCGACCCCCGGCCGCCCGCCTGACCCTCCCCCTGCGCGCGCCGCCGTGATAGATTGAGCCGTGCCCGCTCCCCCGGGCCCGGCGCCCGCCGCGCCGAAGGCGACTCCCGCCCGCAGCCGTTCGCAACGTCCCGGGTTCACGAGCACCGAATCGCCGAAATCGATCGAACCGCGATGAGTCGCCGCCCGTGCGTCCTCCTCGTCCAGGGGGATGAAGCCTACGGCCGTGCGCTGCTCGACCGCCTCGCCGGCGAGGCCGGGTTCGAGGGCGCCGGCACGCTCGTCCCCACGCTCGCGGGCGCCATCGACGCCCTCGCGCAGGCGACGTTCGACGTCATCCTGCTCGGGCTCGATCTCCCCGACGCCCACGGCCTCGAGGCGGTGACCCGGCTCCGGATCGCCGCGCCGGACGTCCCCCTCATCGTCCTCGCCGAGGCCGCCGACGAGGCCACCGCGCTCGACGCCCTCGGGCAGGGCGCCCAGGAATACCTGCTCCGCGACGAGGTCACCGGCCGGGCGCTCGGCCGCAGCCTGCGCTTCCTCACCCACCGCCGGCGCGCCGCCGAGGAGGTCGCGCGCCGCGAGCGCTTCTACCGCTCGCTCATCGAGAACTCCTCCGAGGTCATCTCGATCCTCGACGCCGCCGGGACGATCCGCTACACGAGCCCGTCCGTGCGCCGCATCCTCGGCTATCGCCCCGAGCAGCTCCTCGGCAATCAGCTCGCGGACTTCCTGCACCCCGAGGACGTCGAGCTCGCCCGCGAGACGCTCCACGACGTCGTCGCGGGTCACAGCTCGAAGCTCGCCACCGTCGAGGTCCGGATCCGCCATCACGACGGGCACTGGCGCGTCCTCGAGCTCACGCTCGAGAACCGGCTCGACGACCCCGTCGTCGCGGGCGTCGTCGGCAACGCCCGCGACGCCACGGACCGCAAGAAGGCCGAGGAGGCCCTCGACATGAGCCAGGAGCAGCTCCGCCAGTTCCAGCGCATCGAGGCCATCGGTCGCCTCGCCGGCGGCGTCGCGCACGACTTCAACACCCTGCTCACGGCCAGGTCCGGCCACATCTACCTGCTCCAGAGCGACAGCTCCGAGCAGGATCCCCGGCGCATCCACCTCGACGAGATCCGCCGCTCCGCCGACCGCGCCGCCGGCCTCACCCGCCAGCTCCTCGCCTTCAGCCGCAAGCAGGTGCTCCACCCCAAGGTGCTCGACCTGAACGCCGTCGTCCGCGACCTCGAGCGCATGCTCCGCCGGCTCATTGGCGAGGACATCGAGCTCGTCGTCCGTACCGGCCACGATCTCGGCCGCGTCCGCGCCGATCTCAGCCAGATCGAGCAGGTCATCATGAACCTGGTCGTCAACGCGCGGGACGCCATGCCCGACGGCGGCCGGCTCGTCATCGAGACCACCAACGCACGCCTCGGCGCCGACCACCCGCGCAAGTACGGCTACGTGCGCCCGGGCGCCTACGTCGTCCTCGCCGTCGAGGATACCGGCCACGGCATGGACGAGCGCACCCGTGCCCAGGCCTTCGAGCCGTTCTTCACCACCAAGGAAGTCGGGAAGGGAACCGGGCTCGGCCTCGCCACCGTCTACGGCATCGTCAAGCAGAGCAACGGCTTCATCTGGGTCGACAGCGAGCTGGGACGAGGCACCCGCTTCGAGATCTACCTCCCGCGCGTCGACGAGGAACCCGAGGCCCTGCGCCCCGCCGTCGACGCCGGCGAGCGCCTCAGCCAGGGCTCCGAGACCATCCTCCTCGTCGAGGACGAGGAAGCCGTCCGCTCCCTCGCCACCGGCGTGCTCCGCCGCAGCGGCTACACCGTCCTCGACGCCGATTGCGGCGAGGTGGCGCTCCGCCTCGCGCGCGCCGCCGATCGCCGCATCGACCTCCTCGTCACCGACGTCGTCATGCCCCGGATGAGCGGAAAAGAGGTCGCCGACGCGCTCCTCGCCGACGACCCCTCGCTCCCGGTGCTCTTCATCTCCGGCTACGCCGCCGACGCGCTCGAGACCGGCTTCGACCCGCGCCACGGCTTCCTCCAGAAGCCGTTCACCCCGGATGTCTTCAGCCGCGCCGTTCGTGCGCTCCTCGACGGCGCCGCCTACCCGACCCGCTCCCCGACGTACTCGTAGCGCAGGAACGTCTCCACGGCGTCCGCTCGCCGGAGCCGCTGGCCATCCGCGATCAACCCGACCACGAACCGCTCCTCCCCAGACCGGTCGTCCACGTATTCCATCAGCGCCCACCCGACGAGGTCGGCGCTCGCCTCCCCCTCGCCGTCCCGGAAGCGCCCGACCCACCCCGTCCCCGGGATGATCTGGACGATCCGCGCCCGCTCCCGCGTCGCCCTCGGACGCTCCCTCTCGAGCCGCCCGATCGCGTTCAGCCCGCTCATCCCGCGTCTCCTCCCGGCCGCTCTCGCCGGTCCTGGGTCCGTCCCCCGCGCCACGGCCCGCCCGGGGCCGCCCATCGCGCCACGCCGCCGGTCCGCGGAGCGCCGCTCCGCGCCCGCCGACCCCCTGCCTCATGCTCGATTTCTGGTGTCGGCGCCGGGGTCGTCCGACTTGAGCGCCGCTCCCCGACAATTTTTCCGCGCCGCGACCTTTTTTCCGGTCGCGACCGCGGACGGTCGCTCCCGATTCCTCCGCCGTCCCCGCTCGGCCGCCCATCTATCTGACTGCCTCATATCGTGATACGCGCCGCCCGCGCCGGACCATTCAAGAATTTTCGCGAGCCGTAATCCCTGGAACACCGCTTGCCCAACCCGCCGGCGAAGCCTCGCTACCTGGTCGCCTGAACAGACGATGATCTCGCAACGTCGCGATTCCGGTCCCTGCCGTGTGGTCCAGCGCCTGGCGCAGCGGTCTGTGCCCGCGCGATGGGCCGTCGCCTGGCCCGCCGCGCCCCGGCCGTCCCAGGCCGACGAGGGCGCCGCGCGCCGCCGGCGTCGCTTCGTCGAGTCCCCCGCGCCCGGCGCCTGCTGGATCGACCCGGTCGCTCCTGCTTCCTCCGGACTGGCCGTCGACCAATGAGCCTGCACGAGACCCACGAGACCGGCTCCGCGCCCGCTGGAGCTCCCGCTGCGTCGGCGCGCCACCCCCTGCCGGCCACGTCGCTCAAGCCGCGTCGCCCGAAGCGAGCCGCCGCCGTTGCGGTCGAGTCGCCGGCGACCCGCCGGGCCGCCGACCCGGCAACCGTCGAGCCGTCCCGCGACCAGATCGTCGAGCGCCACCTGCCGCTCGTCCATCACGTCGCCCGGAAGATCCACGCGGCCGCGCCCGGCCGCGCCGAGCTCGGCGATCTCATCAGCGCGGGCACCATGGGCCTCATCAACGCCGTCGAGTCCTACGACCCGGGCCGCGGCCTCGCCTTCAGCACCTACGCCGCCCCGCGCATCCGCGGCGCCATCCTCGACGACCTGCGCCGCTGGGATCACGCGCCCCGCTCGATCCGTCGCAAGCAGCGGCGGCTCAGCCTCGCCCGCGAGGACCTCAGCCGCACGCTCCAGCGCGAGCCCACGCCCGCCGAGACCGCCAGGGCCGTCGGCATCGAGCTCGAGACCCTCCATCGCTGGGAGGCCAAGACCGCCGACGCCGTCCAGGTCCCGCTCGACGCCCCGCTCGACTCCGACAAGGGCCGCGGCGCCACCCACGCCGACATCCTCGTCGGCTCCACGGGCGCCGAGGTCGAGGACCACATCAACCACGCCCAGGAGGTGGAGCGCATGAAGTCCGCCCTACAGCGCCTTCCCGAGCGCGAACGCCTCGTCCTCACCCTCTACTACTACGAGGAGCTCAAGCTCCACGAGATCGCCGAGGTGCTCGACCTCACCGAGTCGCGCATCTCGCAGATCCGCTCCAAGGCCCTCAAGTCGCTCCGCGCCGAGCTCGCCCCACTCCGCGACGTCTGATCCGCCCGCTCCGGCACCCTCCTCCCGCTCAACCGTCCGGCGCCGCTGGCCGATACTTCAGCGGACCGCCGGTCCCCGGCCGGCCGGATCCGCACCCTGGAGGAGGCATGGACGTCGAGCGCGATCGCATCGGCTGCCGCGGCGCCGGCCGCACATCGCCGGATGCCCGCCCCGCGACCCCTGGCCGCATGCCCGCCGACCGGCTCGCCGCGCTCCGCGCCCTCGTCGCCCGCGGCTTCCACGACGACCCGGACGTCCTCGCCGCCGCCGCCGACCGCATCCTCCGCAGCGGCGACCTCCGCCGCGCCAGCCGCTCATCGTAGGGTCCTGTCGCCCCTCGCAGCGGCCGGTTTCGGCCCCCAATTCGCGCCGCCGCTCCGCTTGACCCCGGACCGCCCCGCCGTTACCTTCCGCCCGGGCGTCTCCGGGCGCGCAACTCCATGTCCCGCAACGAGCATCCCGGCGACCCCACTCCGCGGGCGTAGCTCAGGTGGCTAGAGCATCAGCCTTCCAAGCTGAGGGTCGCGGGTTCGAGTCCCGTCTCCCGCTCTGCGGGGCCGGCGGCGGCCGGCGAGTTGCGCGCTCTGGTAGCTCAGTG
>DASVDK010000274.1:0-24674 GCA_036381125.1 Thermodesulfobacteriota bacterium | reverse complement strand
GAGGCGCGTCGTCGCCGCGGCGGTGCTGCTCGCGGTGCTCTTCGGCGCCGCCTGCCTCGAGGCGGGGTCGGTGCGCGTCGGCGGCGTGTTCGTGGCCGGCCTCCTCGGGACCGTGGGCCTCCTCTGGGGCGTCGCGGCCCTCGCGGTGTCCTGGCTCAGGCGACGGCGAGGCGACCTCGGCTTCGCCTTGCGGCACGGCATCGTCTCCCTCAGGCGGCCGGGCAACCAGACCGTGGCCGCCGTCGTGGCCCTCGGCAGCGGGGTGGCGCTGCTCGTCACGCTCGCGGTCCTCGAGGGCGCGTTCGCCCGCGAGGTGGCCGAGGCGCGCCGGGCGGACCGCCCCTCCCTCTTCCTGATCGACATCCAGCCGGCGCAGGCGGCCGGCGTCGAGCGCCTCCTCACGGAGGCGGGCGGGATCGTCCGCTCGGCGCCGATGGTCACCGCCCGCCTGAGGACGATCAACGGCACCCCGGTCCAGGAGCGCCCCCAGGCCCGGTACGCCGGCGACCGCGACCGCGACCCGGGCGAGTGGCGGCGGACGCGCGAGTACCGGCTGAGCTACACCGCGGCCCTGCCCGACGGCAACGAGGTCGTGGCCGGGTCGTGGTGGGACGCAACGCCGCCGACCGCGACGAACACGCCGACGCCCGGTCTCACGGCGCCCATCTCCATGGAGGTGGAGTTCGCCGAGCGGCTCGGCGTCGGCCTCGGCGATCGCCTCGAGTTCGACGTGCAGGGCGTGCGGCTGCCGACGGTGATCACGAGCCTGCGGCGCGTGCGGTGGGAGACGATGACCCCGAACTTCTTCGTGCTCCTCCCGCCCGGCTGGCTCGAAGCGGCGCCGCAGCAGCGCATCGCCTCCGTCGCGCTGCCGTCCGGCGCCGATCGGGTCGCCCTGCAGGGGCGCGTGGTGGCCGCCTACCCCAACGTCACCATCATCGACCTCCAGCGGGTCGTGCAGAAGGTCGGGGCGATCCTCGAGCGGGTCGCCTTCGCCGTGCGCTTCATGGCGCTCTTCTGTCTCGCCGCCGGCGCCGCCGTGCTGGCCGGTGCGATCGCCGGCACGGCCGACGAGCGGGCGCGCGAGGCGAGCCTCCTCAAGGTGCTGGGGGCCGACCGCCGGCGGGTCGCCGCCGTGCTGCTCGTCGAGTTCGCCACGCTCGGCGGCCTCGCGGGGCTCGCCGGCGCCCTCTCGGCGATCGGTCTCTCGTACGCGGTGCTTCGGGTGGTACTCGAGCTGCCCTGGCCCTGGGCGCTCGGGCCGTGGCCCTTCCTCGGCGGCGCGGCCGTGGCGGTGGCCCTCACCGCCGTGGGCGGCCTGGCGAGCGCGCTGCGGCTCCTCGGCCGCCGGCCGCTCGAGCTATTGCGGGAGGCATAGTGTCCATGGGGTCAGGTCTTTCCATTTTCCACGCCCCTCGGCCAGGCCCCTGCCGCCAGCCCCTCGAGCCCGTGACGAGCCGACGGCGCCCGCCGTAGCCCGCGAGGGCCAGGCTCCTGCCACGTCGAGAGGCGCCGTCGCGCGTCTCGGCAGTGCACTGCGCGCTAGTCGGGCGGGAGGCGGCGCGGGCGGCCGGGGGCAAGGGTACGCCCGGACGCGAGCAGCTCGCCGAACTCGGGGGCCGCGACGGGGCGGCTGAAGAGATACCCCTGCATCTCGTCGCAGTTGTACCGGCGCAGGAACTCGAGCTGCCCGTCGTTCTCCACCCCCTCGGCCACGACGCGCAGCCGGAGCCGGTGCGCCATGGCGATGATGGCCGTGACGATGGCGGCGTCGTCGCCGTCGACCGTCACGTCGCGGACGAACGACTTGTCGATCTTGAGCGTGTGGATCGGGAAGCGCTTGAGGTAGGAGAGCGACGAGTACCCGGTCCCGAAGTCGTCGACGGAGAGCTTCACGCCGACCTCGGACAGGGCGAGGAGCGAGAAGCGGACCGAGTCGGTGTTCTGCATGATCATGCTCTCGGTCAGCTCGAGTTCGAGGCAGCTCGGATCGAGCCCCGTCTCCTCGAGCACCTGCGCGACCATGCCGACGAAGTTCTTGCGGTGGACCTGGCGGGCCGAGAGGTTCACCGCGACGCGCAGCGCCGGCAGCCCCGCCGCCTGCCAGGCGCGGGCCTGCGCACAGGCCGTCCGCAGGACCCACTCGCCGATCGCCACGATCAGCCCCGTCTCCTCCGCCAGCGGGATGAACTCCATGGGCGGCACCAGCCCCATCTCCGGGTGCTTCCAGCGGATCAGGGCCTCCATGCCGTTCACCTTCCCGGTCCGCAGGTCGACCCGCGGCTGGTAGTGGAGCAGGAACTCGTCTCGCTCGAGCGCCTTCCGCAGGGCGACGTCGAAGCCCGGGCGGACGCGCGGCCCGGCCGCCATCGCGGCGGTGAAGAAGACGCAGTTGTTGCGCTGGTCCTTGGCGTGGTAGAGGGCGGCGTCGGCGGTCTTGATGAGCGTGTCGACGTCGGCGCCGTCGGTGGGGTAGATGCTGATGCCGATGCTGCAGGTCACGTACAGCTCGTGGCCGTCGATCACGTGCACCCGCGACAGCTCGTCGACGATCCGCTGCGCCACCGCCGCGGCGTGCGCCGGCTGCTCGAGACCGGTCAGCACCACGTTGAACTCGTCGCCGCCCACGCGGGCGACGGTGTCCTCCTTGCGCACGACGCCGCGCACCCGGTCGGCCACCGATCTGAGCAGCGCGTCGCCCGCGGGATGGCCGAGCGTGTCGTTCACCATCTTGAAGCGATCGAGGTCGACGAAGAGGAGCGCGACGATGTGCTCGGTCCCCTCCGCCCGCGCGATCGCCTGCCCCAGCCGCTCGATGAAGAGCTGCCGGTTCGGCAGGCCGGTGAGCCCGTCGTGGTGCGCCAGGTAATAGAGCTGTGCCTGCTTGCGCTCGGTGATCTCGCGCATGAGGCGATGGATGGTGCCCATGCCGGCGTACCGCCCGCCCACCGTCACGATGAACCCCTGGTAGGCGTGCTGCGCGTCGGTATCGGTGACGATGCGCGAGAGGTCGTCGAGCGACGTGTCGGCGTCGACCACGATCGGCGTGCGGTCCATGAACGCGGCGATCGGCTGCTGCGCGTAGAGTTCCCGCGAGTACCGCTGCGCGAACAGCTCGAGCAGCCGGTGTCGGTCCACGAGCCCGGCCGGCCGCTCGTCCTCGACGACCGGGATGGCGTGCAGCGTCGGGTCCGACGCGAACAGCTCGTAGACCGCCTCGCTCGGGGCGTCGGGGCGCACCGGCGGCACCGGGACGAGGAGCGCGCGCGCGGTGTCGACCGCAGCGGCGTCGGGACTCGTCTCTCGCGAGGCGCGGGCCGCGGCGCGCCCGTCTCCCAAGGGCACCAGGGCTGTCGTCATGGGTCGCGTGAAAGTCGGGCCTCCGGTACCGATCTCGCCGCGGTACCCGCGCGGGGGCGCGGAGCCGCCAGTCCAGGCGTCTGTACGACACGTCGCCCGCTCCGTGCGTGAACGATTGATGACACGCGTCATACACGGGTCAGGCGACCCGCTCTGAGCCCCGGTCTCGGGCGCCTGCGCCCGCCCCACGGGCCGGCAGTGCCCGGCCGGCCATGCGGCCGCTCGCCTCGGCGGCGCCTCCCGGCGCCGCCGCTCACGCCCGCGACGGCACCACCGTTGCTTCGACAGCCGGCATGCGCGAGCAGATGCTGTGCGTAGTGGCACCGATCCCCTTCCTCACCGTGACGGTCGAGGCCGGCGCCTCCGGAGACGAGCTGCACGTCCACGCCGGGGGGCAGGGCTTCTGGGTCGCGCGCATGGCCGCACGGCTGGGGGTCCGCACCGTGCTCTGCGCCGCCTTCGGTGGAGAGACGGGGCGAGTCCTGCCGGCGCTCGTCGAGGCGGAGGGGATCGAGGTGCGGGGGGTCGGGATGCAGGGGGCCAACGGGGCGTACGTCCACGACCGCCGCGGCGGCCAGCGCCGGCCGATGCTCGAGTTCCCGAGCCCGACGCTCAGCCGCCACGAGCTCGACGAGCTGTACGGGCTCGCCCTGACGAGCGGGATCGAGGCGGGCGTGGTGGCGCTGACCGGCGTCGCACACGCCTCCGGCGCGCTCGCCGCCTCGCTCCCCCCGAGCGCCTTCCGGCGACTGGCCCGGGACCTCAGGGCCAACGGCGCCGTCGTCGTCGCCGACCTCGCCGGCGACGCGCTCGCCGGCGCGCTCGCCGGGGGCATCGACCTCCTCAAGGTGAGCCACCGCGAAGTGATCGAGGGGGGCTACGCCGACGGGGAGTCCGAGGCGGCGCTGGTCAGAGGGATCGGCCGGCTGCGCAACGGGGGCGCCCGCGACGTGCTCCTCACGCGGGCCGGCAAGCCGGCGCTCGCCGCGGTGGGGGGACGCGTGATCGAGGTCGTGCCGCCGCGCTGCGAGGCGGTCGAGCCGAGGGGGCCGGGCGACGCCATGACGGCGGCCGTCGCCGCCGCGCTGGCCTGGGGGCTCGACGTGGAGTCGGCGCTGCGCCTGGGCGCCGCGGCCGGCGCCCTCAACGTGACGCGGCGCGGGCTCGGCACGGGGCGGCGCGACGACATCGAGCGGCTCGCGAGCCGCGTGCTGCTGCGGCCGCTCGACGCCGACGCGGCGGCCCCGGCGCGAGCGTCTAGCGGCCGGGCTCGCCGACGGACGTGACCGGCGAGGTCGAGGGGGCGTCGCTCGCGGGGAACGACTCCTCGACGGCCTCGTCGTAGCGCTTCTGGCCCGCCGCCTCGCCGGCGCGCGCGCGTCGGTCGTGCCGCCCCTCGGCGAATTCCTCGATCATCTTGCGGCTGAAGGCCGGGATGTCGGCCGGCTTCCGGCTGGTCACGAGGCCCCGGTCGGTGTGGACCTCCTCGTCGACCCAGGTCCCGCCCGCGTTGCGGATGTCGGTCTCGAGGCTCGGCCACGACGTGAGCGTGCGCCCCCGCACGACGCCGGCCTCGACGAGCATCCAGGGGGCGTGGCAGATCGCCGCGATCGGCTTGCCGGCCTCGGCGAAGTCGCGCACGAACGCGACGGCGCGCTCGTCCATCCTGAGCGCGTCGGGGTTGGCGACGCCGCCGGGCAGGAGCAGCGCGTCGTACTCGGCCGCGCCGACCTGATCGAGCGTGCGGTCCACGCGCAAGGCGTCGCCCTTGTCGAGGTGATGGAAGCCCTGGATCGAGCCCCCCTTCGGGGCGACGAGATGGGTGTCGGCGCCTGCCTGCTGGAGCGCCGCGCGCGGCTCGGTGAGTTCCACCTGCTCGACGCCGTCCGTCGCGAGGATCGCAACCTTGCGCCCCTTGAGTTCGTTGGCCATGTCGGCATGTACCCCTTTCGTGGTGATCGCGATGTCGCCTGGAGGTTGCGAGCGACGTGCCGACGCCGCCGGCGGATTGCCGCCGGCGGATTGCCGCCGTCGCCCGCGGCATGCCGTCCGGCGCGCTTCCGAGGTAGGCTTGAGCGCCATGAGCGCTGCGTCCCCCGTGCGACTCGTCGTCGCCATCACCGGCGCCTCCGGCGCGATCTACGGCGTCCGCCTGCTCGAGGTCGTCCGCGGCCTGCCCGGCGTGGAGAGCCACCTCGTCGTCACCAAGGCGGGCGAGCGGACCATCGTCGAGGAGACCGATCGAACGCCGCGCGACGTCCGGGCGCTCGCCCATGCCGTGCACCGCCCCGAGGACATCGGGGCGCCGATCGCGAGCGGGTCGTTCGCGACGGCGGGCATGATCGTGGCCCCCTGCTCCATCCACACGCTGTCGCAGATCGCCTATTGCCTCGCCGACACCCTCGTCGGCCGGGCGGCGGACGTGACGCTCAAGGAGCGACGCCGGCTCGTCCTCCTCGTGCGCGAGACGCCGCTCCACCGCGGTCACCTGGCCGCCATGCTGGCCGCCACCGAGGCGGGCGCGATCGTGATGCCCCCCGTGCCGGCCTTCTACACCCGTCCCGCGAGCCTCGCCGACGTCGTGGACCACACGGTCGGCCGGGCGCTCGCGCTCGTCGGTCTCGAGAGCGGGCTGGTCACCCCGTGGACCGGCGGGCTCGGCGCGCGCGAGCGGTCGGGGTCATGAGCGGCGCCGCGCTGCGGTCGGTCTTCCTCCTCGTTCGGGACCTCGCGCGCTCGCGCCGCTTCTACGAGGCGCTCGCCGGCCGCGCGCCGGAGAAGGCCTCGGCGCACGAGGTCCGGTTCGCGTGGGACGGCGCGGCCCTCACGCTGCACGTCGACCTGCCGGAAGCCGAACGGCCCCGATGGGGCATTCCGGAGGAGCCGGCGAGGCGCGGCTGGGGCGTCTACCTGACCTTCCGCACGCGCGACGTCGACGCCCGAGCGGCGGCCGCCGTGGAGGCCGGCGGGAGGCTCGTCGTGGGGCCGACCGAGGCGCCCTGGGGCGGGCGCTTCGCGATCGTCGAGGACCCGGACGGCTACGCGGTGGAGATCGGGGCCGGCGCATGAGCCGCGCCGCGGCGGCGCTCCTCCTGGCGGCCGCCTGTCTCCTCGCCTCTGGCGCCGGGGCGGCCGGGGAGCCGGTCGTCCCGGATCTCGCGGATCGCGACGCCGTGCGGGCCGACTGCCGCTACCTCACGACCGAGGATCGCCCCGCCTCGCGGGGCGAGGGCCGTTTCGTCCCGGCCCCCTTCCCGGGCGACGACATCTTCCGCCCGCTTCTCGCCGACCCGAAGCAGCCGCAGTTCTACGCCGCGTACCAGCGGCTCCACGGCCGGGCGACGGGCGAGACGTTCAACGCGGGATTCGTCGGGTTCGGGGAGTACTTCGGCCTCTGGGGTCTGCGCCGCCAGGGCTGCGACGGCGTGCAGGTGGGGCTCACCGGGGCGGTCTTCGCCCAGTTTCACCTTCACGAGTCGTCGTCCGACCTCCTGAACGCCGACTACCTGGTCGGCATCCCGGTCTCGTTCCGGCGGGGGCTCTGGTCGGCGCGGCTGCGCCTCTTCCACCAGAGCAGCCACCTCGGCGACGAGTTCCTCCTCGGCAACCCCGGCGTCGAGCGGGTGAACCTGAGCTTCGAGGCGATCGACGCCCTCGTGTCGGTCGAGCGCCGCTGGTGGCGCCTCTACGGCGGCGGCAGCGTGCTGGTGAACAAGGAGCCGTCGTCGCTCGATCTGTTCGGCGCCCAGTGGGGCCTGGAGCTTCGGGGGCCCGGGTTCCCCTCGCCGTTGTCCGGCCCGACGCTCGGCGACGTCCGGATCGCGCCGGTCCTCGGCGCCGACTTCAAGGCGTTCCAGCAGCAGGACTGGGCGGTGACGGCAAGCCTCGTGGGGGGGCTCGAGTGGTCGGGCCCGAGGTCCGCGCGGCGGCTGCGCCTCCTCCTCTCGTACCTGCGCGGCTACAACCCGTACGGCCAGTTCTTCGATCAGAAGATCGAGACCTTCGGGATCGGCCTCTACTTCGCCTTCTGACTCCCCGTTCTCGCTCGCATCGGACGGCGAAGCCGGGCCTCCCTCCGGACGGACCGCGACCCCCTGCCCAGGATGTCGCTGCACGGCCTCGGAGCGCCGCTCCGGCAGGGGCCTCCCGCCGCGCCACGTCGTCAGGTCGTTCGACCGTCCCCGCTCGGCGTGGGACGGTACGGCTCCTGTCCCGGCATGCCGCCCAGGGACCGGCGTCACGGCGCCCGGGCCTTGGGCCCGCCTCAACGCTCCGGTGCCGGCGGCGCGGCTCGCGGCCCCCGAACCACCAGGCCCGATCTGCCGCGTCGCGGCGTCCGCCGGCCGCCGCGTTCCGCCAGGTCCGGCAACCGGCCTCTGCCGACAGACCCTACCCGTACACCAGCCGCGGCAGCCAGAGCGCGATCTCGGGGAAGAAGAACACGAGCACCAGCGCGAGGATCTGGATCATCATGAACGGCACCATCCCCCAGTAGATCTGCGTCAGCGTCACCTCCGGGGGCGACACCCCCTTCAGGTAGAACGCCGCCATCGCCACCGGCGGCGAGAGGAACGCCGTCTGGAGGTTCAGCGCCACGAGGATCGCGTACCAGATCGGGTCGATCTGGAACGTCGCGAGGAGCGGCACGAAGAGCGGGACGAAGATGATGATGATCTCGGTCCACTCGAGCGGCCAGCCGAGGAGGAAGATGATGAACATCGTCAGCCAGAGGAAGCCCTCCGCCGACAGGCCGAGCCCGAGCAGGAAGTCGCCGATCACCTGCGCCCCGCCGAGCCGCGCGAAGACCGCCGCGAAGAGGCTCGACCCGACGAGCAGGAAGAGCACCATGCTGGAGGTCTGAGCGTTCTGGATGACGGCGGCCTTGAGCGTCGGCCAGTTGAGGCTCCGGTAGGCAAGGCTCAGGATCAGCGCGCCGATGGCCCCCATCGCGGCCGCTTCCGTCGGCGCCGCGAGGCCGAACACGATCGTCCCGAGGACCGCGAGGATCAGCAGCGAGATCGGCAGGACCGACGTGATCAGCATCAGGATGATCTTGCCCGGCGGGTAGTCCCGCTCGGACTTGGGCAGAGGAGGTCCGAGCTCCGGTTTGATCAAGCAGCGGGTGAAGACGTAGAGGAAGTAGAGCGCCGACAGCAGGAGCCCCGGGAGGAAGGCGGCGGCGTAGAGCTGGACGACCGAGACGCCGGCCGTTGCCCCGTAGAGGATCAGGAGCACGCTCGGCGGGATCAGGATGCCGAGGCAGCCGCCCGCGACGATGACGCCGGCCGAGAGCTTCACGTCGTACCGGGCCCGCATCATGGCCGGCATCGCGAGGAGGCCCATCAGGGTCACCGACGCGCCGATGATCCCGGTGGCCGTCGCGAAAATCGTGCACGTCGCGAGCGTCGCCAGCGCGAGCGATCCGCGGACGGGGCCCATGGCGACCTGAATGGCCCGGAAGAGCCGGTCGAGCACGCCCGAGCGCTCGAGCACGTAGCCCATGAAGATGAAGAGCGGGACGGCCACGAGCACGTCCGTGCTCATCACCTGGTAGGCCCGCGTGACCATCAGGTCGTACACCAGGCTGCCGAAACCCATGTACCCGAAGAAGAAGCCGAGGGCGAGGAGCGTGAAGACGGTGGGGAAGCCGAGGAAGATGGCGGGGACCAGCAGGCAGAGCATCAGGACGCCGAGCTGCGGGTTGGTCATTCCCAGCTCCCCCGGCGAATCGCCCGTACGCAGCGGATCACCTGCGCCGCCCCCTGGAGCAGCATGAGGAACGCCGTGATCGGGATGACCATCTTGAGCGGCCAGATGATCGGCCCGCCCGGGCTCGACGCGGAGCGCTCGCCGATCGAGTACGAGTAGTAGCCGTAGTCCCACCCGATGTAGAGCATGGCGAGCATCGGCGGGAAGAAGACCGCGAGGTAGAGGATGAGGTCCAGGGCGGCCTGGACCCGGACCGGCCAGAGGCGGTAGAGCATGTCGCCCCGGACGTGCCCGCCGACCGAGAGCGTGAACGGGGCGGCCAGCATGAACATGGTCCCGTAGAGGATGTAGCTCGTGTCGAAGGCCCAGGTCGTCGGCGCCCCGAAGATGTACCGGACGACCACCTCGTAGCCGAGCGAGAAGACGAGCGGCAGGATCAGCCACGCGATCGCCTTCCCGACGATCTCGTTCAGCTTGTCGACGAAGTTGACGTAGGTGTTCACGCCGTGTCCGCGCCTCCCACGTGCCGCATCAGGCCTCCGACACACGTCCGGGCATGCCGGCGACGCGCCGGCACGCCCGGAGCGAGGATCTGGAGGCGGCGTTACTGGCCCTTGAAGTAGTGCTCGTACGCGACCGAGTTGTCGACGGCGATCGCCTGCTTGAGCGGGACGACGCGGGCCGCGAAGTCACGCTGGGACTTGAGGATCTTCGCGAAGGCGGGGTTGGCCTTGGACTCCCGCTCGATGACCTTGTCCCAGGCCTGGAGCTGCGCCGCGAGGACGGCCTTCGGCGTCGGGACCACCTTGACGCCGGCCTGCTTGATCTTCACGAGGTCCTTGCTGTTGCGATCGATCATCTTCAGCGAGAAGTCCTGCGACTCGGCGAGGGTGGCGTACTTGAGGATCGCCTGGAGGTCCTTCGGGAGCGAGTCGTGTTTCTCCTTGTTGATGAGGATCTCGAGCGACTCGAGCGGCTGGTGGTAGCTCTGGGTCATGTAGACCTTCCGCACGTCGGTGAAGCCGAGGATGATGTCCGACGTCGGGTTGTTGAACTCGGCCGCGTCGATGACGTTCCGCTCGAGCGACGGGACGACCTCGCCGCCGGGGAGGATGACGACCGAGGCGCCGAGCTCCTTGAAGAGGTCGGCCGAGAGCCCGACCGTCCGGAACTTGACGTTGCGCAGGTCCTGCGCGGTCTTGACCTCTTTCGCGAACCACCCGAGCGGCTGGGTCGGCATCGGGCCGTGCAGGTACGACACGACGTTCATCCGGAGCTGCTTCAGGAGATCGTTGTACATCTCCTGGCCGCCGCCGTAGTAGTACCAGGCGAGGAGGTCCTCGGCGTCCATCCCGAAGGATGGCCCGGTCCCGAAGAGGCTCATGGCGCGATTTTTGCCGAACCAGTAGGCCGGGACGCCGTGGCCGCCGTCGAGGATGCCGCGGTTCACGGCGTCGAGCAGCTCGAACGCCGGGACGACGGCGCCGTTCGGCAGGACGTCGACCCGCAGGCGCCCGCCCGCCATCTCGTTGACCTTCTTCGCCCAGTCCTCGAAGGACGTATGGAGGATGTCCTGGGTCGGCCAGGTGCTCTGCATCTTGAGCACGATCGGTTGCTGCGCAGGCGCCGTCGTCGCAACGACGCCGAGGGCGACCAGCGCGGCAACGGCGACGCTGGCCCCGAGGGCGAGAATGGTCTTGCTCCTCATCCTGCTTCTCCTGACTAAGAGAGTGCCGGAAATGCCACCACTCCGGGAACCGAGGAGATGGACACGACCGACAGAGCCCAGGCGTACATGCGAAGGTGACGAGCCCCCCGCTTCGCGCGGGGCATCCCAACCGGCGGTCTGAATATTGTCGAACGTTATTCTAATGACGGTCGGCCACATTGCAAGCCTGGCATACCCTGAGCCTGCCGGTAAACCACGGCCTTAGCGGCTCATACGGGCACCCATCCCAGGCCCACTGCACGCACTTCTACGTTGCCCCTGGCCGGCTCGAGTGACACCGTTTCGATCGGCGCAGACGCCGCGTCGAACCGGCGTTCGAGCGCCTGCGCCTCCCGCTCGAACTCGGCTTCCAGCTCGGCGAGGTCCTGCCGGAGCGCCGCCGCGCTCGCCTCGGCCCTCCGGACGTCGCCCGCCTGGCGCATCGACCGCCCGACGCCGCGCGCCGCCGTGCCGGCGCGGCCGATCGTCCCGCTCGAGACCCGCTTGCGGCCGAGGAACGAGCCGAGCAGCGTCATGCCGATGGAGATCGCCGCCTGGACCTTCTCCTGCTGCGCCTGCTCGGTCTCGCGCGCCACGGCCTGATCGGCCCGCCGGATCCGCTCCTCGAGCGCCTCGATCCGCGAGGCGTACCTCTTGCGGAGCGCCTCGACGGCCGCATCGCGCCGCTCCCGGGCCTCCTGCGCCAGGCGGATCCGGAACTCGCGCTCCGCCTCCCCGGGGTTCGAGACGATGCCGCTCGCCGCGTGACGGTGGAGCGGCAGCACCTGGGTGCGGTGGAGCCACGCGGCGAACGCCTTGCGCCGGGCGTCGTACGCCTTCGGCTGCGCGGCGGCCGCGGGCAGCTCGACGAAGAGAGCCGGCTCCTCGGGCGCCGACGCGAGGTCCTCCTCGGCCGCGTCGAGCGGCTCGGCCCGCTCCCAGTCGCCCGCCAGGGCTCCCTCGCCGAGCGGCGCCGCGTAGACGACCGGCCGGGTCACGTCGACCCCGGCTCTGGCGTCGACGAAGCGCACGCGCGCCGTGCCGAGCAGAACCGGGCGGTAGGTCACCGCCGTCCCGGGCGTCCGGGCGCCCCGGATCGGAGCGAAGAGCTGCGGGATCTCGGGCGGGAGCACCGGCCGGGCGCCGCCGCCGGGCGGCCCGGGCGGAGACGCCGCCGCGGCGCCGGTCGCCGCCGGCGCCGTCTCGCGCCGCCCCTCCATGAGCCGGCGGATCTCGGGCCGGGCGAGCGGGCCTCTCAGGTACGACATCACCCAGCGGGTCTCGAAGACCGTCGGCTCGTCGTCGTGGACGTTGTGCAGGTAGAAGATGCGGGGCCCGAGCGACGAGAGCATCCGCTCGAGCCGGGCGCGGTCGAAGCCGGCCGGCGCCGCCCCCTCGAGCCCGTCGAGCACGCGCGCCCTGTCGCGCTCGGTCTGCAGCCGCCCGATGAACCAGGTGCCGCAGTTGGCGAGGCCCTTGTAGTCGAGGTCGACCGGGTTCTGCGTGGCGAGGACGACGCCGAGGCCGAAGGCGCGCGCCTGCTTGAGCAGGGTGAGCAGGGGGCCCTTCGACGGCGGGTTCGCCACCGGCGGGAAGTAGCCGAAGATCTCGTCCATGTAGACGATCGCGCGCAGGCTCGTCGTGCCGGCCTGCCCGCGCATCCACGCGATCACCTGCGAGAGGAGGAGCGAGACCAGGAACATCCGCTCCGCGTCGGAGAGGTGCGCGATCGACACGACGGCGACGCGGGGCTTCCCCTCGGGCGTGTAGAGGAGGCGGCCCACGTCGAGCGGGTCCCCCTCGAGCCAGGCGGCGAAGCCGGGCGCGGCCAGGAGCGTGTTGAGCGACATGGCAAGCTCGAACCGATCCTTCGCCGGGAAGGCCGACTCGAGGTCGATCACGCCGAGCTTCGCGATCGGCGGCGTCCGGATCTGGCCGACGAGCGCCGCGAGGTCGAGGTCGCGCCCCGCCCGCCAGGCCTCGGCCAGGATCGTCGAGAGGAGCACGTGCTCGCGGCTCCTCACCGGGTCGGCATCGACGCCGAGGAGCGCGAGGAGGCTCGTCGCCGTCGACGCGATCCGCTCGCGGAGCAGCTCCTCGTCCTCCCGCACGGCGGCCGGCGGCGCGGCGAACGAGTCGAGGACCGAGAGCGGCCGCCCGGCCGTGCTCCCCGGCGTGAAGACGACGAAGTCGGCCGCCGCCTGAAGGCGGCGGATCCGCTCGCCGTCCTGCCCCCACGCGGCGAGCCCCTCGCGCCAGGCCTTCGCCTGCTCGGCCGCGTAGGCGTCCGGGTCGAGCCCCTTGCGGCGGGCGTCGTCCACGTTCACCCAGGGCCGGAAGTCCTCGGGGCGAAGCTCGGGGAAGGTGAGCAGCAGGTTGCCGAGGTCCCCCTTCGGGTCGATCACGAGGGCGGGGATCCCGTCGAGCGCCGCCTCCTCGAGGAGCGCGATGCAGAGGCCGGTCTTGCCGCTCCCCGTCATGCCGACGCAGAGGGCGTGGGTGACGAGGTCGCGCGAGTCGTAGAGGACCAACCCCTCCCCCGGCGCCCCGCGCTCCACGTCGAAGGGACGGCCGAGGTAGAAGAGGCCGAGCGTCTCGTAGTCGGTCATCCGGTCCTCCGCGGGGCGATGCGCGGACGAGGAGCCGGCGCCTGCCTGCAGGGGCTTGCCGGCTCGCGCGGCTGCTGCAGGAAGTCGACCCGGAACCGGGCGACCTCCCCCCCTACCCCAGGACCACCTGCCGGATGCCGTTCTTGCCGCTGCGCTTGACGGCGTAGAGATGGTCGTCGGCGACCTTGAGGATCTCCTCGACGGACGAGGTGGGGCTCGAACAGCTCACCGCGCCGACGCTCACCGTGACCGGCCAGCCGTTCTTCGCGGTGACGGCGGCGAGCGCGCCGACGACCTTCCGGAGCACGATGCCGGCCGGGTCGCGCCCGGTCTCGGGCAGGAGGAGCGCGAACTCGTCGCCCCCCATGCGCGCCACGGTGTCGACCGCCCTCAGGTTGGCCCGGACGGCATCGGCCACGGTCCGCAGCACGACGTCGCCGGCGGCGTGCCCGAGGCGGTCGTTGACGGCCTTGAAGTCGTCGATGTCGAGCGACGCGACCGTGAACACCCCTCCGTAGCGCCTCGCCCGCGCAAGCTCCCTCTCGGCCGCCTCGGCGAACGCGCGGGCGTTGGCCAGGCCGGTGAGCGGATCGGTGCGCGCGAGCCGGTGCTCGTTGTCCGTCGCGCGCCGGAGCGCGGCGAGCGAGGTCCCCGCCACGACGAAGACGCCGAAGTGCAGCGCGGCGTTCCAGACGGCGACGGCCGGGTGGCCGGCAGGGAGCGGCGACACCTGCTCGACCGCCGCCAGGGCGAAGACGCTCCCGATCGAGACGCCGAGCGCCGCGTCCCGGCCGACGCACCAGGCGGCGAGCGCGATGGGGACGAGGTGGAAGGTCGAGAAGCCGATCTCGGGGCCGGCGAGGTGGTCGAGGACGCCGAGGAGGAGCACCAACCCGAGCGAGAGCGCGAGGACGACTACCGGTCGCTGCCTGGCCAGGTGATCGATGGCACGCATCGGCCGCCATCGTAGAACACCGTCCACGGAGACGCGAGCGTCCCGTTCCCGGCCGGAGCCCCGCCGGGCGGCCCCGACCGGCGGCCCGGCGCACCCGGGCAGGGCCCGCGCCCCGCTCGGACGGGGGGCCTCCCCGCTCGAGGCGCGCGCGGTTTGCGGCCGGGAGGTCTCAGGCGCCGCGCCCCGACCGCTCCTCCGGCCACGGCCGGACGACCGGTTCGGGGTCGGCCCCCTCGTCGCGGTGGACGAAGCCGGCGATGTGGATGATGCCGATCCAGAGCGCCCGCGAGTGGCGGTAGAAGGCGATCGGGAAGACCGCGGCGAAGAGCGCGACCAGCCAGAGGCCGTACGGCACCCGGGCGACGCCGACCCAGATGCTGAGCGCGGCGATGCCGGAGCAGGTGACGAGGGAGTTGAGGCCCATGCCGCCCGTGAACTCACCCGGCAGCCGCTCGAACGCGACGTGGCAGGCGCTGCAGCGCGCCCGCATGCGGAAGGGACCGTCCGAGAGCGGGCCGAGCCCGCAGGCCGGGCACCGCAGCCGCAGGACGAGCCACATCACGCGCGCGACCCGACCGATCGTGGGGACCTCGAAGAGGGGTTGGAGCGACGACATGGCGCAAGTGTAACGCCTTCCCCCTCGCCGGCGGCAGGCAGGCCCTCCGTCCCCGCTCCTCGCGCGTCGAGGCGCGCCGTCTCACGGCGCGCCGGCCCACCGGATGCAACTCGCTCGGGGTATGACCAAGCCCATTCCGTGTGTCCTCGCTCTCGCTCTCCTCGTCCAGGGGTGCGGATCGGCCTCGTCCCCGGCGGTCGCGAGCGAGGCGCCGGCGCCTGCCGCCGAGCGCCTCCTCCTCGTCCGCGACGGCGACATCTACACGGTCGCCCCGGACGGCACCGGGCTCGCCCGCCTCACCGACACGCCGGAGCCGGAGTCGGCCCCGGTCTTCAGCCCCGACGGCCGGATGGTGGCCTTCGTCCGGGCCGGGGACGTCTTCGTGATCGGCGCGGACAGCGGCGGCGAGGTGAACCTCTCGCGGCACGCGGCGGGCGATCGCGACCCGGTCTTCGGCCCGGACGGCCTCCAGGTCGCCTTCGTCTCCGATCGGGATGGCAACGAGGAGGTCTACCTCGTCGGCGTCGACGGCTCGGGGCTCCGCAACCTGACGAACCATCCGGACGCCGACACCGACCCCGCCTTCAGCCCCGACGGCCGCCTCGTCGCCTTCGCCTCGGCGCGCGACGGGCAGGTGCACCTCGTCCCGGCGGCGGGGGGGGAGTCGCGGCCCCTCACCGGCTGCGGCGCGTGCACCGACCCGGTCTTCGGCCCCCGCGGCGACCGCGTGGCCGTGTCGCACCTCGGCGAGGAAGGGGTCTGGCTGTTCGACCTCGAGGGCCGGCTCGTCGGCACCTCGGTCCCCTTCGGCGGCGACCAGTCCGCGGGCGCGAAGGCCTTCACCCCGGACGGCACCGGCGTCGTCTACGCGGCCCACGACTACGACGACGAGCCGCCGAACAGCAACGTCTACCGGATGGGCGCCGACGCTGCCTCGCTCGAGCCCCTCACGCGCGACCCCGCCGAGGAGTTCGGCCCGGTCGTGAGCCCCGACGGCCGCCGCGTCGCCTTCACGCGAGCCGCGACGGAGACCGGCGCCGATCCCGAGGTCGTCGTCATCGACCTGGACGGGTCGAACCCCGTCGTGCTCGGGCCCGGCACCGTCGCCGACTGGCGGTAGCGAGCGGCCCCGAGCGACCGGGGGCCGCCGCCGCTACTGGTACCGTCTGGCGACGAGGGTCAGCGCGTCCGCCACACCCTCGTCCTCGAGCCAGATGGCCACCGCCTCGCCTTCGCGGTTCATCGCGAGCTGCGGCAGGAAGAGCGCGCCCACCGTCCGCCTCGACTTCAGGGAGTAGCCCGAGCCGTCCCACTGCAGCCAGACCGCTGCGGTGGCGCCCGAGGCGCTGCCGGCGAGCCGGGGGAGGTTCACGTCGGCGTCGTCCACGAGCGCCTCCGCGGCCTCCCAGTGCCCGGCGGCCGCGTCGTAGCGCCGGGCCAGGAGGCTGACGATCGTGGGCGCGTCCTGCAGCCAGAGCGCCACGACGTCGCCCGTCGCGTCGATGGCGACCTGCGGCGTCCGGACGCCGCTGTATGAGACATCGCCCCAGCGCATCTCCTCCGGCGCGCCCCACGGGCCGGCGGCGCCGGCGCGCTGGACGTAGATCCCTCCGAAGCGGAAGGACCCGAGCGCCGCGTCGCCCCGCCGATTCATCACGAGGTGCGGGGAGAACATCTGCTGGGTGGCGAGCTCGACCGCCTCCTCCCACTGCCCCCCCGCGTGGCGCCTCGCCGCGGCGTGGTCTCCGCCCTCGGTGTCGTTCCAGACGACCTGGGCGTCGCCGCCGGCGGCCATGGCGACCCGGGGCGCGTGATCCAGGGACCTGCGGACGTTCGCGGCGCGGACTGTCTCACGCGGCTCCCACTGGTCGGACGCGGCGCCGTAGCGCCGCGCGTGGAGGCTTCCGGTCGAGGAGTCGATGTCCTCGATCCAGGTGACCATCGCATCGCCCGTTCCGGCCATCGCCAGCGCGGGCTGCGTCACCGCGGCGGAGGCCAGCGTCTCGACCGCCCCCCACTGCCCGGCCGCGTACCGCCGGCCCTCGAGGTGAAAGGTGCCGCTCTTCACCCAGACGACCTCAGCCCTGCCGGCGTCGTCGATCCCCACCCGGGCGATCGAGGTGGACGTGTAGTGGTCCGCCGCGTCGGTCGCCAGCACCTCGGCACCGCCCCAGGCGCGGACGGGGAGAGTCTCCGGTTGCGGGGAAACGGTGTCCCCTCCGCCGCCGCAGGCGGCGAGGAGCGTCGCGAGCGCGGCGACATGGACGTACCGCGAGCGTCGTATCGCCTTCGTGTCCATGTGTCCCTCCAGAGGGAACCAGGCTGCCGGCCCGAGGCGGACCGGTGATCGGTCGCACGAACCGGGCGGGCTACCTAACCCGATCTCGTCGCGCCCGCAACAGAAAAGCTTCGCCAGGGCCACGAAGCCGCCCTACCCGGTCCGGAGCGACCGGACGGGGCTCACGCCCGTCATCGCGAGCGAAGCCCTGGACGCCGCGCACGTGCCGGGCCTGGCCTGGAGCCCCGACGGCACCGGCCACGTCGTCGCCTCCGGGGCCGTCGACGTGGAGGCGACCCGCGGCGGCTTTCCCGCCTGGCGCCCCTGACCGACGGGGCGGCCGCCCCCCTCCTTCTCCTCCTCCCGCCGGCGGGTGCCGACACCTCTTGACATCGCCGTCGAGTTCCCCGATAAGCCCTCGGACCGCGACGACGGAGGTGGCGCATGGGCTCCCGCGTGATGGTCGCCACGTTCTGGCTCCTGGCCGCGACGGCGCTTGCCGGCCCTGTCCGGGCCGACGACGCCGCCCTGCCGCAGGAGCTGGTCGAGCATGCACGCCTGCACGGCTGCCGGGAGGTGACCGACTTCGAGGGGCGCGAGGGCGTGATCGGGCGACCCTTCGTCTACGGCTACGTGCCGGGCCCGGCCGAGCAGAGCGCCGCCTACTGGTGCGAGACCGGCCCCAGGGAGCGGCCGGCCTTCCGGCTCATGCTGATGTTCAAGGACCGGCGGCACGAGCTTGCCCGCTGCGCCGACCACATCGAGTGGGGCGATCGAATCGGCGGCCTGTCGATCGAGGTCGACGACACGGCCACGCTCGACGGCTTCGTGCCGCTCGACCACCGCGCGAGGCGGCCGGGCAAGGGCGCGCGCCGGCGCCACCCCGCGATCCGCTCCGAGCACGAGACCGCGGGGGCGGTCTTCTACTGCCACGAGGGGGTGTGGTTCGTCCGGATGACGGACTGAGGCCGCGGCGCGCTCGTCAGCCCCTGCCACCCGCCGCCCGAGTGCGCGACGTAGTTGATCCTGGTCGGATCGACCTCGATCGCCCGGGCGAAGAGGCCGACCGTCACGTGGTCGGCGCTCCCGGCCGCGCCGCCGCCCCACGAGACCGCGCCCGGATTCGCCTTGAAGCGGGCCACGAGGTCCTGCACCGACTTGATGTCGGACGAGGCCGGCACCGCGAGAACCTGCCACTCCGAGGTCAGGCGGGCGAGCGGCGTCACGTCCTTCAGCGTCACCGGCGACCCGGTCTGCAGGATCCCGGTGACCATGGCGAGGCCGCTCACGAGGAGCGCGGTCGGGTCGCCCTTCTCGCGCGTGAGCTGCGCGAGGGCGATCGTGCCGCTCCCGCGCCCGACCCGCTCCGACCCCTGGCTCGGCGTGCGGATCGGCAGCCGGGGCGGCTCCGGGTCGAGTGAGGCGCGGGGGGCGGCTACGGCCCGTGGAACACGCGGGGGATCGGACCCCGGCGTGTGCCCCCCGCGGAAAACGGAAAGACCTGACCCCCTGGAAAATGGAAAGACCTGACCCCGGGGGTCATGAACGCCGTCACAACCTCGCTTCGAGGATCAGGTTGAACGGCGTGGTCGCCGCCCGGCGGAAGCGCGTGAAGCCGGCCTTGCGGAACACCTGCTCGAGCCTCGCCTCACCCGCCTGCGCGCCCAGGACCATCCGCCCCCCCTCGGCGATCGCGTGCGCGCAGCAGAGCGTCGTCGACGCGGCGTAGTAGAGCCGCGCGACCGGCGAGACGTTCTCCTCCACCCGGTCGTTGGCGAAGGGCTCGACCAGCATCACCGTGCCGTCGGGTGCGAGCGTCTCGGCCGCGTGCCGGGCCGCCGCCACCGGATCGCCCAGGTCGTGCAGGCAGTCGAAGAAGCAGATGAGGTCGTAGCCCCTCTCCGGATAGTCCGTGGCGCGCGCCGTCGCGAAGGTGACCCGGTCGTCGACGCCCGCCTCCCTGGCGATGCGGCGCGCCTCGGCGATCGACGCCTCGTGCACGTCGAAGCCGTGGAACCGCGACCTCGGGAAGGCCTCCGCCATCAGGACGGCGGAGTGGCCGTACCCGCAGCCGACGTCGGCCACCGTGATCCCCGCCTCGAGCTTCGCGATCACGCCGTCGAGCGCCGGCAGCCACTCCCCGACGAGGCTGCCGCGATAGGCGTTGCGGTAGAAGGCCGCGACGCCGCAGAAGAGCCGCCCGTCGTGCTCGCCCCAGGCGATGCCCTTGCCGGTGCGGAAGGCCTCGACCGCCTTGTCCTCGTCGAACCACATGGACGCCGGCACGTTCCAGGCGTTCGGGATGAAGACCGGGCTGTCCTCGTCGGCCAGGACCATGGCCTGTTCGGGGGAGAGCTCGTACGTCTCGCTGGTCGCATGGAAGCCGACGTAGCCGCCGGCCACCTGGGCGTTCAGCCACTCGCGCACGTAGCGCTCGGCGCACCCCGTACGGGCCGCGAGTTCCCGGGGGGTGATCGGCCCGGCGCCGGCCATCGCCTTGTAGAGGCCGAGCCGGTGGCCGAGGCTCACCATGACGCCGCCGTAGCCGGCGGACAGGTCGTTGACGGCGATCGCCAGGATCGCGTCGAGCTTCCGCTGGTCGATCGCGGGCGCGCTGACCGCTGTGGCACTCATGTCCTGCATACCTCCTGTCGTGGGCGGGATCATCCCGTCGCTGGAGGTATGATCGCGGTCGCCACGCCTCGAGGGCAGAGCCGGACGACTCGAAACCGGTTCATTTGCGTCGATTCGACGCCCCCCGGCCCCTTGGCCTCCCGGCCGAGGCGCGAGCGCGGGCCCGGGCGTCGGCGCCGGCCGCTCGACGGCGTCCGCAACAGGAGGGGGGCCGGACGATGCCCCGCGAACCGGTGGCTCCCGGATCGGCGCCGCTGTCCGTCAGCCTCGTCGCCATCCCCGATGCCGTGATCTCGACGCTGAGCGGCGTCTACGACATCATGAACGCCTTCGACATGATGGCCGCTTCCGACGCGGGCTGGTCCGGCCCCGCGCCGTTCCGCGTCGAGATCGTCGGCGAGGCCGCCGGCGCGCTCGTCCTGGCGAGCCGCATCCCGGTCAACGTCCAGCGCAGCATCGAGGAGATCGCGGCGACCGACATCGTCATCGTCCCCTCGATCCTGCTCGGACCGGGAGGCTGGCGCACGGGCCGGTACCCCCGGCTCGTCGAGTGGTTCCTCGCCATGCACCGGCGCGGGGCCGTGCTCTGCTCCGCGTGCTCCGGCATCTTCCTGCTCGCCGAGACCGGCCTCTTCGACGGAAAAGACGCGACGGTCCATTACGGCTACGCGCGGGCATTCGCGGCGACCTACCCGGCCGTCCCGATCCATCCGGAACGCGTGCTGGTGGTTTCCGGCCTTCGCCAGGAACTGGTCAGCTCAGGCGCCTCGATGACCTGGCACGACCTCGTCCTCTATCTCATCGCCCGCTACGCCGGCTCGACCGCGGCGCAGGCGGTCGCCCGCGCCTTCGCGCTGCAGTGGCACCAGGACGGCCTCGCCCCCTACCTCGTGTTCGAGGGGAGGACCGACCACGGCGACGCCGAGATCCTCGCCGCGCAGGAGTGGCTGAGCACCCACTTCTCGGTCGCGAGCCCGGTCGAGGAGATGATCAAGCGCTCCCGCCTGGCCGAGAGCACGTTCAAACGTCGCTTCACGAACGCGACCGGTCTCACGCCGATCGCCTACGTCCAGCGGCTCCGGATCGAGGAGGCCAAGCGGAGGCTCGAGCGGACGACGGCCCCGGTCGACGAGATCGGCTGGCAGGTCGGCTACGAGGAACCGGCGTTCTTCCGGCGCCTCTTCAAGCGCACGACGGGGCTCACGCCCGGCGCCTACCGGAGGCGCTTCCGGATACCCGACTTCGCGCGATCGTCCCGAGCCACGTGAGCGGCGGCGAGGGCCGGAGGCCCGACGCCCCGACTCGTACGATCCGTCGCGCGCCCTCAGCCTGCGCGACCGCCGCCGGCCGCCACCGCCTCCTCTCGCTTCCCGCGTCCCACGCGCGGTAGCAGGTGGTGCAACCGCAGCACCCGCTCCCGTCGGCTCTCCTCCTCGAGGTTGCGCGCCCTCGCCCGGAGGAGGTGCTCGAGCGTGACGAGACCGACGAGCCTGTGTGGGTCGTCACGATCGACGACCGGCAGCCGCGTGAGGCTCCGCTCCGCCATCCTGTAGACGACCGCCCGCAGCGGCTCGTCCGGGTGGGCGACCACCGGCACGCGCCGCGTCACGTCGCCGAGGTTCCGAGGCTCGCCGGCCGATCCGCCCTCCGCCACGGCACGCAGGTCTCGTCCGGTGACGACGCCGAGCAGCCGATCCTCGCCGTCCACCACGGGGTAGAGGCGCTGTCCCCGGCTCGCGTGATCGCTGTGAAGCGAACGCGCGAGATCGGCAAGCCTCGCGTCCGCCCGGAGGACCACCACGTTCGCCTGCATCACGTCACGCACGAACAACACCTCGAGCGGATCGACCGAGTACTCCCGGCTCAGGTGGTATCCGCGGCGGCTCACCTTCTCGGTGAGGATCGACCTGCGCATCGTCAGGACCGTGAAGCCGTGCGCCACGACCGCGGCCACGAGGAGCGGGACGAGCGCGTTCATGTCGTGGGTCAGCTCCAGCGCGAAGACGACCCCGGTGAAGGGGGAGCGCATGGTGCCGCCGAGGATGGCCCCCATGCTCACGAGCGCCCAGAAGCCCGCCCCCTCGTTCGGGAAGACCAGCGCCTCGAGCCCGCCGAGCGCGCCGCCCATCATGAGCAGCGGCGCCAGCACGCCGCCCGAGGTGCCCGAGCCGAGCGACACGGCCCAGACGATCGACTTGACCAGCAGGACGCCGAGGATCACCTGCCCGCTCACGCTCCCGGACAGGAGCGAGCCGATCGTCTCGTACCCGACGCCGAGCGCCTCCGGGAAGACGAGGCCCCCGAGACCGATCACCAGGCCGCCGATCGCCGGCCACCACATCCAGTGGATCGGGAGCCGGCTGAACATGTCCTCCGCGGCGTAGACCATGAGCGTGAGGAGCGCCGACAGGGCGCCCGCCGCAAGGCCGGCCACGACGCACGCCAGCATCCCGTCCGGCCCGACGAACGCGGGATGCGGCGGCACCGGGAAGAGCGGCCCGAGCCCCAGGACGTAGCGGCGTGCGACGGCGGCGGTCGCGCTCGCCAGCGCGACGGGGATCAGGCTGCGCGGCTTCCATTCGAGGAGCAGCAGCTCCACGGCCAGGAGCACCGCCGCCACCGGCGAGGCAAAGGTCGCCGACATCCCGGCGGCCGCCCCCGCGACGAGCAGAGTCTTCCGCTCGGCGCTCGTGAGCCGAAAGAACTGCCCGACCATCGATCCGAACGCGCCCCCGGTCATGATGATCGGCCCCTCGGCGCCGAAGGGACCGCCCGACCCGATGGAGATCGCCGACGAGAGCGGCTTCAGGAGGGCCACCCGCGGCTGGACGCGGCTGCCGTTGATCAGGATCGCCTCGATCGCCTCCGGGATGCCGTGGCCGCGGATTCGCTCGGAGCCGTAGCGGGCGATGAGGCCGATGACCAGGGCGCCGAGCACCGGCACGAGCACCACGAGCGGCCCGAGCGTGTTGCCGGCCGGGGAGACGAGCGTCGTATCCCACCGCTGGTAGAAGAGGAGGTTCGTGACGAGACCGATGAGCGTCAGCAGCGCGGCCGAGAGGTACGTGCTGACGATCCCGAGGCCGACCGCGAGGATCGAGATCGGGATCACGCGCGGGGTCGTCGTGAAGTCGCCGAGCCTCCCGGAGGTCTCGTCGTACCCGAGCCGCTCGAGCGCTCGAAGAAGCCTGTGCCGGAAGCCGCGACGCGCGCTGTCGGTCCTGGTGCGCACGGAGGTTTCCTCCTCGTGATGCGAGCCGTGGTCTCCTATCGCGTGAGCGGGGCGGCGCGGCGCGGCCCGCACCGGACGCAAGCCCCGGCCGCCGACGGCGGACGGCACGATGCCGCCGCGCGGGCGCACGTCTCCACCTGGTCGGTGTCGGCCTGTTGCGGTTTCGGCCGTGGGCTGAGCGTCTCGGTGGGGGCCTGGGGTGTGGACCGGGGCCGCCTCGCTCGAGGCAGCCCCCTAGATACACCTCCACACGCCGCTCGGCAAGGGGAAAGGTCGGGCGTCCGCCCCGGAGGCGGCCGGCCGACCGAAACGGCGTTCGGTCGTCGGGAACGTCTCCTTGAAATCCTTCGTCCCCGTCCCATCCTTGTAGGAGACCTCGACCCGGAACGGGGTGCTCATCTTCTTCTCGAAGTCATCGAGACGGTAAAGGCGATCTGCGGCGCCGCCTGCTGCTCTCGCATGATCCGGGTTTCACGTACGAGATGGACTGTAAAGCGCACCAGCAGAGCCGCAACCACAAGCGTTCCGACGCTCCTTCGACTCGAGGCCGCGACGAGCGATCCGGGCGGCGATCCCCCGGCGGCGCGGTGCGCGACGACAGCGCGGGAAGTCAGAGCCCTTATCGGCGTGCAGCTTCGCCGGGCGGCGGCGCGGCCGGCCCCGGGGCCGGCGAATCGGCGCGATGGCGTCGACGACGGCCTCGAAGAGGACCGAATCGTGGAGGTTGGCCGCGGACAGCGTTACCGCGAGCGGGAGGCCCTGGGCGTCGACCGCCCGATGGCGCTTCGGGGCCGGTTGGCCGCGATCCGTTGGAGTCGGGCCGGTTTGCGGGCCCCCCTTTGGGCCGGGACCCTCGCCGTGTCGAGGGCCGCGCGGGACCAGTCGATGGCGTCCCGGTCGCCCAATTCGTCGAGGAGCACGCGGTACAGTCGTCGCCAGACGCCGGCGCGGTGCCAGGCGTGCAGCCGCCGCCAGCAGGTCATCCCGCTGCCGCAGCCCAGCTCCGCCGGGAGATACTCCCACGGGATCCCGGTGCGCAGCACGAAGAGAATGCCGGTCAGCGCCGCCCGGTCGGGGACCGGGGGACGGCCGCCCTTCGGTTTCGGCCGGGCGGGGGGCAGCAGGGGCTGGAGCTTCGCCCAGAGGGCCTCGGAGACGAGGGGCTTCGCCATGCCGCCGCGACGGCGATCGGTTCGAGCAGCGCCAGGTCGAGATACCGCCGGTCCCCTTCGGGACCGGAGCCTCGCGGTCCAAGACCCGACGCGCAGCAGCGGTTCGAATCGAAAGGATGACCCGCGCCGATGATCGTGTTCAGATAAGCAGCCGGTTCTTGTCAGCTCGCCAGCCTGGTGTTTTAATAGGCGCCTGCCATGGCGCACGAGCGGTCGCGATACCCGCGTCCGGATCAGGCACGCCGCAGTGTGTCATCCAGGTCGTGTTGCTCCCGTAACGCGCGACTCCGCCCGCCGCCTTCGGGCACCTCGACTCACCCGTGACCAGACATCCGATCGACCAGTACTCGCATGCACGAGGAGGCTTCAATGTCCGAGAAGACTTCGCACGATCCGACCTC
>DASVDK010000273.1:0-37202 GCA_036381125.1 Thermodesulfobacteriota bacterium | reverse complement strand
GCGGACGCGCGTCCTCGCTGCGGGCCGCTCCACCGAGACGCCGGTGGCCGAGGTCATGAGCGCGCCGCTCGTCGCCGTTGCGGCCGATGCGCCGGCCTTCGACGCCCTCCTGGCGATGACCAGAGGGAACTTCCACCACCTCGGCGTGATCGAGGAGGGGCGCCTCGTCGGCGTCCTCGGCCGCGACGACCTCCCTTCCGCGGCCTCGCCCGGCCCGATCGCGATGGCGCGCGCCATCGAGGAGGCGCCGTCGATCGAGGCGCTGGCCGCGGCGGCGCCGATGCAGGTCGGCGTGCTGCGCGCGCTCGTGAACGAGGGGGCGGGCCCGGTGGAGGCCGCGGCGGTCGTCGCCGAGCTGTCGGACCGGCTCGTCCGACGCGTCGCGGCGCTGGCCATCGCGCGGCTCGAGGCCGAAGGGCTCGGGCGTCCGCCCGTCGCCTGGTCCCTCGTCGCCGCCGGCAGCGAGGGACGCCGCGAGCAGACGCTCAGGACCGACCAGGACAGCGGCCTCGTCTACGCCGACCCCCCCGAGGAGATCGACGCGGCGGCGGCCGCCTACTTCGGGCGCCTCGGCCGCGCCGTCGGCGACGGCCTCGCGCGGGTCGGCGTCCCCCGGTGCGAGGGGGGGTACATGGCCGAGAACCCCCGGTGGTGCCAGCCGCTCCGCGTGTGGCGGCGCCGCGTCGCGAGCTGGTTCGCGGAGCCCGAGCCGGTGCACCTGCTCGAGGCCTCCGTCTACCTCGACATGCGGCCGGTCGCCGGCGGCGACGACGGCCCCGGCCGCGAGCTTGCGACCTGGGCCTGCGGTGAGGCCCCCCGCCACCCGCTCTTCCTTCGCCTCCTGGCGCGGACCGCCGCCGAGCGCCGGCCGCCGATCGGGCTCTTCGGGCGGCTTCGCACCGACTGGACCGGGGTGCATCGCGGCACGATCGACCTCAAGGGGGCCGGCGTCTTCCCGGTGACGCAGGCGATGCGCGTCTACGCGCTGTCCTACGGTCTCACGGCGACCGGCACCCTCGAGCGCCTGGCCGGCGCGGCGGCGCGCGGGGCCTTCACCCCGACCGAGGCGGCCGACCTCGAGGCGGCCTACAGGGTCATCCTGCGAGTCCGCCTCGCCCACCAGCTCGCCGCCGTGGCCGCCGGCCGGCCGCCCGACAACCGCGTCGCGCCGCGCCGTCTCGACCGAATCGAGCGGGCGTCCCTCACCGAGGCGTTCCGCACGGTCGCATCCCTCCAGCGCGCCCTCGCCGAGCGCTTCCTCACCGCACAGGCAGGCTAGGCGAAACCCTTCCGAGCGGTTGCCGGCAGTGCCGAGCGAGCCATGCCGCGCATTGCGCCCCTACCCTGCCGGGTCTAGCATGCGAAGCTGTAAGGACAGGCCGCTCGCAACACGAAACGCCACCCAGGGGACCGAGCGACCTGACGGCATGGACCGGGACCCCGCCGGTCGTTCACCATCCATCCATCGTCGCGTGCAGGCGGTCGTCCACGGCTACGCCGGCGTCATTCTCCCTGACCTACGGAGGTGGGAATGAGCAACGAAGCCTGGGTCTGGACGGCCGTCGTCCTCTACTGGGCCTACTGCATCTACTGGGGCATCCAGGGGGCGCGCCGATCGAAGACGGCCAGCGGCTACATGATCGCCGGCCGCGCCCTCCCGATGTGGATCTTCCTGCTCGCCGCGACCGCAACGTCGTTCAGCGGGTGGACCTTCATCGGGCATCCGGGGCTCATCTGGCGCGACGGCCTCGCGTACGCGTTCGCCTCGTTCTACGTCCTGACGATCCCGATCACCGGTGCCTTCTTCGCCAAGCGCCAGTGGCTCCTCGGCAAGCGCTACGGCTTCATCACGCCGGGCGACATGTACGCGTACTACTTCGGCACCGAGGCGATGCGGTGGCTCGTCGTCCTCGTGGCGTTCCTCTACAGCTCGTTCTACTCGGCCGTGCAGCTCATGGCGTCGGGCGCCCTCTTCCACTGGGTCACCGGCATCCCCGCCGTCACCGGCTCGATCCTGCTCGCGGCGATCGTCGTCTTCTACGTGGCCGCGGGGGGCCTCAGGGCCATCGCCTGGGTCGACGCCCTCCAGTGCGTCCTCCTCGTGGCCGGCATCATCACGCTCGGCGCCTTCACGCTCGGCGCCGTCGGAGGCTGGTCCACGCTGAGCCAGCAGATCTCGCAGCTCCCCGAGCGGTACCTCGAGATCCCGGCCGTCATGGAGGTCACGGCCGGCGAGACGATCTGGACCGGCACGATGATCCTCACCTACATGTTCTCCCTCATGGGGATCCAGGCTTCGCCGGCCTTCACGATGTGGGCCTTCTCGAACAAGAACCCGAGGCCCTTCCCCTGGCAGCAGACGTTCGCCTCGACGTTCGTGGTCGGCTTCGCCCTCTTCTTCTTCACGGCCATCCAGGGGATGGGCGGCCGAATCGTGACCGACACGCTCGGCATCGCGAGGGACAGCGACCTCGTCCCGAAGCTGATGCACGCCTACCTGCCCGGCTTCTGGCTGGCGCTCGTCACCATCGGGGCGCTCGCCGCCATGCAGTCCACCGCGTCGCCCTACATCGGCACCGGCTCGACGATCCTCTGCCGGGACGTCTACTTCCGCTACATCCGCCCCGGCGCGGGTCACGGCGAGCAGATCTGGACGTCGCGCGCCTTCGCGGTGTTCATCACGGTCGTCGCCTTCGTCATCGCCGTCAACTCGCAGGCGGCGCTCGTCATGCTCGGCGGCCTCGCGACGGCGTTCGGGACGCTGATGTACCTGCCGCTCCTCGGCGTGTGCTACGGCCTCCGGGTGACAGGGCTCGGGACCGTCCTCGGCCTGATCGCCGGCGTGGCGGCCGTCTTCCTGACCGACATCCTCGTGCCGGGCTGGAAGTATCCGCTCACGATCCACTCGGCCGGGTGGGGCCTCGGCGTGGCGATCGTCGTCGGCCTCCTCGCGAGCAAGATCGGCCAGGAAGCGCCCGAGAAGCTCGCCAGGCGCCGGGAGGTGCGCGAATGGCTCGCCGACATCGACCGGCCGACCGAGCAGCAGAAGAAGTGGCGCAAGGCGATGTGGGTGGTGGTGCCGGTGTGGTACCTCTTCGCGATCGGACCGGGAGCCGTGCTCGGCAACAACGCCTTCTCGTTCCTCGGCTTCCCGCCGCTCTGGTCGTGGCAGATCGTCTGGTGGCTCCTCGGGATCGCGATGATGTGGGCGCTCACGTTCAAGGCGGGCCTCTCGTTCCTCGGCCGGGCGCAGATCGAGCGGGCCGAGACCGATACCCGGTACGTGGTCCACGAGGTGGCGCCGGCGGCCGCCTCCGCGCTCGGCGTCGCCTCGCCGGACCGGGCGAACCGGTAGACGGAGGGTTCACGCATGGCACGCGAAGACTACTGGCTGGTCGGATCGATCCTCTTCACCGTCGTCTTCATGCTCGTCGTCTTCGGCCGCTAGGCCGAAGGCGCCTGCGCGGGCGGGGCCGGCGCCCCGCCCGCGCGTCTCCGCTCGGAACGGGCGCCGCATGCCGCTCGCCCACCGGGGGTCCGCCCCCCTCCACCGCCCGGTCCGGGAGCTGATCCGTCACGCGCCGGTCACCTGCTCGCCCGCCACGACCATCGCCGAGGCCGCACGCCTCATGCAGGCCGAGGCGGTCGGCGCCGTCGTGGTCGTCGACGGCGACGGCGCGCCGATCGGCATCGTCACCGACCGCGACCTGCGGGGCAAGGTCGTCGCCGCGGAGCTTCCCCCCTCCGAGCCGGTCGGCCGCATCATGAGCGCGCCGCTCCACGTGGTCTCGGCCGGTGCGCCGGCCATCGAGGCGCTCCTCGAGATGCTCCGCCGCGGCATCCGCCACCTGCCCGTTCTCGAGGCGCCGGCGCCGGGCGGCGAGCCGGCCGGCGGCGTCCGGGACCGCCTCGTCGGCGTCGTCTCGAGCCACGACTTCCTCACGCCGGGAGAGGCGCACCCCGTTCCCCTCCTGCGAGCCATCGAGCGCCAGACGCGGGTCGACGACCTCGCGGCGCTCGCGCCGAAGGTGACGGCCGTGATCCGCGCCCTCCTCGACGACGGCGTGCCGTCCGCGGACATCGCGCGCATCACGGCCGAGTTGCACGATGCGCTCGTCCGGCGCCTGCTCGGCATGGCCGAACAGGCGCTCGCGGCCGACGGGTTCGGCCATCCGCCCGTCCGCTACTGCTGGCTCGCCCTCGGCAGCGAGGGGCGCCGGGAGCAGACGCTCTCGACCGATCAGGACAACGCGCTCGTCCACGAGCGACCGCCCGCCGACGTGCCCGCCTGGGCAGTCGACCGCTACTTCGAGCGCCTCGCCGCCGAGACGGTCTCGGGCCTCGTCCGGTGCGGCGTGCCGCGCTGCCCGGCGGACGTGATGGCGTCGAACAGGACCTGGCGCCAGCCGGTGGACGTCTGGGAGCGTCGCTTCTCGCGCTGGGTCCGGCAGTCGTCGCCGGAGGACCTGCTCGAGGCCTCCATCGTGTTCGACTTCAGGCCGGTCTGGGGCGCGCACGACCTGGCCGACCGCCTCTTCGCCCACCTCCGAAAGGAGGTCGACGCCTGGAAGGCGTTCCTGCGGCTCATGGCCTGGTCGGCCGTCTCGACGGCGCCGCCGATCGGCCTCTTCGGGCGCCTCGTGACGCCGCTGTGGGGGCCCTCCCGGGGCAAGATCAACCTGAAGCTCCAGGGGATGCTCCCCCTCGTGAACGCGCTGCGTGTCCACGCGCTGGAGCTCGCACTGCGGCAGACGAACACGCTCGAGCGTCTCGAGGCGGCCGCCGCCCGCGACGGCCGTTTCGCACCGCGCCAGGTGGAGGAGCTGACGGCCGCGTACGAGGTGATCACCCGGCTCCGGCTCCGTCGACAGCTCGCCGACCTCGACGCCGGGCGTCCGCCCACGAGCGCCGTCGAGCCGGGCGCCCTGAACCGCGCCGAGCGGGCCGGCCTCAGGGAGGCGCTCCTCGCGGTCCGCCGGCTGCAGAACGACCTCCGGACCCGCTTCCTGACTGATATGCTGTTCGGATGACGCGGCCCTGGATCGGACGGATCTGGCCCTTCGGGGGGGCGGGCAACTCTCCACCCGGGCCGCTCCCGACCGGCCGCTTCTGCGCCCTCGACATCGAGACGACCGGGCTCGACACCCGCCGCGACGAGCCGGTTTCCGTCGCCGCCATTCCCTTCGAGGACGGCGACCCCCGGCCCGAGCGGGGGTACGAGAGCCTCGTCCGCCCGGGTCGGCCCATCCCGCTCACCGCCACGCGGATCCACGGGATCGACGACGGGCACGTGGCCGGCGCGCCGCCGTTCGAGACGGTGCTCCCGGCCCTCTCCGCCGCGTGCGGCGCCTTCGCGCCGCTCGTCGGGTTCGCTCTCGGCTTCGACCTCTCGATCCTGAACCGCCTCGCGCGCCGGTTGCGCCTGCCGGCGCTCACCGTCCCGGCCCTCGACGTGGCCGGGCTCGCGCGGGCGTTGTCGCCCCACTGGGCCGGCCTCTCCCTCGAGGAGCTGGCGGCGCGGCTCGAGGTACCGTGCGACGGCCGGCACACGGCGCGGGGCGACGCCGTCATCGCCGGCCGCATCTACATGCGCCTCGTCCCACTGCTCCGCGCCCGAGGCGTGCACAGCCTCTCGGCGGCCCTGCGCGTCCAGGGGCGGTCGCTCGCCGCGGCCACCGTGCGCCTCGACGGCGACTTCCACGGCCGCCCCCCCTTCGGCCACTGACCCCGTCAGGCTCGCAGGTGGACGAGGACGCTGTGGAGGCCGGTCGCGCCGGACGGGAAGGGTGAGTGGTCGGCCTCGACCTGCGGCGTGCCGCCGCCGTCGACGGCACGCACCTGGAGCACGTGGCGGCCGGGGGCCACGGCGGTCCCCCGATCGGGCTTCCAGCGCCAGCGGAAGCGGACCCACGCGACGGGCGAGGCCGCCGGCTCGACGGCGGCGGGATGCCACGTGCGCCGGCCGTCGGCGCTCAGTTCGACGCCGGAGATCCCGCGGGCGCCCGCGTGCGCGACGCCGGCGACGGTCGCTCCCTCCGGAGGCACCGCGCCGAAGGGGCGCGGTACGAGGATCTGGCTCGACGTTCGAACGAACGCCGACTCGTCCCACCCGCCGCGCCACGCCCAGTAGCCGCGCACGGGCTCGTCCACCAGCTCGATCCGCACGACCCACTTGGCGCTCTTGAGCCCGTAGCGTGCCGGCAGGAGGAGCCGGACCGGGAACCCGTGCCCGCGAGGGAGCGGCGCGCCGTTCATCTCGTAGGCGAGCCATGCCGGCTCGGAGCCGAGCACGGCCGTCGGGAGGGTCTCCGAGTACCCGTCGGCGCAGTGCGCGACGAGCACCCGCGCCGCGGGGCGAGGATCGGCCTCCGCGAGCAGGCGCCGCAGCGGCACGCCGCGCCACCGGGCGGTGCCGATCAGGGGGCCGCCCACCTCGTTGCTGATGCAGGCCAGCGTCGCGAGGACGGTCTCGGCGGGGAGCCGGTGCAGGTCGCCGAGCGACAGCGCCAGGGGGCGGCGGACGAGGCCGCCCACCGCGAGGCGGAAGCCGGCCGCGTCGATCCGGGGATCGCCGCCGAGCCAGGGGAGGTTCTTCGAGACCTCGAAGAAGGCCTCGCTCGGCGTGACGAGGGGCGGCAGCCCCGCCTCCGGCTCCGCGCCGGCGGAGCGGCCGCGCCACGCGGCAAGGGGCGGCAGGGCGAGGGCCGCGCCGGCGGCCGCGAGGAACTGTCGGCGCCGCATCGATCGGCTCCTCGCGTCAGGATACCGCGGGCGCGCAGCGGAGATGCGCCCCGCTTCGCGGGGCCCGGCCGCGGCCCGAGCGCCGCAGGCACGTAGCGGGAATGCGCCCCCGCGCGAGCGGGGGCCCGGGCGTTAGCCCGGAGCGCCGTGACGCCGGTGCGTGGGCGGCACGCGGGGACAGGATCGGTCTAGAATGCCTGCGTGCGCTCGCTCCGCCCGTTCCTCGACGCCCTCCGCGCCCGCGGCGACCTCCTCGAGGTGGAGGCGCCCGTCGATCCCGCGCTCGAGCTTCCGGAGATCCACCGCCGGGTCGCGGCGGCGGGAGGGCCGGCCCTCTTCTTCCGGCGCCCGACCTCGGGCGCCTTCCCGGTCGTGACGAACCTCTTCGGGTCGCCCGAGCGGATCGACCTCGCCTTCGGCCCCAGGCCGGAGCGCTTCGTGCGCGAGGTCGTCGGGCTCGCGAAGACCATCCTCCCCCCGACGCTCGGCAAGCTCTGGGGCGCGCGCCGCCTCGCGCTCGACGCGCTGCGCGTCGGCCTCGTCACCCGCCCGTCGGGCCCGGTGCTCGACGTGGTCGAGCGCCCGCCGCGGCTCGACACCCTGCCGGCGCTCACCCTCTGGCCCGAGGACGGCGGCCCGTTCGTCACGCTGCCGCTCGTCTACACGGAGCATCCGGAGACCGGCCAGCACAACCTCGGGGTGTACCGGATGCAGATCCACGGGCCGACGACGACGGGGATGCACTGGCAGATCGGCAAGGGGGGCGGGTTCCACTACGCGGCGGCCGAGGCGAGGGGGGAGGCGCTGCCGGCGACCGTCTTCCTCGGCGGTCCGCCCGCCCTCATCCTGGCGGCCATCGCGCCGCTCCCCGAGCCGGTGGGCGAGCTGCTCCTGGCGTCGCTCCTGCTCGGGGAGCGGCTCCCGATGGTCCGCTCGCCGCTCTCGCCCCACCGGCTCGTCGCGGAGGCGGAGTTCGCGCTGATCGGGCGGGTGCCGCCGCGCGTGCGCAGGCCCGAGGGGCCCTTCGGCGACCACTACGGGTACTACTCGCTCCGGCACGACTACCCGGTCTTCGAGGTCGAGGCGATCGCGAGGCGTCGCGACGCGATCTATCCGGCGACCGTCGTCGGCAAGCCGCGCCAGGAGGACTTCTACATCGGCGACTACCTCCAGGCGCTGCTCGCGCCGCTCTTCCCCCTCGTCATGCCGACCGTGCGGGACCTCTGGTCGTACGGCGAGACCGGCTTCCACTCGCTGGCGGCCGCCGTCGTGGCCGACCGCTACCCGCGAGAGGCGATGGCCTCCGCCTTCCGGATCCTCGGCGAGGGGCAGCTCTCGCTCACGAAGGTCCTGCTCGTCACCGACGCGCCGCTCGACCTCACCGACTTCCCCGGGCTCCTCGAGCACCTCCTCGCGCGCGTCCAGTGGGAGACCGACCTCTTCGTGATCGCGAACCTCTCCATGGACACGCTCGACTACACCGGCCCCGAGGTGAACCGCGGCAGCAAGGCGATCCTCCTCGGCCTCGGCGAAGCGGTTCGGGAGCTGCCGCGCGCGTTCTCCGGCGACCTGCCGGCCGACTGCGCCGGCGCCGCGGTCTTCTGCGGCGGGTGTCTCGTCGTGGCCGGCCGGCCCTACGCCGAAGACCCCGAGCAGGCCGCCCGGCTCGCGCGCCACCCGGCCGTCGCCGCCTGGCCGCTCGTCGTCCTCGCCGACGACCTGGCGCCTGCCGCCTCCGCGCCGCGGTTCCTCTGGCAGGTGTTCACCCGCTTCGAGCCGGCCGCCGACCTGCACGCCGCGGCGGTGGAGGTCCGGCGACACCACCTCTGCTACCGCGGGCCCATCGTGATCGACGCGCGGATGAAGCCGAGCTACCCGAAGGAGGTCGAACCGGCCCCCGAGACAGTCGCCCTGGTCGACCGACGCTGGCGGGAGTACTTTCCGGACCGCGATCCGCTCGACGGCCGGCGCGGGTCGCGCGCCATCTGAGCCGACGGCCGGCACGCTTGGTGCTCCCCTGGCGAGCCGGGAGCCGGCGCTCCCGCCGCCAAGGAGGCAGCCATGCGCCGCACGATCCTCACCCTCGCCGCGGCCGTCCTGATCGCCGGGTGCGCCACCGATCCCGAGTCATCGGCCGCGCGGGTCCCCGACACGCAGTTGCAGCGCTACGTCGAGGCGCGCCGTCAGCTCGCCAGCCAGGGCCCGGAGATGGCGCGCGCCGCCGAGTCGACCGATCTCACCGGGCAGCGCCGCGACACGATCGAGGCCGCGCTGGACGACTCCCCGATGTCGTACGAGGAGTTCCTGCAGATCCATTGGCACGTCCTGGCGGACCCGGCGCTCAGCAGCTACGTCGAGGCGCGGCTCCGCGGCTCGGCGTCGGGCTCGCCCAGGTAGCTCGCGCCGAGGACGCACTCGCGTCGGCGCGCTTTCACGAGCCATGCGGACACGGCGGCGTTCCGGAGCCGGCGAGCCGTCGCATCGGGGCCCGCCGCTCGGGACCTGCTCGCTAGCCCCCCATCCACCGCACGTGGCCGTACAGCCCCGGCCGGCGCGGGCGGGCGGCGAAGGCGGCGTACTCGCGCTTCGCCTCGCCGATCGTCGTCGGCCCGCCGTGCCCGGGATAGACGACGGTCGCCTCCGGGAGCGTCAGCAGCCGGTCGCGGATGCTCCGCTCCACGTCGAGGAAGGCCTCGGGCGAGTCGGTCTTGCCCGGTCCGCCGGGGAAGAGGGTGTCGCCCGAGAAGAGGGCCTCGCCGCACGCGAGCGACAGCCCGCCCGGCGTGTGCCCCGGCGTGTGGAGGAGCGCGACGCGGAGCGCACCGACCTCGATGGCGTCGTCCCCCTCCACCACCCGGTCCACCTCGAGCCCGAAGCGTCGGACGTCCGCTCCGTGCATGACGGCGGGAACGCCGGTGCGGCTCCGCAGGTCGGCCAGGGCGCCGACGTGGTCGAAGTGGCCGTGCGTGACCACGAGCGCGACGAGGGGCGTCGTGCCGACGGCGGCGAGGATGGTGTCCGGCTCCGAGGCGGCGTCGACGAGGAGCCCCTTGCCGGTCTCGGGGTCGCGCAGCAGGTAGACCTTGTTGTCGTAGGGGCCGACGGTGATCGTGCGGACCTCGGGCGTGCGGACGGTCATGGCGTCGAACGCTCCCTCATGCCAGGGTGACGGCCGGCCGCGGCCCCTTGCGCCAGCCGTCGATGCCGAGGCGGCGGCCCGCCTGGCCGAAGAGGACGGCGACGAGGCACGCGACCAGGAGGAAATGGAAGCCCTGCTGGCAGAAGCCCAGGTGGATCGTCACGAGCGCGTAGTTGAGCGTGAGGAACAGGCCGACGGCGGCCGACGCGGGCGTGAAGAGCCCGAGCAGCAGGCCGAGGCCCACCGCCGTCTCGCCGATCGCCTGGAGGTGCGCGACCGTCGCGGCGTTGGGCAGGACGACCGAGTGGAGGAATCCCCGGTACCACCCCGCGACCTCCGGCGTGGCGACCCACTCCGCCACCCGCGTCGCCAGGACGACCTGGAACCGCTCGCTGGCGCCCGGCAGCGGCACGTAGCCGAAGGCCCAGACGACGTCGAGCTTCTCGAACGCCGCCTTGAGGAACCAGAGGCCGAGCGCGATGCGGACGACCGCGAGCCAGGGATCGGGAGTACCACGGTCCGACGCCATCGCCAGTCTCCTTTGCGGCCGAGAATATCATGCGCGCAGGAGGCCCGCCAGACGCGCCGGGCGGCCAGGTGACGATCGTCACAGTCCCTCACCCGCGCCTCGCCCTGGCCTCCCGGTAGACCTCGAGCGTACGTGCGGCCTCGTCCTCGGCCCGGTGACGCGCGAGCGCGCGCGCCCTGGCGGCCCGTCCGAGCCTCGCCCGCAGCGCGGGGTCCTCCGCGAGCCGCGCCGCCTGCCGGGCGAGGGCCGCCGCTCCCCCGTCGGGCCCCGACACGTCGAAGAGCAGCCCCGAGACCTCCGGCTCGACGATCTCGCGGTGCGCCGGGATGTCCGACACGAGGAGCGCGCGTCCCATGGCCATCGCCTCGAGGACCGCGTTGGACATCCCCTCGGCGATCGACGTGTTCATCACCACGTCGGCCGCCGCGAGGACGGCGGGCATCTCGGCGTGCGGCACCTCGCCGAGGAGCGTGACCCACGGCCGCGAGGCGGCCGCCTGCGCGAGGCGGCGGCCCACCTCGGGCTCGATCACCGGGCCGGCGACCGCGAGCCGGAGGTCCGGCCGCGACGCGGCCACCGGGTCGAGCCCGTGGACCGCCACGTGCGGCGCCTTGATGGATCGCAGGTTCGCCGGCAGCAGGAAGCGAAGCGTCCGCGGCGGCTCGAGCCGGGGCCCTCCCCCGGCGAAGAACGCCTCGGCCACGCCGTGCGCCACGACGTGCGCGCGGGGCGCGAGCGACGGCCTGGCGGCGAGCACCGGCTCGAGCATGAACCGGGCGAAGGCGACGATCGCGTCGGCGGCGTCGAGGGCGTCGAGCATCGCCTCGCGCCGCGATCGATCGTGGAGGTCGACGGAGACGTCGGTCCCCCTGAGGCCGATCACGAGCGCCGCGCCGAGCGCGCGGGCGAGCGCGACGCCGGCCGGACCGGACCGGTAGCCGTGAAGGGCGTGGACCACCTCGGGCCGGAACCGGCGCAGCTCCGGACCGAGGCGGCGCACGGCGTGGTCGCGCCCCTCGGGACCGAAGGGGACGCCGGCCGCCTCGAGGCTCGCCGTCGCCACCTCGGCGCCGGCCGCCTCGAGGTGGCGCGCGAGCCGCAGCGCCGCCGTGGAGTTGCCCCGGTTGGCCGACGGCCGGTAGGGGAGCAGGAGGGCGACCCGCATCAGCCCCGCCCGGCCCGTCGCGCAACCGACGCCGCGGCGGCGACGAAGGCGTCGGCGATCGGGTCGTCGTGCTCGCCGGCGAGCCCCGTACAGGCGTTCACCTCGAGCACGACCGGCCCGCCGGCGGTGCGGGCGAGGTCGACGCTCCCCGCGTCGATGCCGAAGCCGGCCAGCGCGGTCAGCGCGATCTCGCGCTCCTCGGCCGTGAGCCGGGTGGCCGCCTCGCGGCCCCCCAGGCGCGCGTTCGTGCGGAACTCCCCTTCGGCCACCGTCTTCTGCCCGTGGAGCACCACGCGGCCCTCGGCCGCGACGACGTGCACGGAGACGTCGTGGGCGACGTGCGCCTGGACGAGGTAGGTCGCGTTGGGCGCCGCCTGCGCCGCGAGGTCGAGCCAGGAGCGGAGCGCCGCCCGCGACTCGGCCAGGGCCACGCCGTGGCCGCCCCACCCCACCGGCGCCTTCACCACGACCGGGTAGCCCCCGACCGCCTCGACGACGGCGTCGAGCCCCTCCCGGGTCTCGGGAGACCCGGGCGCCGCGACGACGGCCGACCGGGGCGCCGGCAGGCCGAGCGCGACGAGGCGCCGCGCCGTCTCGACCTTGTCCTCGGCCGCGAGGATGGCGTCGGGACCGGGCATGGTCGGCACCCCCATGGCGGCGAGCCAGCGCACCGTGCCGAGCACGAGCGCCAGGTCGCGCGCATCGCGCGCGTCGAACCGCGGCAGGACGCAGTCGGCCGCGGCGAGGTCGAGGTCGCGGCCGTCGGCCGCGCGGCCGCGAGCCGCGAGCCCTTCCGGACCGGCCGCGAGGCGTACGCCCCCCCACGGCACGAGGTCGAGGGTGTATCCCGCATCCGCGGCGGCCCGCACCAGGCGGCGGTTCGACACCGCGTCGTAGACGTTGCCGTACGGACTGTAGTCGAGCAGGACGAGACGCATGACTCCTCTCACCCGAGACCGGTGAAGGGGACGAGGCGCACCCCCGCGGCGGCGCAGGCGGCCGGCAGGCGCGGGTCGAGCAGCGCCTCGAGCTCGGTCGCCCGCTGGGCGAGGTAGAAGAGGCCGGGCATCGGCCCCATCGGCTCGCCCGGGTGGCACATGAGCTCGGTCGTGCCGGGGCCCACACCCGCCACGGCGGCGAGGAGCCGGTCGGCGGTCCAGTAGGGCTCGGGCGACACGTCCCCCACGAAGGCGTCCGGCGTGCGCAGGCCGCGCGCCCGCAGCCAGGCCCGCACCGCCGGGTCCTGGGCGCGCACCGGTGCGCCGAGACGGTGGGCGAGGTCCGCCACGGCGGCCCGCACCGGCTCGAAGTCGCGGTGCGTGTGCTTGTGGGTGTCGAGGTGCGTCGGGGGGCGCCCGACGAGCGCCTCGAACCGCTCGGCCTGATCGCGCACCTCGGCGGCCACCGCCTGCGCGTCGCGCGGGTCCACCCGGCGGCCGGTGACGAGGTCGACGTGCAGGCCCACGGAGACCCCGAGGGCGGCCAGCCGCCGGGCGGTGTGCGCCCCGCCCTCCGACCCCGGCACCGTCACCATGAGGGTCGCGCTCGTCACGCGCCCCGCCAGCGCGGCGCGGAGGATCCCGCGATCGACCTCCGGCGCGAGGCCGAGGTCGTCGGCGTTGACGATCAGCGCCTTCATGGCCGGCGCGCGAGCCGCAGCACGCGGGCGACGAAGTAGAGCCCGAAGGCGTCGCGGTGGAACTCCGCCGCCCCCGCCCGGCGGAGCCGCTCGAGGTGCGCCATCCCGCCGGGTGCGTAGCCGTCGAACTCGCGCTCGGTGAAGTAGCGTTTGCGCGAGGCGAGCGTCTCGATCGAGAACCCGGCCGCCTGCGCCGCGGCGCGGACCCGCGGGAGGTTGGCGATCGAGTGGTGGTAGAGGAGCAGCACGCCGTGCGGCCTCAGCCGGTGCGACGCCTGCTCGATCGCACGCCGGACGAGGTCGGTGCCGTCCTCGCCGCCGTAGTACCGCACGGAGAAGGCGGCCGGCGCCGGCTTGTGCGGCAGGAGCGCCACGACGAGGTCGAGGCGCTCGGCCGCCGGCAGCGGGTCGAGGAGGTCGCCTTCGAGAACGGTCACCGGCAGCGGGCCGTTGGCCTCCACGGTCGAGCGTGCCAGCGCGAGCGCCGTCGCGTCGACGTCGGTGGCGAAGACGCGGCCGGCCCCGAGACGGGCCGCCAGCACCGACAACGCGGCCGTGCCGCAGCCCGGCTCGGCCACCGCCGCGCCGGGCGGGACGGTGAGGTGCGCCGCGAGGAAGCGACTCGCATGGTCGGTGAAATAGCCGGGCCGGCCTCGCTCCCGCACCACCAGGCCGGCTCCGGCGCCGCCCGCACCCGGAAACCGCGTGAGCCGCCACCCGTCGGGCCAATGCCCGCCCCCGGGAGGCGCACCCGGTCCGCCGAGCCCGGGCAACGGTATGGGACGCACGGCTAGTCCGGGACCTCGAGACGCCGGAACGACTCGGCGAGCGCGAGCCCCTTCGGCGCGCCGACGCGGCGGGCCCAATCGGCCACGTACTCGGCGATCGCCTCGGGGTCCCTGATCTGGCTCGCGTGGGCCCTGAGCGCCGCCACCTTCCGATCGAAGGTGGACGAGATGTCGATCCAGACGTCCGGCTGCGAGGGGCTGATGAAGTACGCGACCTTGACCTTGTGCGGCTCGAGCCCCTCGAGCAGGAGGTCGGGGAAGAAGTTGCGATTGCCGGTCGCCGGGTAGAGGGCATCGTAGGCGGCCATGGCGACCGCCCGGTGGTCCGGGTGGTACCGGTAGAAGTTGTCGAACGCGAGGTTCGCCGGGTCGAAGCTGAGCACCGTGTCGGGCCGCACGGCGCGCAGGACCCGCACGATCTCCCGCCGCAGGGCCGGCGTGTTCTCCACCTCGCCGTCCGGGAAGCGGAGGAAGTGCGGGGCCCGGGCGCCGATCTCGCGCGCGGCCGCCCGCTGCTCGCGCTCGCGGATCTCCTGTTTCTCCTCGAGCGGGCGGTCGTCCTCGAAGCCCTTGTCGCCGCTCGTGACGAGGAGTTGCGTCACCTCCGCGCCCTGCCGGGCCCAGAGCGCCAGGGTGCCGGCGCAGCCGAAGTCGAGGTCGTCCGGATGCGCCGCGATGGCGACGACACGGCGCGGAATCGGGTGGTCGTTCACGAGAGCCCCCAGGCGATCCGGTCAAACGGGCTCAGGGTAACGACACCCGGGGGCCTCGACAAGGGCGCGCGCCACCGTTGCCGTCCGTGGGGTCAGGTCTTTCCATTTTCCAGGGGGTCAGGTCTTTCCGTTTTCCAGGGGGTCAGGCCTTTCCGTTTTCCAGGCGCGTTCTCCACGGGCCGCAGCCGACCCGTCCCCCGCGCCTCACGCCACGGTGATCCGCGTCAGTGCGGGACGGACGGCAGGCTCGCGGCCGGCTTCCCTCTGAGCTTCCGCCACCAGGGGCCGATCACCGGCATCGCGAAGAGGAACAGCGCGAACCACATGATCGTCCCGGAGATGGGCCGCGTGAAGAAGATGCCGATCGAGCCGCCCGACATGATGAGGCTCTGGCGCAGGGCGGCCTCGGCCATGTCCCCGAGGACCAGGGCGAGGACGAGCGGTGCGAGCGGGTAGTCGAGCTTCTTGAAGACGTAGCCCACGACGCCGAAGACGAGCATGAACCAGATGTCGATCATGCTGTTGTGCACGGAGTAGGCCCCGATGGCGCAGATCGACACGATGAGCGGCGTGAGGATGGCGAAGGGGATCTTGAGGATCGAGGCGAAGAAGGGGACGAAGGCGAGCACCATGAGGACGCCGATGACGTTCCCGGTGTACATGCTCGCGATGAGGCCCCAGACGAAGTGCGGCTGGTCGACGAAGAGCATCGGCCCCGGCTGGAGGCCCCAGATGATGAGGCCGCCGAGCATGACCGCCGCGGTCGGCGAGCCCGGGATGCCGAGCGTGATCATCGGCAGGAGCGCCGCCGTACCGGCGGCGTGGGCCGCCGTCTCGGGGGCGATCACCCCCTCGATCTCCCCCTTGCCGAAGCGCTCCGGATGCTTCGAGAAGCGCTTGGCGAAGGCGTAGCTCATGAAGGAGGCCGGCGTGGCGCCGCCCGGCTTGAAGCCCATCCAGAAGCCGATGAAGGCCCCCCGCGCGAACGTGCGGGCGTAGCGGGGGAAGGTCTTCCAGGTCTGCCAGACGACGGTCGGGCTGATCTTCGCGATCGCCCCGCGGAAGGAGAGCCCCTCCTCCATCGTGAGGAGGATCTCGCCGATGCCGAAGAGGCCGATCACGGCCACGATGAAGTCGAACCCCTTCATGAGGTCGGTGAAGCCGAACGTGAGCCGCAGCCGGCCGGTCACCATGTCGAGGCCGACCGAGCCGAGGATGAAGCCGATCATGATGGCCACGAGGGTCTTGAGGGGGCTTCCGCCGCCGAGTCCGACGAAGGCCGAGAACGTCAGGAACTGGATGGCGAAGAACTCGGCCGGCCCGAACTTGAGGGCCAGATCGGCGAGGAGCGGCGCGAAGAACGTGATGACGACGACCGCCGCGAAGGCGCCGATGAACGACGAGGAGAAGGCGGCGGTGAGCGCCTGGCCTCCCTGACCGTTGCGGGCCATCGGGTGGCCGTCGAAGGTCGTGGCGACCGACCAGGGCTCGCCCGGGATGTTGAAGAGGATCGACGTGATGGCGCCCCCGAAGAGGGCGCCCCAGTAGAGGCAGCTCAGGAGGATGATGGCCGAGGTCGGCTCCATCGAGAACGTGAGCGGCAGGAGGATCGCCACGCCGTTGGCGCCGCCGAGGCCCGGCAGCACCCCCACGATGACACCGAGGACGATCCCGGCGGCGGCGATGAGGAGGTTGTAGGGATGAAGCGCGACCTCGAAGCCGAGCAGCAGGTTCTCGAATCCCACGATCTAGTACCCCAGCCACGACTCGACCGGGCCCTTGGGCATCGGCACCAGGAACCAGGTCTCGAAGACGAAGAAGGCGATCACGGCGAAGGCGAGCGCCACCCCGGCCACGGTGGGCCAGGAATGGCGTCCGATCCAGCGCATGTAGACGGCGAGGTAGACGGCGGCCGACACGTAGAGGCCGACGAACTGGATGAGGACCACGAAGCCGACCGCCGGCCCGAGGACCTTGAGGACCGGGGCGATCCCCTCGCGGGCGATGAACGGCTTCCCCTCGGGCCGGCGCAGCGCCTGGGCGATGATCCCCAGGCAGCAGCCGATCATGATGAGCCCCATCCAGAAGGGGAAGAACCCGCTGCCCGGCCCCCCGGGCCCCCATGCGATGCCCAGCTCGTAGGAGTCCCAGACGACGACGGCGGCCAGGATCAGCAGGATGGTCGCCGTGACGAGATCCGCCTTCCGCATGAGGCCCCCCGGCAGGTGACGACGATCCGCGCGCGGCGACGCTCGGAGGCATCGCCGCGCGCGGGGTGTGGGGCTACTTCTTGAGCAGGCCTCCCGCCTCCATCAACTCGCGGTGGAGCGCCTCCGTCTGCTCGAGCCACTTCACGAACTCGGGGCCGGTGAGCCACGACTGCTTGAAGGCCCCCTTGGTCATGAAGTCCTTCCACTCGGTCGTCTCCATGACCTTCTTCAGGAAGGCCTGGTACCACTCCGTGGCCTCCTTCGGCATGTCGGGCGGTCCGAAGATGCCGCGGAGCATCAGGTAGCTGATGTCCGCCCCGAGCGCCTCCTTGATGGTCGGGATCTCCGTCCAGCCCCCGACCTGGCTGCGCTCCTCGTCGAAGATGGCGAGCGGCCGCACGCGCGAGGGGTTCGCGCGCCAGTGGCTCACGCACTCGATGGGGTTGTTGACGGTCGAGTCGACGTGGCCGCCGACGAGGTTCACGCAGACCTCGCCGCCCCCCTTGAACGGCACGTAGGTGAACTTGGCGCCGGTCCGCTGCTGGAGCAGGAGCGTGATGATCTGATCCTCCTGCGCCGTGCCGGTGCCCCCCATCTTCATGGGGCCCTTCTCCTTGACCGCGGTGATGTACTCCCTGGCGCTCTTGTAGGGCGTGCTCGCGTTGACCCAGAGGATGAACTCGTCGAGCGCCAGGCGGGCGACCGGGGTGAGGTCCTTCCAGTTGAAGGGAACGCCGGTGCTGAGGGGGGTCGTGAAGAGGTTCGACAGGGTGATGATGATGGTGTGGGCATCCCCCTTCTTGCCCTTGACGTAGAGGAAGCCCTCGGCGCCGGCGCCGCCCGATTTGTTGATGGCCACGACGGGCCGCGGCGAGAGGTTGTACTTCTCGGCGATGCCGGTGATGAGGCGGGCCATCTGGTCCGCGCCGCCGCCCGTCCCCGCCGGGATGATGAACTCGATGGGCTTCTGCGGCTCCCACGCCGCGTGCGCCGCGAAGGGCGCCAGGACGAACGCGGACGCGAGCATTGCCGCGACCACCTGACCCCGGAGACGTGCCATAGCAGACCTCCTAACGGTGTTTCAACATACCGTGACGCCGGCCGGGGTGAACCCGTCCGCGCCGCAGGATGGTCGTAAGACGGCGCATGACAATGATTTATTGCGGCCGGACGACGAGGTGCCGGCGATTGGGCGTAGGCCCCTGCCCCACTGGTCCTACCACGACTGTGCGACGCACCCAGGGGTGTGTCAAGCGTTATTCTACTGAAGATATAAAGGCATTTCTCGCTTGGCGCGGCCCGGACCCGCACGCAACGGCGCGACGGGACGGCGTCGGGCCGAGCCGCGCTGGATTCGGGCGCGCTTCCGTGGCGGAGGTCACACGGCGGCGCGCGCGACTGCCGGGCGTCGTCCAGGTGCGCGAAAACCCGAGCCGATTCGTGCGCGCGGTCGCGGTGGTCCGACCAGTTCAGCCGATCGGAAGGGGTGCCGTCAGGGGCGAGGGGCGCCGCCCTGGCCGTGGACGTCGAGCACGTCGCGCGTGAACCGGGCGGTGTCGAGGGCGCCGATGGCGGAAAGCCCCTCGTCGCCCTGTACGCGTGGACCGGGCGGCGCGGGGTCCTCGAGCGCCCCCTGGGCGGGCGCGGCCGCGGCGACGTGCGCCCCCTCGACGGCGAGGAGGACGAGGTAGACGACCGTGACGGTGAGCGCGGCCGCCATGATGCCGGTGATCAGGTAACGGGCGTCGTTGCCGAGGGGAGGCCGCCAGAGGACGCGGCCCACGAGCACGATGAACCCGATGAGGGGCAGCAGGACGTAGGGCGCCGGGCGCGACCAGAAGGCGCGCGGGACGGCGGGCTTCGGCGGCGCCTCGGCCGGGCGCGCCGCGAGCCGGGCGCCGATCGCCTCGAAGTCGTCGCTCGCCATGGCGAGGCGGAGCGTGCCGAAGGCCAGCAGGGCGAAGGCGCCGACGCGCACGAGATCGCCCTGCTCTGCCGCGAGGCCGGTGGCGAGCGCCAGGAGCCCGATGGCGGCCCAGGCAACGCAGATGTGGCGGCAGCCCGCAAGCATGTGTCCTCCCGGGGATCCGGCTTCCGGCCGCGTGCCGCCTGACTATACGAGTCGACGCGCGTTGTCAAGGACTCCGCCGGCCGCGGGGGCGCGGGCCTGAATCCTAACCGTCGCCCGGGCCGATCCGCGCGACCTCGGCGTTGGGGGTCCACTGCGAGGCCTGGGTGCGCGACTCGACCATCGGCGCGTCGATCCCCCACCTCGCGCACCGCCAGTCCGCGTACTGCTGGATCTTGGCGATGTGCTCGGGCTGCAGGTGGGCGAAGCGCCCCTGTCGCGACAGGTAGTCGATGACCGGCCGCCGCTTGCGGATGGTGATCGTCAGCCGCTCCACGCCCTCGTCGACCTCGTAGAGCTGCACGAGGCCGGTCTCGACGGCGAGGCGGGTCATCTCGACCGACTCGCTCGGCTCGACGATCCAGCCCTTGTCGCACGTCGCCACGATGCTGATGAAGGCCGGCCCCTTCTTGTTGAGCGCCTTGCGGACCTTGTTGACGAGGTCCACCGGGTAGCCGATGGCGGCCGTCGCCACGTAGGGCACGTTCGGGTGCCCGGCGGCGATCATGGCGGCGAGGTCCTTCGGCCAGAGGTCGCGCCCCTCGGGCTTGGCGTCCCCGGGCGGGCTGAAGGAGGTCGACGCGCCGTACATCGAGGTCGGCGACATCTGGATGTTCGTGTTGGCGTAGTTCTCGTTGTCGTAGCAGATGAAGAGGAGGTCGTGGTTGCGGTGCATGACCGCGGAGAGCGAGTTGAGCCCGATGTCGGAGGCGGCGCCGTCGCCCGCCATGACGATGATGTTCGGCAGCTCCCCGTCGTAGAGCCCCTTCTTCGCCCGGATCTTGAAGGCGGCCTCGATGCCGCCGGCCACGCCGCCGCCGTTGCCGATCTGCGTGTGAATCCAGGGCACCGCCCAGGGGCTGATGCCGTAGGACGTGTTGGCCACGTACATGCAGCCGGTCGGGCCGACGAAGATCGTGTTGGGGCCTGCCGCCTTCGCCACCAGGCGATAGGCGGTCGAGGGCCCGCAGCCCGCACAGGTGCGGTGCCCGGAGACGACGTACTCCTCCTTCGGGAACTGCGTCCGGACGTTGTCGATGAGCGGCAGCGTCTGGGTGCGGATGGCGCCGCCGCTGCGCGGGGCCTCGTGGAGGACCGGCGGGGTCCTGATCTCGTCGAGCTTGACGGTCACCGAACGCCTCCTGTCTTCTTGCGCCGTCCACGGACCGGCGTCGCGGCGCTCCGGGCTAAAGCCCGCGCCCCGCTTCGCGGGGCGTCTCACCGCTCCCGTGCCGGCGTGCCGCCCACGGCCCGCCCTGCCGGCACTCGGGCCTTCGGCCCGGCCCCGCTTCGCGGGGCGCATTCCCGCTATGGCGCTAGTGGTCGAACCCGGCCCACCAGGTGCGCTTCTCCACCCGACCGGTCTTCTTGACGCGATCCATCACCTCCGCCATCCAGAGGAACTCCTGCGGGGTGATCGTCTCGCCGCCCATGCCCGCCATGAAGCTGAGCTGGAGCGGCCGCCGGTCGAGGTGGTAGAGGGCGGTGCAGAGGTCGAGCGCCAGGCAGCCGCCGTTGGTGGGCGCGCCGAGCGAGAGGTTCGTCTCGACCACGCCGACCACCTTCGCGTTCTGCAGCGCGTCGGCCACGTCCTCCTCGGGGAAGGGCCGGATCCACCGCGGGCGCAGCAGGCCGATCTTGACCCCCTCCTTGCGGAGCTTCCGGATGGCGATCTTCGCCGTCTCGGCGAAGGCGCCCTGCACGTAGTAGACGATCTCCGCGTCCTCGAGCATGTAGGTCTCGATGAACGGGTGGTAGTTCCGGCCGAAGATGCGGTTGAAGGCGTCGATGTGCTCGTAGATGGCGAGCTTGAGCATCTCCATGCCGTTGGCGCGCTGCACCTGCATGGCGGCGCCCCGCTCCGGGTGGATCTGCGGGCCGTGCGACACCGGCTTCGCCGGGTCGAGCGGGTGCGGGTGCCGGTAGGGCGGCAGGAACTCGCGCACCGCCTCGATGGGCGGGATGGCGACGTCGCCCTGGATGTGGCTCACGAAGTAGCCGTCCATCGCGGTCATCTGCGGCAGCAGGACCCGCGGGTCCTCGCCGACCCGGTAGGCGAAGATCGTGTTGTCGAGGCACTCCTGGGCGTGCGACGCCCAGCCGAGCATCCAGCCCATGTCGCGCGTCGAGAGCGCCTCGGTGTGCTCCGAGCCGAAGTCGCCGGGAGGATCGAGCGTGCGGTTGGCGACGACCATCTGCAGCGGCGTCCGCCCGCCCGAGATCGGCGCGTACATCTCGCCGGCGAAGGTGACGCCGACGCCCGACGAGCCGCAGAACGCGCGCGCGCCGGCGGCCGAGGCGCCCAGGGCGATGGAGAGCTGGTCGTGCTCCCCGCCTCCCATGAGGAACTCCGCCTTCAGCTCGCCGTTGTTCACGAGCCTGGCGATCTCGGTCATGATCCCCGTGTACGGGCGGATCGGGTACGAGGCGACGACGTCCACCTCGCAGAGCTTCACCGCCTGCGCGACCGCGTTGCAGCCGTTGATCCGCTGCACCTTGCCGATCGGCTTCGGCGGGGTCTGGGACAGGGCGATGGTCATCGGCGTGCTCCCGGCTCCTAGAAGACGGTCTCCAGACGGACGACGCCGTCCTCGAAGTCGAGTTCTGGGACCATCACGATGGCCCCCTCGCGACACTCGAAGGCGCAGACGCCGCAGCCCTTGCAGTACTTCATGTCGGAATCGACGATCCCCTTCTCGTCGATCGAGATGCAGGCGTCCGGGCAGAGCATCTCGCACGAGCGGCACTGCGTGCAGCGCATCGGGTCGAACACCGGCCGCTTCTGCCGCCAGTTGCCGGTGATCATGCCCGGCTGCTCCCCGCTCACCTCGGGGGCCGGCACGATCATGCCGAACGGCACGTCCTTCTCGGGCGGGATGTGGATGAGCTTCGGCGTGTAGGCGTACGGCATCGTGACCTCGTGACAGCTCTGCCGACCGTGCCATCTCCGCAGCCGGCGCGGCCGTGCCGGCCGGACTGCCTGGTTCGGTCGGCGCGCCCTAGACGGTCGCAGCGCCCAGTTCGCGGATCTGGACCGACTCCCACCCGCGCTCGGCCGCCGCGGGGTCGGACACGACCTTCCTGACCGCGTCGAGCGACACGAAGCCGCCGACGCGCGCCGTGGCGCCGATGATCGGGCCGGCGATCCCCCTGCCGAGGCCGCCCCGGACGCTCGCCCCCTCGGCGCCGAGGAAGTCGGCCATGACGCGCCTGGCGAAGCGCTCCGCGTGGATCACGGCGAAGCTGCGCAGCGTCCCGGGCGCGTGCGGCGGCAGGAACTTGACGAGGTCGGCGATCGGGCGGTGGCTGTTGACGATCAGCGTGCCGCCGGGGCGCATGCCGCGCAGCACGTTCATGCCCTTGAGGAGGCTCTCCTCGACCAGGACGACGATGTTCGGCTCGTGGTTCTCGTAGACGTACTTGTCCTCGATCTCCACGGCGGAGATCCGCGCGTACTTGCGCATGGGGACGTTCACCCGGTCGGGCTGGTCGACGTAGTTGTCGAACGCCTGGACGAACTTCCCCTCCTCCTGGGCGGCGCGGGCCAGGGCGAACGTGACGTCGCGCCCCTCCTTGTCCATCACGACGCCCCGCGTCCAGACGTTGATCTCGAGGATCTCCGGTTCCTGCATGGCGCCCCCGGAAGGAATGGTTGGACCAATACGCTATTGGTCCAATATGCGGCTACTCTAGTGCCCTCGCGGCAAACCTGTCAAGCAGGTTCGGCCGGGCCGCCTGGTCGAGGGCGCGCGGCGCGGCCGCGCGCGGGCGGATCACGGAGGCGTCGGGGAGCGGAGGAGGGGCGGCGGTCAGCCCTGCTCGGTCGGCGCGCCCGGCAGTCGGGCCAGCGCCTGCTGGTAGGCGGTCAGCGCGTCGACGAGGATCTCCTTGACCGTCTTGAGGTGCTGCAGCATGGCCGCCGACGCCGCGGGGCCGTCCCCGCCGGCGATCGCCTCGAAGATGTGGCGGTGGTCGACGACCGCCTGCTCCCGCCGCGAGGCGCTGTCGACCGCTTCGCGGCGGCTCTCGGAGACGAGGTCCGAGAGGTAGTTGTGCAGCTTGATGAAGGTCTGGTTGCCGGCCGCCTCGGCGATGGCCTGGTGGAAGGCCCGATCGGCGTCGTACGCGGTGGCGGCGTCGTGGCTGTCGAGGTCCCGCTCCTGGCGCTCGAGCGCCTGGCGCAGCCGCTCGATGTCCTCCCGCGTGGCCCGCTCGGCGGCGAGGAAGGCGAGCCGCGGCTCGAGCATCTCGCGCGCCTCGTAGAGGTCCACGAGCGCGTGCCGCTGCCGCTCGAGGTAGTGGCCGAGGGGCACGGTGAGCGCGGACGGCAGGCTCCTGGCGACGTAGTTGCCGCCCCCCTGGCGGGAGTGGATGAGCCCCGACAGCTCGAGCGCGCGCAGCGCCTCGCGGATCGAGCCCCGGCTCGCGTGGAAGCGGCTCGCGAGCTGCCGCTCGGGCGGGAGCTGGTCGCCCGGCTTCAGCTCGCCGCGACTGATCTGCGACTGGATCGCGCGGACGATCTCCTCGGTCACCTTTCCGCGGCGCTCGGGCTGCGCGGGTGTTCGAGATGTTGTCGGTGTTGTCGTGGTCACGCCGTCCCGTCCTTCCACGCCGTTGCCCCTTGACAAGCCTCCAGGACCTGGCCTAACCTGGCGCTACTGGTCCTACCAATTGTCGTGAACTGCCATGTGACGTCGCTCTGGTAGGGCCCGATCCGCTGGTGGCTGGCCCATTCTAACACGCGGGGGCGGGACGCCATGGCCATTGGCCTGAAGGAGCTGTTCCAGCAGGTCGAGCACGACCTCTGCTGCCACTGCGGGACCTGCCTCGCGTCCTGCTCGTACGACGCCATCGAGTGGGTGGACAACGTCGGGCCCGGGCCGCTCCAGGCCTGCCGGGACTGCGGCGCCTGCTTCACCGCCTGCCCCAAGAACTTCCTGCCGATGGCCGACATGCAGAGCTTCGTCTTCGGTCCGGAGCAGCCGGGCGTCGACGTGAAGGACCCGGTCTTCGGTCGGTACCGGGAGGTCCAGACGGTGCGGCAGAACGAGATTGCCGCCCTCGCCCGCCTTGCCCTCGAGACCGGGATGGTGCGCGCCTGGGTCGGCATCGGGACGGGGCGCAACCGGCTCGGCAACCGCTCCGGCGTGCTCGTCGACCGGCCCGAGGACCTCCACAGGATCGACGTCCTCAACGAGGCGCGCGAGAACGAGCTGATCGGCTTCGACGACGTGACGCCCGCCCTCACCGAGGCGGTGGACTACCACGGCCTCGACCGGGTCGGGCTCATCGGGCCGCCGTGCGTCACCGAGGCGTGGCGCAAGCTGCAGTACATGCCCGACAAGAAGTTCGAGTCGAAGATCGGGCTGATCATCGGGCACTACTGCTTCGGCGTCCTGAGGCGGCAGGCGCTCGAGACGATGCTCCGGGAGCGGGTGGGCATCTCGCTCGACGAGGTGAGGCACATCGGGCACGGCCTCGACTCCACGCTCTTCTACCGGGTCGAGACGACCGGCGGGAAGACGAAGACGATGCCGGCCTCGGTCGTCTCGCACTACGCGCCCGACGCCTGCATCACCTGCGTCGACCCCACCGCCGAGCTGGCCGACATCAGCTTCGGCCGCCTCGGGGCCGGGGCCGGGCGCTTCTCGGTGATCCTCCGGTCCGAGGCCGGGCAGCGGCTCTTCCGGATGGCCGCCGAGAAGGGGCTCCTCGCCGACCCCCAGAGGGTCCCGATGAGCGGCGCCCCCATGGACGCAACCGACCTCACCCTCAAGGCGCTCGGCTGGGGGCTCAAGGCGGTCACCCGCCTGCCGGTCATCAGCGCCGAGCAGGAGTTCCAGCTCGCCGTGCTCTTCAAGAAGGAGCGCGGCGCCGAGCGGGAGACGGCCATGAAGGCGGCCGGGCTTCCCGTCGTCATCCGGTCGTAGGCGGAGGATCCGAGAGATGGAGAGTCTGTTCGCGTTCCTGCTGGCGCTCGTGCCGGGGGTCTTCCTGGTGAGCCTCGCCCTGGTGGCCGCCTACACCGTCAAGGGCCAGGTGACCATGATCTACGACGGCAGCTACCAGGCGGCCGCGCACTACGCCACGCTCGGAGGCACCCTGCTGCTCGCCCTCCTCGCCCTCGCCGGCTTCACCGGGGGCGTTCTCGGCGGGACGATCGGGCTCCTCGTCGTGGCGGCCCTGGTGGTCTACGTGGTCGCCTTCGGCATGAGCAAGGCCAAGCGGCGCGTCCTCGCCCATCAGGTCGGCGCCCAGGCGGCGCTCCTCGGCCTCCAGGTCATCGGCTTCGCCCTCCTCGTCGTCGTCGTGGCGAGCCGCGCCGGCGCGGGGGCGTAGGGAGGCCGGCATGGGAGTCTGGAGCGAGATCGCGGACGCCTGGTTCGGCCCCCCGGATCTCAGGTCGGCCCTCGCGCGGATGCGGGCGGCGAAGACGGCCGGCGAGCGGCTCGACGCCGCGCGGCTCGTCCTGCGCGCGAAGGCGGGCAACGAGACGGCAAGGCGGGTCCTCGCCGACGAGCGCCTCTGGACCGCCGCCTTCTTCGACCGGTTCACCGCGGAGGTGGAGCGTGTCGGCGCGAAGGCGGTCGCGGTCGAGTCGTACCGGGACCTCGTCGCCGAGGCGCGCCGCTTCGTGACGCACCCACGCGCCATGGCGGCCGCCCGGGCCGCCGTGCTCTGGGTCGAGTCGGCTCGCGCGGTGGACAACATCGGGCTCACCGAGGCGGAGCGCCTCCTGCGCGGCTTCGGCTACCCCGCGCTCGCCGACCGGGTGAAGGCCGACATCGCCGCGGTGAAGGCGCTGGGCCACAGCGGGCCCATCCGCGAGCGCAAGGCGAAGGGCCTACCGCTGCCGCCGCCGACGCGGTGGAGCGTGGCGCAGGCGGGGTAGCGCGCCATGACCATCGCCACGGACGAACGCCCCACGATCGCGGTCACCGAGGCGCCGGCGCCGCCCGGCCACGAGGGGCTCACCATCCGCTTCACCAGCGGGCTCTTTCACCTGCCCGCCGCGGAGCTGCGCCTGTTCTCGTCGCCCTTCGACCTGGTGGCGCGCGAGACGCTGCCCGCCGGCGGCAAGCGCTTCGCGCTCCCCCCCGGCGAGTACGGCATTCGCCTGAAGGGGAGGCTCGGCCCTGCCGCCAGGGAGGTCGTCCGCCTCGCGCCCGGCACCCACCTGACCGTCGAGATCCGCCTGCACGAGGTCTGGCGCCTCCATCAGGAGGAGAGCGCCGGCTCCTTCAACCGCGCCTTCCAGACCTTCGAGATGGAGGACCGCGCCAAGGGCTGGGACGGCCCGCCTTTCTGATGGCGCGGGAACGGCCTTGTTCCCCGGCGCCACCCCACCCGCGGCCGAGGTCCCGCCGGTCCTCGCGCCGCTCGTAGCCCTGCCAGCACCAGCGGCTCCCCGCCTCGGACGGGTGGGGCGACGCCTCCTCGTGCAGGGCGGCCAAGTTGAGCCGGACGCCATACCGCCATCAAGGGCCGTTCCGGGCGTCGCGGCGTGCGGCACGGGGCGGCCGAGCGGAGGCGTGGCTGCCGGGAGCGTGCTTCGGAAACGAAATCTGTCCCATATCCAGCCGTAGGCTCGGCCACATCCAGAAGATGAGCACCCAGAGCAGGAAAAGCACGAGCGCGAAGTGGATCGCCGCAGCTGCTTCTGTGGCTGCCGCCATGGCTTGTCCCCAGGTCGCGTTGTCCCTCTAGGTGTCGAATTGCTGGAACTACGTCCAGGATCGATCTTCTTCTGAAGCTCGCGGCCCGATGATCTCAAGCGCTACGCCTGGCTGCGACTCGCCCTTCTGGCCCTTCGCCATTGCCCCACCGGCCGCACCCTGCCCAAACGTGCCTATTGGCCTGGACTATGGTCGCTTCGTCGACTGGCTCGCAAACGAAAAAGGCCCTTGACAGGCCACTTCGTCTGACTCTCGACAGACGGCGAGCTTGATGCGGTACTGGATGCCTCAACTGCCATTCCAAACCTCGCGGTCGGCCCCAGACACCGCGGGTACCCCACGCCGCACCCTGCCGCATTCCGGGGCTCGTTTCGGCGACGCCTGACTGCGGCAGGCGGCGCCTCTTCTCCTCTCCCTTCGACGTGGTGGCTCGCGAGACGCTGCCCGCCGGCGGCAAGCGCACTGCGTCCCGGGAGCGGCCGACGGCCTCCGCCGCTGCCCGACGCCGAGGTCGTCGTGCACGCCTCGCCGGGACGGCCAACGAGGGCTGCCAGACGGGCGGCCGACCACCTCGCCGAGACCTTGCCCGCGGCAGGCTCCCGGCGCTAGCGTCTCGGGATGCGGCTCCTCATGCTCCACGTCGACCGCTTCGCGTCGCAGGTGACCGGGCGCTGGCGTTGGGCCGTCGCGGAGCCGGCCGACCCGCCGGAGACCGCGGTGGGCGAGGCGCTCGTCGCCCGCATCGTCCGGCCGGCCGAGCGGGGCCGCCCGGCATGAGCGTCGACCGGCTCGTCGACCTCCACGTCCACTCGGCCGTCTCCGGCGGCCTCGAGCTGCCGGAGCTGGTCGAGCTGGCCGACCGCCGGGGCGTGCGGATCGGCGTCGCCGACCACGCTGGGGGCGACAGCGTCCTGTCGACCGACGCGCGCATCCACGAGCACCTCGACGAGCTGGCCGACTTCCCGGTGCTCCGCTCGCTCGAGGTCGAGCTGGGCGAACGGTTCCGGCTCTCCCCGTCCGTGGAGCGCCGCCTCGACTACGTCGTGGGAGGGCTCCACACGCTGCGCATCGGGCCGCATACCGTCTCGATGGCCGACCCGGGCCGCCCGGAGGTCGCGCCCGAGGAGATCGTGCAGGCGGTCGTCGACCGGCTCTGCGAGGCGATGGAGGAGGAGCCGATCGACCTCCTCGCCCACCCCACGCTCCTGCCGAGCGCCCTGCGGCCAAACGCCCCCGCGCTGTTCGACGACCGGCACCTCGACCGCATCGGCCGGACGGCGGCCCGGGAGGGCGTGGCGCTCGAGCTGTCCGGGCGGACGAGGCTGCCCCACGAGCGGGCCCTCGAACGGTGGCTCGCCGCGGGGGCGCGGCTGGCGCTCGGCAGCGGCGCCTACGTCGCCTCGGAGGTCGGCAACCTCGCCTGGCCCCTCGAGCTGCTCGGCCGCTTCGGGGTCGGCCCGGACCGGCTCTTCACGGGACACCGCTGACGTGCGGCGCCCGGCCGACGCGCCGGCAAACGAGTCGGGTCAGGCCCCAACGTTTGCCGGTCTGGAAAATGGAAAGACCTGACCCCCTGACGCTACCCGGCGAGGACGGCGGCGAGGATGGAGGCCGCCCGCTCGAAGTCGGCCAGGTCCATGGCCTCCTCGGGGTTGTGGCTGCCGCCCCGGTTCCGGATGAAGAGCATCGCCGTGGGGATGCCGGCGTTGGCGAAGGTGACGGCGTCGTGCCCCGCGCCGCTCGCCATCTCGATGGTGGGGATGCCGAGCCGCCCGGCGGCGTCGGCCAGCCGGCCCCGAAGGCCGGCGTCGAGGACCGCCGGCCTGGTCCCGGTGATCGGCCCCAGCTCGAAGCGGACGCGGCGCCGATCGCCGATCTCCGCGGCGAGCCGATGCACCGTCTCGCGCACCGTGTCGAGCGTGGCGGTGGAGAGGCTCCGGGCGTCGATGCAGAAGCGGACCTCGCCCGGGACCTTGCTGAACGCGTGCAGGCGCGGGTCGGTGAAGAGCTGGCCGACCGTGACGACGAGGTCGTGCCCGCCGGCCTCGAGGTCGCCCCACGCCGCGTCGAGGGCCGCCACGAACTCCGAGACGGCGACGACGGCGTCGCGCCGGTGGGCGCGCGGCACGGCGCCCGAGTGGGCCCACTGCCCGATGGCCCTCGCCTCGCGGTAGCGGAAGGCGCCCCGTATGCCGGTCACGACGGCCGCCGGGATGCCTCGCTCGACCAGGATCGGGCCCTGCTCGATGTGGACCTCGATGAAGCCGTGGACCCGGGCCGGGTCGAGGTGGGCCGCCCCGCGCGCAATGGCCGCCGGGTCGAAGCCGGCCTCCGCGAGGTGCTCGCCGAGCGAGCGGCCGGTGTCGGATCGCCGGACGGTGTCGAGCTCCTCGGGCGCGAGCAGCCCGAGCGCCGCGCGGCTGCCGATGTAGGACGCGTTGAACCAGGTCGATTCCTCGGCCCGTATCCCCATCACCGTGACGTCGCGCGGCGGCGTGACGCCCGCCCGCCGCAGGCCGGCCAGGGCCGAGAGGCCGGCCACGACGCCGGCCGCGCCGTCGTAGTTGCCGCCGTGGGGAACGGTGTCGAGGTGCGAGCCGACGACGAAGGCCGGCGCCTGCCGGTCGCGACCCGGCATCGTCGCGTAGAGGTTGCCGGCCGCGTCGACGGCGACCTCGAGGCCGAGCGCCTCGGCCTCGCCGCGCACCAGGTCGTGCGCCATCTGCTCGCCCGGCCCGTAGGACGGGCGCGTGACGCCCGGGGTGTCGCGGCTCCGCTCGCGGAGCGTCCCGAAGAGCCGTTCGGCCAGGGCCGTGTCGGGGGCGGGCATGGACGGCAGTCGAGGCGACGCCGGACGGTCAGGACGACCGTTCGGGCGTCGTGCCGTCGTCGATCCAGGCCAGGTAGGCCGAGAGGCCGGCCGCAATCGGCAGGGCGACGATCTCGGGCAGCGAGTAGGGATGGAGGGCACGGACGGCGGCGGCGGCCTGCTCGAAGGCCTCGCGGGTTGTCTTCACGAGGAGCAGCGCCTCGTCCGCGGCCTCGACGGCCCCCTGCCAGCGGTAGACCGAGCGCAGTCCCGGCACGACGTTCACGCAGGCGGCGTGGCGGCCCTCGACGAGGGCGCGGCCGATCCGATCGCCGTCCGCGGCGGTCGGCACGGTCACGAGCACGAGGATATGGCGGTCGGTCGGGGTGGTGAGGGCCTCGGCCATGCCGGATATGGTACCGCGCACGCACGAGGCGCTTGACGGTATTCTTACGGGGTTGATAGCGTGCTCCGTCGCCGTGAGCCGCGGGTCGGTCCGGAAGGGGTCGGCCGACGCGACGGCGCCCGCCCGCGCATCGTGAATGCGAGCGGCGCGCCGTACACGGACATCGCGACGCTCTCGAAACGCTTCGGAGGAGGCCATCTGTGACCAGAGGAGTTCGCCGGATCCGCCGGCTCCTGGTTCTCGCCGCACTCGCCGTTCCCGTGTCCGCCCTTGCCGCAGCGACCCTGCCCGAGAGCGGGGCGACGACCAGCACGGGGCTCCTCTTCGCCGAGCTCATCGGCTCCATGGTGATCATCCTCGCCGGCTGCGAGATGTTCGCGAACGGCGTCGAGCACGTCGGCGACAAGGCCCACCTCTCCCACGCCGCGGCCGGCAGCCTCCTCGCGGCCGTCGGCACGGCGCTCCCCGAGACGATGATCCCCATCCTGGCCATCCTCTTCGGCGCGGCCGGCTCGGGTCACGACATCGGCATCGGCGCCATCCTCGGCGCGCCCTTCATGCTCTCGACCCTCGCCTTCTTCCTCCTCGGCGTCACGGTGACCATCCTCTGGGCGCTCGGCCGACGGCAGTGGAAGATGGACGTGAACATCAAGTCGCTCGCCTTCGAGCTGCGGTGGTTCCTCGCGACCCTCGCGTTCGTCCTGGTCGTGTCCATCATCGGCAACCGGATCCTGAACATCGTCGCCGGCGTGGTCGTGCTCCTGATCTACGTCCTCTACTTCCGGCGACAGCTCGGGCACGAGGCCGAGGCCCACGAGGAGTACACGGATACGTTCTACCTGAACAAGTTCCTCCGGCTGCCGATCAACTGGCCGACCATCGTCTCCCAGTGCATCCTGGGGCTCGTCGCCATCACGGCCGGCGCGCACCTCTTCATCGGCACGATCGAGGCGCTCTCGGGGGTCCTCGGGCTTTCGGCGCTCGTCCTGTCGCTCATCATCGCCCCGATCGCCACCGAGCTGCCGGAGAAGTACAACTCCATCAGCTGGACCATCAAGCGCCAGGACACGCTCGCGATGGGCAACATCTCCGGCGCCCTGGTCTTCCAGTCCACCATCCCGGTGACGGTCGGCCTCTGGTTCACGGAGTGGAACCTCGGCACGACCGAGCTCCTGAACCTGATCATCACGCTCGCGTCGGCCGGCCTCGCGCTCCTGGTGATCCGGGCCAAGGGACGGCTCCCCGCCTGGCCGCTCCTGGTGGGAGGGCTCTTCTACCTCGTGTACCTGGTGCGGATCTTCATGTTCGGGGCCGAGCACGGCCACTAGCGGAGGCGTGCGGCCGGCACGACCGCCCGGGCGGCGCCGCCGGTCCGGCCGGCACCGTCCGGTTCCGACGGGAGGCACATGAGCGACCGCGAGTACCCAGCGCGCCCCATCGTCGGCGTCGGCGCCGTGGTGCTCGACGGGGACCTGGTGCTCCTCACCCGGCGCGGCCGCCCGCCCAACGTGGGGCAGTGGACGCTCCCCGGCGGCGCCGTCGAGGCGGGCGAGTCGCTTCGCGCCGCCGTCGAGCGCGAGGTGCGCGAGGAGACCGGCCTCGTCGTCGAGGCGGGTCCGGTGGTCGAGCTGCTCGAGCGGATCGTCCGCGACGACGACGGGCGCGTGCGCTACCACTACGTCCTGATCGACTTCCTCTGCGGGCTCGCGGCCGACGCCTCGCGCGAGATCGTCTGCGGCGACGACTGCCCGGAGGGGCGGTGGGTGTCGGCGGCCGACCTGGGCGGACTCCCGGTCACCGAAGGGACCCGCGAGGTCGTCGCGCGGGCCGTGGCCGCGGCTCGAGGCGCGCCGCCGGGCGAACTCGAGGGGCTCTTCGTGGGCGACCCCTACCTGCCCAGGACCTAGCGCATGCGCGCGAAGATCGTGACGAGGGAAGAGGCCGTCGCCATCGCCGATCGCCACCGGGCGGCGGGCACGCGCCTCGTCTTCACCAACGGCGTCTACGACCTGCTCCACGCCGGCCACGTCCGGTACCTCGAGGCGGCGCGGGCCGAAGGGGACGCGCTCATGGTCGGCGTGAACAGCGACCGCTCCGTGCGGACGCTGGGCAAGGGCCCCGAGCGGCCGATCATGGGCGAGCAGGACCGGGCCGAGGTGATCGCCGGGCTCGGCTGCGTGGACCACGTGGTGCTCTTCGACGAGCCCGACCCCGGCCCCCTCATCGCGGCGGTGAGGCCGATGGTCCTCGCGAAGGGCGCCGACTGGCCGCTCGAGCGGATCGTCGGGCGGGACACGGTCGAGGCCGCGGGCGGCCGGGTCGTCCGCATCCCGCTCGTCGAGGGCCTCTCGACGACCGCCATCATCGCGCGGATCGTCGAGCGGTTCGGCAACGGGCGCTGACGCCTACGCCTTCCCGCTCCCCTTGCGATCGTGCTCCCTGGCCGCCCGAACCTGGCGCACGAGCGCCCGCACCATGAAGGCGCCCGTGGCGAACACCCAGATCGCCAGGACCACCCAGAAGAACTGCTCGCGCAGCGACAGGCGGTTGATCTGCGCGAGGTCGGCCACATAGAAGGGGCCGATCGTGCCGAGGACCACGACGCCGAGGAAGTAGAGCGTCCAGAGGGCGATGTGCGCGGCGTCACGCCGGCGCGACTCCACGCCGAGCCGGAAGCCGATCCAGACGAGGAGGGAGAGGAGGGCGCCCAGACCGAGCGCCCAGGGGATGTCGCGCGCCTCGAGCATCCCCCGATGGTAGAGCGAGTTACGCCGTCCTGCGCCTGCGGGCCCGGTAGGTGAACTCCGGCGTCCCCTGCCCGAGGACGACCGCCTCGTCGATGCGGCAGCCCTTGACGTCGCGGCGCGACGGCAGGTCGTACATCAGGTCGAGCATCGCCTCCTCGAGGATGGCCGAGAGGCCGCGGGCCCCGGCGCGGCGGCGGATCGCCTCGCGCGCCACCGCCCGCAGCGACGCGTCCGTGAACTCGAGGCTCACCCCGTCGAGCTTGAAGAGGCGTTGATACTGCTTGACCAGCGCGTTCTTCGGCTCCTTGAGGATGCGAACGAGTGCCTCCTCGTCCAGCTCGTGGAGGACGGTCGTCACCGGGAGCCGGCCGACGAACTCCGGGATCATGCCGTACTTGAAGAGGTCCTCCGGCTGGACGAGCGGCATGAGCGAGCCGTCCCGCCTGGTCCTGGGCGCTGTCTCGGCGCCGAACCCGATCGCCCCACGGGTGGCCAGGCGCCGCTCGATGATCGTCTCGAGGCCGTCGAAGGCCCCCCCGCAGATGAAGAGGATGTTCGTGGTGTCGACCCGGATGACCTCCTCCTGCGGGTGCTTGCGCCCCCCCGTGACCGGGACGTTGGCGACGGTGCCCTCGATGATCTTGAGGAGGGCCTGCTGCACCCCCTCGCCCGAGACGTCGCGGGTGATGGAGGGGTTCTCGCTCTTGCGGGCGATCTTGTCGATCTCGTCGATGTAGACGATCCCCTTCTGGGCCCGCTCGATGTTGTAGTCGGCCGCCATGACGAGGTTGAGGAGGATGTTCTCCACGTCCTCGCCGACGTAGCCCGCCTCGGTGAGGGCCGTGGCGTCGGCCATCGCGAACGGCACGCGCAGCACCCGCGCCAGCACCTGGGCCAGGAGCGTCTTGCCGGTGCCGGTGGGCCCGAGGAGGAGGATGTTCGACTTCTTGAGCTCGACGTCGCGGTTGACCGCGTTCGACTCGATCTTCTTGTAGTGGTTGTAGACCGCCACGGAGAGGATCTTCTTGGCCTTCTCCTGGCCGATCACGTAGTCGTCGAGAATGGCCTTGATGCGGGCCGGCGTCGGCAGCTCGCGGCGGGACGACTCGGTCTGGGGCTGGTCGGCCACGAGGACCGCGGCGTTGAACGCGTCGAGGCAGTCGGTGCAGATGCGCGACCGTTCGTTCGACACGAGGCGGCGGACCTCGGCGGACGGGCGGCCGCACGCGACACAGCGGCGGCGGCAGGGACGGGACCTGGTCGGCTGCCCGGGCTCTCGCGATGCGGCGTCGGACATGATCGATGGTGGCTCCTAGAAGCTGACGTTCAGCCGCAGCGTGTAGGCCGGCACCTTCGCGAAGCTCGCCTCGGCCACCGCCGAGACGAAGAGCACCCGGAGCCTGAGGCCGACGAAGACCCGGTCCTCCTGCTCCGTCTCGCGCTCGAGGACGGCGGCCGCGGCCTGCCTGGGCTCGGCCTCCATCCAGACCCGACCGGCGCCGACGTAGGGGGTGAGGGGCCCGAAGCCCTTGCTGAGCGACGCGTCGAGCGACCTGGTGTTGAGGTCCAGGTCGTCCACGCCGGCCAGCTCCGTGTAGGCGCCCCGCACCGCGAGGGCCGGCCAGACGACGCCGCCGCGGAGGATGGCCCACTTCACCTCCCCGCCGTAGAGGCGGATGTTCGAGCCGGGCACGGCGCCGTAGTAGCCGCCGAGGTCGATCCCGAGCGGCAGGCCGACGTTGGCGTGCAGCTTGGGGACCGGCAGGAAGGACGGGAGGTCGTCCGGGTCGTCGACCGCGGCCTGCCAGTAGCTCCGGCTCCTGTTGATCTCGACGGCCGTCACCTCGGCGCCGAGGTCGAAGCCGGGGAAGCCGAGGCCCTCGGCCGGCCGGAGCTGGTAGGGCGTGATGGCGAGTCCCACCTCGGTGGACAGCTCGCGGAACTGCTCCTGCGTGAGGTCCCGGACCGACACGTCGTCCGCTCGCGCCTGGCTCCCCAGCACTCCGAGGAGCACGACTGTGACGAGCAGCACCCGAGCGACCATCCTCGATGCCTCCCTTCGCGCGACCCCGCCGGCGGCGGCACGCCCGGCCAGCGTCGCGCCGGGCCGTCGGCTCCGCCGGAAAGCAACCGCCGTGCCGCCGGGATTCTCGTGGTATTGCAGGCATGCGCCGCCGGGAGTCGGGCCGCGCGCACGCAAAACGTGCGCGTCGGTGACAAAATTCGCACCGGCTCGCGGCGGGCAAGGGTAGCGAGCCGGCGGGCGAAGGGGAAGAGGGGTCCTGGCCCGACTGCGCGGTGCCCGGTCGACTACGCGGACTCGCGGAGCGGCTCGCGCAGGACGAGCCGCGGCGGGGAGGCGCGCCGCACGGCCGCGTCGTCGATCACGCACTCGACGACGTCGTCGCGCGACGGGATCTCGTACATGAGGTCGAGCATCAGCGACTCGAGGATCGCCCTGAGCCCCCTGGCGCCGGAGCGGCGCGCGAGCGCCTCACGCGCCACGACCGTCAGGCTCTCGTCCGTGAAGCGCAGGTCGACCCCCTCGGCGGCGAAGAGCTTCTGGTACTGCCGCACGAGCGCGTTCTTCGGCTCGCGAAGGATCCGGACGAGCGTGGCCTCCCCGAGCGCCTCGAGCACGGCCACCACCGGCAGCCGGCCGATGAACTCCGGGATGAGGCCGTACCGCTGGAGGTCCTCCGGGCCGACCAGCGCCAGCCATTCGGCGGCGGTCCGGGACTCCTTGCTCGCGGGATCGAGGCCGAAGCCGATCGCCCGCCGGCCGAGCCGCGCCTCGACCATCCGCTCGAGCCCGTCGAACGCCCCGCCGCAGATGAACAGGATGTTCCGGGTGTCGATCCGGATGAAGTCCTGCTGCGGGTGCTTGCGCCCTCCCGACGGCGGGACGTTGGCAACCGTCCCCTCGAGGATCTTGAGGAGGGCCTGCTGCACCCCCTCGCCCGAGACGTCGCGGGTGACGGAGGCGCTCTCGCTCTTGCGGGCGATCTTGTCGATCTCGTCGATGTAGACGATGCCGCGCTGCGCCGCCTCGACGTCGTAGTCGGCCGCGATGAGGAGCTTCAGGAGGACGTTCTCCACGTCCTCGCCGACGTAGCCCGCCTCGGTGAGCGAGGTGGCGTCGGCCATGGCAAAGGGGACGTGGAGGATCCGCGCGAGCGTCTGGGCGAGCAGCGTCTTGCCCGTCCCGGTCGGGCCGATGAGGAGGACGTTGCTCTTGGCGAGTTCGATCGCCTCGCCGTCGGCCTCGGCGGCCGCCGCGAGCCGCTTGTAATGGTTGTAGACCGCGACCGAGAGCACCTTCTTCGCGCGCTCCTGGCCGACGACGTACTGGTCGAGCGCCGCGCGCAGCGCCGACGGGGTCGGCAGCGGGTCCCTCGTGACGATCGGGTCGGCGACTCGCGGCTCGCACGCCTGATCCTCGGCGAGGATCTCCTTGCAGACCTCGATGCACTCGTTGCAGATGTTGCTCTGGTCCCCGGCGACGAGCCGCCGAACGCTGGACCGCCCCTTTCCGCAGAACGAGCAGGCTTCGCGCATGCCCGGGGCACGTGCAACAGCCATGCCCCGATCGATGGCCGGCCCCGCACGCGGGGTTACGCCGTGTGAGACGGGTAACCGGTGACGGCGCCCGTCACCGGCCGGGGCCGGGCGTCCGGGCGAGGATGGCCTCGGCGAGCGCGAGGTCCTCGGGCGTGTTGGTGTTCATCAGCGCGTGCCGCGGGACGCCGGCGCGCGCCAGCGCGTCGGCCCCGACGCGTCGCACGCGCACGTCGTCGTAGAAGCCGATGACCTTGAGCCGCCCCTCGGCGAGGCGGCGCTCGATGGCCGGGAGCACGCCGCGGCCGTAGACGGCGCAGAGCGGGTGCAGCCCGGCCGACGAGTCCGGCGCGTCGGGGTCTTCCGGCACGACGACGTCCGGAAGGCCGCCGTCGGCCTCCCGCGCCGCTTCGCGCAGGAGGAGGTCGATCAGCGCGACGTCGAGGAACGGCATGTCGCAGGCGCAGACGAACACGCGGGGCCTCGCCTCGTCGGTGCCGAGCGCGACGGCCGTGTAGATGCCGCCGAGGGCGCCGGTGCCTGGCCTGAGGTCGGCCACGACACGCCGGCCGAGGTAGGCGTACCTCGGCAGGTCGTTCGCCACGACGAGGACGCGGTCGAAGCGGCGGTCGAGGGTCTCGAGGGTTCGCTCGATCAGCGGCCGGCCGCCGAACGGGAGGAAGGCTTTGTCCCGGCCCATCCGGCGGCTCTGGCCGCCGGCCAGCACCGCGGCGCCCACCTTCACGACGACTGCACCTCGAGCGCCTCGCTCACGTCCCGCACCCCACGATCTCGAGGCCGGCTGCCGTCATCATCCGCGGGGGGCCTCACGGGCCGCACCGCCGGCCGCGTCGCCGAGCCGGGCCCCCCGCACCCCCCTTCCCGCTCGGCGCGGCGTGAGACGCAGCCTGCCGAAGGCAGGCGTTTCGCGAGCCGCGCCTCGCTCTCGGTGCC